>NZ_CP104311.1:317500-655000 GCF_036864975.1 Methylococcus capsulatus | reverse complement strand
CTCGGAGATAGCTGGTTCTCCTCGAAAGCTATTTAGGTAGCGCCTCGTGTCTCACTCTCGGGGGTAGAGCACTGTTTCGGCTAGGGGGTCGTCTAGATTTACCAAACCGATGCAAACTCCGAATACCGGGAAGTGCAATCACGGGAGACACACGGCGGGTGATAAGGTCCGTCGTGAAAAGGGAAAGAGCCCAGACCGCCAGCTAAGGTCCCCAAATCATCGCTCAGTGGAAAACGATGTGGGAAGGCCCAGACAGCCAGGAGGTTGGCTTAGAAGCAGCCATCCTTTAAAGAAAGCGTAATAGCTCACTGGTCGAGTCGGCCTGCGCGGAAGATTCAACGGGGCTAAGCGATGTACCGAAGCTGCGGATTCACCTTTGAGGTGAGTGGTAGAGGAGCGTTCCGTAGGCCTGTGAAGGTCAACTGAGAAGTTGGCTGGAGGTATCGGAAGTGCGAATGCTGACATAAGTAACGACAAAACGGGTGAAAAACCCGTTCGCCGAAAGCCCAAGGTTTCCTGCGCAACGCTAATCGGCGCAGGGTTAGTCGGCACCTAAGGCGAGGCCGAAAGGCGTAGTCGATGGAAAACCGGTTAATATTCCGGTACCGGTTGCAACTGCGATGGGGTGACGGAGAAGGCTAGGTCAGCCGGGTGTTGGACGTCCCGGTTTAAGCGTGTAGGCAGACTCTTTAGGCAAATCCGGAGGGTCAATGCCGAGGCGTGATGACGGTGCTGAAGGCGACTTCAGCCGAAGTGATTGATGCCAGGCTTCCAAGAAAAACCTCTAAGCTTCAGGTTGCAAGCGGCCGTACCAAAACCGACACAGGTGGGCAGGATGAAAATTCTCAGGCGCTTGAGAGAACTCGGGTGAAGGAACTAGGCAAAATGGTACCGTAACTTCGGGAGAAGGTACGCCCCTGGTAGGTGAAGTGGCTTGCCCATGGAGCCGAAGGGGGTTGCAGTGAAACGGTGGCTGCGACTGTTTATTAAAAACACAGCACTCTGCAAAGACGAAAGTCGACGTATAGGGTGTGACGCCTGCCCGGTGCCGGAAGGTTAATTGATGGGGTCAGCGCAAGCGAAGCTCTTGATCGAAGCCCCGGTAAACGGCGGCCGTAACTATAACGGTCCTAAGGTAGCGAAATTCCTTGTCGGGTAAGTTCCGACCTGCACGAATGGCGTAACGATGGCCACACTGTCTCCACCCGGGACTCAGTGAAATTGAACTTGCTGTGAAGATGCAGTGTACCCGCGGCTAGACGGAAAGACCCCGTGAACCTTTACTATAGCTTTGCACTGGACTTTGAATTGACTTGTGTAGGATAGGTGGGAGGCTGAGAAGCTCGGACGCCAGTTCGGGTGGAGCCGACCTTGAAATACCACCCTGGTGAATTTGGAGTTCTAACCCAGGTCCGTGATCCGGATCGGGGACCGTGCATGGTGGGTAGTTTGACTGGGGCGGTCTCCTCCCAAAGCGTAACGGAGGAGCACGAAGGTGCGCTCAGCGTGGTCGGAAATCACGCAGAGAGTGTAAGGGCAAAAGCGCGCTTGACTGCGAGACGAACAAGTCGAGCAGGTACGAAAGTAGGTCCTAGTGATCCGGTGGTTCTGTATGGAAGGGCCATCGCTCAACGGATAAAAGGTACTCCGGGGATAACAGGCTGATACCGCCCAAGAGTTCATATCGACGGCGGTGTTTGGCACCTCGATGTCGGCTCATCACATCCTGGGGCTGTAGTCGGTCCCAAGGGTATGGCTGTTCGCCATTTAAAGTGGTACGCGAGCTGGGTTTAGAACGTCGTGAGACAGTTCGGTCCCTATCTGCCGTGGGCGTTGGAGATTTGAGGGAAGTTGCTCCTAGTACGAGAGGACCGGAGTGAACGAACCGCTGGTGTTCCGGTTGTCATGCCAATGGCATTGCCGGGTAGCTATGTTCGGACAGGATAACCGCTGAAAGCATCTAAGCGGGAAGCCCCTCCCAAGATGAGATCTCCCTGGGACCGTGAGTCCCCTGAAGGGCCCTGGAAGACCACCAGGTTGATAGGTCGGGTGTGGAAGCTCAGTAATGGGTGAAGCTAACCGATACTAATGGCCCGTGAGGCTTGACCATATAACACCCAAGACGTTTGGCGGGTGTGGATCGTGCGACAAGACCGCGAACACCGTGTACGTTGACCAAATTCCTTAGGGCTCCAGTGCCAAGACCAGTTTTGCCTGGCGGCCAGAGCGAGCGGGAACCACCCGATCCCATCCCGACCTCGGAAGTGAAACCGCTTAGCGCCGATGATAGTGCAGAACACCTGTGCGAAAGTAGGGAACTGCCAGGCTCTTATTTCCAATGCGACACCCCAACCCCGTCCCTCCTCCCCCCGGAGGGACGGGGTTTTTTGCGCGCCCCGGGGCCAGCCACCTCATAAACCGCCCACCGCCTGCACCGGCAGCACCCAGTAATGGACGCCGCTCCCTCGAAAATCCGCATGCAAAGCCTTCAGGGTCTCCGCCAAGCCGGCAGCAGCGATCTGGGCTTCGAAACGTATACGCCGGCTCCGCCCAGAAACCTGCTCTTGCAGGCTCAGTCCTTCGGTACGGCTCGAATGCCCCGAGACCACCTGGCTGCTGAAACCCTGGATGCCCGGCGTGCTCAGCAGCCAGTCCACCAAAGCGTCTTCAAGCGGAGGGGGGGCCAGAAGCGTCAGCAGTACGAGATCGGACATCGGTCATTTATCCTCGCCATAATGTCGGTAAAGGATGGGGAGCAGCACGAGCGTCAGAAGGGTGGATGTGACCAGTCCTCCCACCCCCACGATGGCCAGCGGCCGCTGGATTTCCGATCCGGGGCCGGTAGCGAACAGTAGGGGAATGAGCCCGAACGCGGCGATACTGGCGGTCATGAGTACCGGCCGTAGTCGCCGCGACGCGCCCAGGCGGACGACTTCATCCAGAGGAAGGCCGATCGCCCGAAGCTGATTGAAGTAGGTCACCATCACCACGCCGTTGAGCACGGCAATGCCCAAGAGGGAAATGAATCCCACGGAGGCGGAGACAGACAGGTATTCACCGGATAGCCAGAGGCTGGTGACCCCGCCGACCAGAGAAAAGGGGACATTGGTGAGTACCAGTATCGCCTGCCGGACCGACCCAAAAGTGGTAAACAGTAATAGAAAGATCAAGCCGATCGATATGGGAATGACGATGGACAAGCGTTGTGCCGCGCGTTGCTGGTTCTCGAACTGTCCTCCCCAGGTGAGGTAATAGCCGCTGGGAAGCGGTACGCGTTCGCCGACCGCCTTACGTGCCTCTTCCACGAAGCCGACCAGATCACGGCCCTGGACATTGGTTCGGACGACCGAGAAGCGCTGACCGCGCTCTCGGGTGATGGCAACCAGTCCCTCGGTACGCTCGACGCGGGCGAGGGCGGAAAGTGGCACGCGGCGACCGTCGGGGAGAGTCACCTGCAGTAATGCGAGTTGCTCGGGGTCGGCGGCTGCCCGGAGTAACAAGGGGGTCCGCTTGATGCCTTCCTGCACGATGCCCAGCTTGAGCCCCTCAATCTGTGCGCGCAGCATCCGTTCCAGGGTATCGCCGTCAAGTCCCAGGCGCCCCGTCGCGAGGCGGTCTATCTGGACCTGGAGGTATTGCATGCCAGCATTACGCATCGTGAACACATCCGAAGCGCCCTCTACTGACCGGATCACGTCGGCGATGGCCTCGGCTTTTTCGTTGAGTACTGCGATGTCGGGACCGTAGAGCTTGACGGCTACGTCGCCGCGTACGCCGGTGAGCATCTCCGTGACCCGCATCTGGATCGGCTGGGTGAAGCCGAAAGCGATGCCCGGGAGGGTTTCCAGGACTTTTCGGAGGTCTTCGACCAGTTCTTCGCGGGTCTTGCCGTTCCATTGCTCGACGGGCTTCAAAACGACGAAGTTGTCCGTTTCATTGAGTCCCATCGGGTCCAGTCCGATTTCGTCCGATCCCACGCGCGACACGACCCGCTCGACCTCGGGAACGTGGTCCAACAGCGCTTTCTGGAGTTGCTGGTCGAGCCGGACGGATTGCTCCAGATTGATCGATGGCAGTTTTTCCACTTGAACGATGATGCTGCCCTCATCCAGCGTCGGCATGAAGGTTTTGCCGATCTGGGTGTAGATCACCCCCGTCAGGGCGAGCAAGATGCCGGCGGCGATGACGACCAGGCGGCTGTGATCGAGTGCCCACCGTAGCACCGGTTGATAGTATTCATGGAGTTTCCGGGCGAGCCAAGGCTCCTCGTGCTTCACCTTGCGCATCAGCCACGACGCCAGGACCGGGATGACCAGCAGCGACATGAACAGCGATCCGGCCATGGCGAACACGTTGGTGAAGGCGACGGGCCTGAACAGCTTCCCCTCGAGTCCCTGCAGCGATAGGAGCGGTACGAAGACGATGGCGATGATGAGGGCGCCCGATACCACCGGCGCGGTGACCTCGCGCATGGCACGGTAAATGAAGTGCAGCCGCGGTAGTTTGCCTTGCATCCTGGGATCAGCCAGATGTGTCGTGATGTTCTCCACGACCACCACAGCCGGATCAACCAGCTTGCCGATGGCGATGGCCAGGCCGCCGAGGCTCATCAGGTTGGCCGAAAGTCCAAACTGATGCATCAGCAGGAAGGTGAAAAGCGCCGAAAGCGGCAGGATGCAAGCCACGGTCAACGCGGCGCGCAGATCGCCCAGGAACAGGAGGAGGAGGACGACGACGAGGACGATGGCTTCTACCAGGGCGCGGACGACGGTATGGGTGGCACGGTTCACCAAATCGCTGCGGTCATAGAACACATCGAGCACGACGCCTTGCGGGAGGGCCGGCCGGATTTCCTCGATCTTTCTTTTGACGCCCTCGACCACCTCCCGCGCGTTGGCGCCGCGCAACCCCAGCACGAGCCCCTCCACGGCCTCCTCCCGCCCATCCCGGCTGACCGCGCCATAGCGGGTCAGAGCGCCGATCCGTACTTCGGCCACGTCGCCGATGGTGATGGCGACACCGTTCTGGTTGGCAATGACGATGGAACGGACATCATCCAGATCCCGGATCTGACCTTCGGCACGCACGAGCAACGCTTCTTCGCCCTCCGGCAAGCGGCCGGCGCCGTCGTTACGGTTGTTGGACTTGAGCGCTCCGATCAAGGCTTCCATGGTGATGCCGCGCGAGGACATCCCCGCGTTGTTCGGGATCACCTCGAAGCTTCGCACAGTCCCGCCCAGGGAATTGACGTCGGCCACGCCGGGCACCGTGCGAAGCGCCGGACGGATGACCCAATCCAGCAGGTTCCGCCGTTCCATCAGCGTGAGGTCGCCGCCCTCGACGGTGAACATGAACATTTCGCCCAGTGGCGTCGTCATGGGTGCCATGCCGCCTTCGCTGCCCTCGGGCAGGCTGGCCCACACGCCGTTCAGCCTTTCCGCGATTTGCTGCCGTGCCCAGTAGATGTCGGTGCCTTCTTCGAAGTCGATGGTGATGTCGGTCAGCGCATATTTGGCGATGGAGCGCAGCATGGTCTGCTTTGGAATGCCGAGCAGTTCCAGTTCGATGGGTGCGGTGATGCGGCTTTCGACTTCCTCCGGCGTCATGCCGGGGGCTTTCACGATGACCTTGACCTGGGTGGGGGAGACGTCGGGGAAAGCGTCGATGGGAATCTGCAGGGTGGCGACATAACCGGAACCCGCCAGCAGGGCAGTGAGAAGGACGACCAGCAGGCGCTGCGTCAGAGCGAACTGGATCAGCCGGCTCATTCGTCACCCCCGCCTAGACCGGTCCAGGCGGCTTTCAGGGCGGCGACGCCCTGGACGGCGACCCGGTCGTCGGCCGTCAAGCCCTCATGAATGATGGCTTTGCGCCCGGACACGGCGGCGACCTTCACTGCACGCACCGCGAAACCCTCGGGTGTCCGGACGAAGACGTATTGCCGCTCGTCCTGGCTGAAGACCGCGGCGAGCGGTACCCGGCAAATGAAGTCGGTACTGGCGTGCATGACCTGGACGTTGACGTTCTGGCCGGCGCGGACGCTGTCGTCGTGCTCGTCGATGATGGCGCGCACCAAGGCGGTCTGGGTGTCTGGCCGTACGTTCTGGCTGACTTCGATGATCGTTGCCCGGATTCGCGGCGAATCCAGTTCGACCCGGTCTTTCAGCCGGATTTCACTCAGGCGCTCCTGCGGCATGTCGATTTCCAACCACAACTGGTCGACGTTGCCGATGCGGAACAGCGGGGCCAGCATGCTGACCCTCTGCCCTACGGTGGCCAGGCGTTCCAGCAGCACGCCCCGGATTGGCGTGCGCAAGGAGAGGGTATTGCTTATGCGGCGTGACCGCTTGAGTTCTGCTATGTCCTTCGCCGACATCCCGCTGGCCTCGAGCACTTGCTCGGCCTGGCGCAGATTGGCCTGGGCCTTGTCGAAGACGCTGCGGGTCTCCTGCCAGCGCAGCTTGGAGATGACGCCTTCGTCAAGCAGCTTCTGGTCCCGATTCAGTTTGGAGCCGGCGAGCTCGTATTCGGTGGCGGCATTGAGGAGGTCTCTTTGGAGGGTCAGCAGGTCCGGACTTTGCATTTCCGCGACGACCTGTCCCGGGGTCACCGAGGATCCCAGTGCCACGTCGATTCGGGTGATGACACCGGCCTGCGGCGCGCTGACGATGAACTCCCGGTCTGGTGGAATGACCACGCGCGCCGGTGCCCAGGCCAGGGGCAAGGCATCGACGATTTCGGGTTTGGCGACACGGATGTCGAGGTGCTCGATCTGCTGGGCATCCAGTTTGATGATCGGATCGGCTCCGGCCGGCGTTCCCAGCAGCAGGGGGGCCAGAACGGCCAGGACCCGCGGCTTCATGGTGTTACCCCCACCACTTGGTTATAAGCGGCGATGTCCCGTTTCAACTGGATTTCCTTCTGCATCGCGTCCCAGATTGCCGCCTGCGCGGTAGTCTGGACCTGCAGAAAGTCGATCAGCTGGATTTCGCCGGTTTCAAGCGCGATCCGGTTCATCCGGATCAGGGTTTCGGCCATATCGCGCCGGTTCCTGGCGATGTCCAGCGCTTTGCGGTCCGCCTCCAGGGTTTGCTGTGCCTGCTTGAGCGATCGCTGGAGTAGGCGGATCAGGTTGTCGCGTTCCGTGATCTTCTGGGTCAGTACCAAATTCGCCTGGGCGACGAAGGGCTCGTTATAGGCATCGCCCCCGATCGGTATCTGGAGAACCACGTTGGTGTCGTTCTGCAGGTTCTTGTTGACGAAGGCGCGATGCTGGGCGCCGATCAAGACGGTGGGCTGGGTACCTTGCTTCCATTGCCGGACGAATTCCACATCGGCCTGGGCACGCTCGATCATGGCATTCAGGGCGGCCAGCTGGGGGTGTTCCTCGGTGATGGCCGTCAGCCTGGAGAGTTCTTCATCGAATTTTTCAGGTGCCGATTGCATTCGGGTCAGGTTCGCGAAAGCCTGGTGGGCATGCTGCAGGTCGACGGCGGCCTGGGTGAGCGAGGTCTTCTTTTCCAAAGAGTCGCTCTGGGCCAGCAGCAGGTCGGCCTGGGCGAGATCGCCGAGCTCGACACGGCGTTTGACCGTTTCGACCAGTTTCAGCGACACCTCGTACACAGTCCTGGCGAACTGATGACGGTTTTGCATCATTTTGAGATTCCATAGGCTCTCCCGGACCAGGCCGGCGACCTCGTGTTTGAGGCCCAGCCCGAACCGTTCCGTGCTTTCGGCGGCCCTATCGGTGACTGCCTGGCTCGCATCCCGTTGTCCCCAACGCCAGAGGGGGACCTGGTAGCCCCATTGCGTCATGCCTTCACCATCGCCTGCAATGTTCTGGTTGTTTTGGATATAGACCATGGGGTAGCCCGGAATCCAGCTGTCACTGCGCTGCTGCAAGGCGTTGGTTTCCAGGCGCATGGCGTCGACCATCGCCGTTTGCGGATAGTTCTCGAAAGTGGTTTGCACCACGCCGTGGAGGCTGAGCCGGGCGTCGAAAGGCAGCAGGCCGGCAGGCTCAGTCATGGCGTCTTCCTCGCCCCGGGCCGAAGCGGAGGCGATGGCGAGGAAAACACCGAGGAGTCCATGAAGGAGGATCATCGGCAGTACCGGATTCATAGTGTCAGCATGCCCGCCGTCTCGATTTCGGGGAATCGTCGGTAGGCGCCGTTACGCGCGGGGAAGCCGCGACGCAAAGATCAGACGTGAGTCGGCGGGGCGCGTGCCGAGGGCGGTTTGACGGCCTGGAAGCCGTAGGGCAGCAGGATAAATGGAGAGCGGGGAAGATCTGCCAGGGGCTCCGGTGTCGGTAAACGGGCATCGGGCGGGCCGGGAGGATGGTCCGGCGTCTGTTCGTCCATCCGGCAAGGGCACGAGACACACGAGGGCTCCAAAATGCCGCTTTGCATCGCAACGACCAGGGACGTCTCTGCTCCTGCATCCGGAGCATGCCATCCTTTCCCCTGGGGACGCTCGAGAAACTCGAGACCGGGCAGATGGAACTTGCCCCAGGGTTCGCTGTTGGCCGGATGGGCGTGGAGCAGAGGTGCCCATACCTGGATCAGTACCAGGACACACAGCGTGAGGCGTCGGGCATATCGGTTCAAACAGGGGAACCCCATTCCGCAGGCGTTTGTCGGCCATTTTGGCGGTTTCGGGAAGCTTGTGATCGCTTCCGCCGCGGTGAGTATAGCCGAAATCCACCACCCCGGCATGCCGGCTTCTGTACCGTCCGCTCTCGCCTACCAGATTACGGGGTAGTCGGGTATCATCTAATGGCTTGGCACGCCAGCGCGAACAAGGCCGATCGCGCCGGAGCATGCGCCTGCCGCCTGCGTTCCATCCCCCTGTAAGCCCATCCATACGAGTAACAAAACACCGAACGAGGACGATATGGGAAACTGGAAACGACTGCTGATGTCCGCAGCCGTGGTCATGGTGGTTTTGGTGGGGCTGCTGCTGGCGATCGTCCTGGCGGCCACGCATTTCCTGGTCGACTGGTGGTGGTTCAAGTCGCTGGACCTCGGCGCCTATTTCTGGCTGCGGGTCCTGTACCGCTACATTTTGTCCGGCGGGGTGACTCTTTTCTTTTTCCTGATCTTTTTCCTGAATTTCTGGGCCGCTTCGCAGTATCTGGGGGTCGATCAGGCGATTTATGCCGCAGGGTCGGAGGAGTCGCGCTACCGGCGCTGGCTGCGCATGTTCCAGACCGGGGCATTGCCGGTTTATCTGCCGCTGTCGGTGTTTCTGGCTGTGCTGGTCGCGTTGCCGTTCTACCAAGAGTGGGAGGCCGGCCTGCTGTTCTTTTTCGCCCCCGATGCCGGCATCACCGAGCCGGTGTTCGGGAAAGACGCCGGTTTTCACATGTTCCGGCTGCCGATTCTGGGCCTGATCCAAGCGGAATTGCTGGTATGTGTCAGTGTGCTGGCCGTCATGGTGGCGGCGCTCTACTGGGTGGAGCACGAATTCTCGCCGGCCCGCCGCCGGCCATGGCCTCGCGGTGCCCGCATCCATTTGAATCTGCTGGTGCTGCTGGTTGCTGTGGTGGCGGCCTGGGGATACCGTCTGCAGCGGGAGGAGCTGCTCTACGTCGACGCCCACGAACCCTTGTTTTTCGGCCCTGGTCTGATCGAACTCCGCTACCATCTGCCTTTGATCTGGGTCGAGATCGTTTCTCTCGTCGTCGGTGTGGTGGCCGCGCTGTGGTTCGTGCAGCGCCATCGCGGACTCAAGCTGGCGCTGACCTGTGCGCTGATTTGGGTTTCCGCCACCGGGTTGCGCAAGGTCGACGTGGTGCCGGAGCTGATCGACCGTTTCGTGGTCAAGCCGAATCCGGTCAAAATGGAGCACAAGTACATCAAGTACAACATCGATGCGACGCTGGCGGCTTTCGATCTCGACGAAATCCGCACCATCGACATCACGGCGGTGCCTGAGGGTGCCGAAACCATCGATCCGCGCATCCGCGAGCATCTGCACAACATTCCAGTATGGGATCCGGAATACCTGGATGATGTGTACCAGCAGCTTCAAGGCATACGGCCCTATTATAATTTCACGGAGGTCGACACCGCGCGTTATCTCGTCAACGGCCAGATCGAACAGGTCAATCTGGCGGCACGTGAAATCAATCTCGCCAAGTTGCCCGAGGAGGCCAGGAACTGGGAGAACACCCATTTGCGTTATACCCACGGCTATGGTGCGGTGATCACGCCGGCGGCGCAGTCGGGCGATCATCCGATGCAATGGTGGCTCAGGGACCTGAACATGCATTCGGACGTCGGTCTGACCACCGAGAAGCCCGACATCTATTTCGGTCTGGAAAACCTGGATTACGCGATCGTTCCCAACCGGCTCGAGATCGTCGACATCGCCAGTTTCGATCAGGGATCCAGCCAGAACTATTCGGGCAGCGGCGGGGTTCCGATCTCCTCCCTCCTCAGACGTCTGCTTTTGTCCATTTATTTCCGCGACGAGCGGCTGTTTTTCTCACTCAATATCACCAAGAGCAGCCAGGCGTTGTTCCGCCGAAACATCATTGAGCGGATCAACACGGTCACGCCGTTCCTGGCGCTGGATCGCGACCCCTACATCGTGGTGACCCCACAGCGGATTTTCTGGGTCGTCGACGCTTACACGACGCTCAATTCCTATCCGGTTTCCAAGCGTACACGCTACAAGTTTCGTGGTGACACCGAAGAGCGCGAATTCAACTACATCCGCAATTCGGTCAAGATCGTGGTTGATGCTTTCGACGGCTCGCTGGACTATTACGTCGTGGATCACGACGACGCCGTCCTCAAGGGCTACATTAAGGCTTATCCGGGTCTGTTTCAGGACGCCAGCGCCATGCCGCCATTGATTCGGGAGCAGCTGCGCTTTCCCCAGGACTTGTTCGTGATCCAGATGCGGATGTACGCCAAATACCACCAGACCCAGCCGGAACTGTTTTATCAACAGGCGGAGACCTGGGATTTCGCCAAGGTCGGCGTCCGGATGCGCGATGGCCGCACCGTGACTCGGACCGTGGCACCCTACTATTTCACGACTCAGCTCGACGGCTGCGAAAACATGCAGAATTTCGTGCTGATCAATCCGATGACGCCGATCGGGCGCAATAACATGAGCGTGCTGGCGATCGGCGGCGCATTGCGGCCAGAAGCCTGTGGCATGCCTTACTCGAAGTCCATCGTCCTCTACAAGTACAGCAAGGATGTCCAGGTCGATGGTCCGGCACAGGTGAGCGCAATGATCGATCAGGACGCCGAAATCGCTAAGGAGTTCGCCCTGTGGGATCAGAAAGGCTCGCATCTCACCCGCGGCCGCATCATCATCGTGCCCATCGGGCGATCGCTGTTGTACGTGCAGCCGGTCTACATCGAGTCCACCAGCAGCGTCAAAATTCCGGAACTCGCGCGGGTGATCCTGTCGATGGGGGACATCGTGGTGATGGAGACCTCCCTGGAGGCGGCGTTAAACAAGCTGGAGCAGCGGCTCATCGCCTTGCAGAAGGCGCGTGGAATCACACCGCTGCCGTCCAGGCGGGATGAGCCCGGCATGCATCCCCTGTGATGCGGATGTCCATGCCAGTGAAGGGAATGCGGCAAGCGGTGAAGTCGACCGACGTTCTCATCATCGGCGCCGGGATCAGCGGCCTTCTGGCGGCGCGTGAGCTGGCCGCGGCCGGCCTGTCGGTCCGGATTCTCGACAAGGGACTGGCTGGACGCGAGTCGTCCTGGGCAGGGGGCGGCATTCTATCGCCGCTCTGTCCTTGGCGCATGCCGGAAGCCGTCACCGCGCTCTGTGCCTGGAGCCAGCAGCGCTATCCCGTCCTTGTCGCAGAATTGCTGGACGCAACCGGTCTGGATCCCGAATGGCGGCAAAGCGGGCTGCTGGTGCTGCAGCCGGAAGAGCCCGCGGTTGCCGATGCCTGGTGCGCGGCGCACGGAGTTCCGCGCGAGTGGATCGAACCAGCTGTCCTGGCCTCGCTGGAGCCCCGGCTTGCGCCGTCTTCCCTGCCGGCGATCTGTCTGCCTGAGGTGGCGCAGGTGCGCAATCCCCGTCTGTTGCGCGCGATACTGGCCGATGCCCGCCAGCGCGGCATCGCCATCGAGGAAGGCGCTGGGGTGACAACTCTGGAATCACGGGATGGCAAGGTCTTAAGGGTAGTGACCGCGAAGGGGACGTTCGTGGCAGAAACCTATCTCGTCACGGCCGGTGCCTGGTCCGCGGAAATACTGCGGGCTGTGCTCCCGAACCTGCCCGTCGCGCCGGTCAAGGGGCAGATGCTGGCGTTCCGGGCGCCGGTCGGGCTTGTCGACCATATCGTCCTGGCGGGAGATCGTTACCTCATTCCGAGGCGGGACGGCATAGTGCTGTGCGGCAGCACCGTGGAACAGCGCCGGTTCGACAAGGTGCCAGATGCCGAAGGGCGGCGTATCCTGCTGGAATTCGCCCGCCACTGGTTGCCTGCGCTGGCGGATGCGGAGGTCATCGGCCATTGGGCCGGCCTGCGTCCAGGGTCGCCGAAAGGCATTCCGTTTATCGGCCCGACGCCGGCGTTCAGTAATCTGTATTTGAGCTGCGGCCATTTCCGCAATGGTCTGACCATGGCCCCCGCCTCGGCCCGGCTGGTGGCCGACCTGATTCTCGGCCGCCCGCCGATCGTGCCGGCCAAGCCTTATGGCGTGCCGCAGGGGTGGACCAACCCGGATAACGAAGAGGCATCAGTAGAGAGGTAGAGCGTATGAGCAGAATTTTCGAGTTCGGCAGCGCCGACTGGGATGCATCTTTTTCCGCGAAGGAGCGTGCCGACGCATTGACTGAAATCGAGCACGGCAAGGTCCTGTATTTCCCCCGACTCGGATTCGCGATCGAGGCGCATGAAAAGACCTTCCTGTCGCCGGAGACGGTGGGCAAGAGCAAGAACGTCAGCTTCGATGCCGCGAGCCGCGATCTGCACGGGACCGGCCCGGCGGTGGCCGATGTGGAGGCGCTGCGGGGCATGATGGCGCGCTTCGCCGGCCAGGCCGCCGGCCTGGTGGCGAGGCTGCTGCCGCAATACAGCGCCGCCCTGGTGCAAGGCCGCACCAGCTTCCGGCCGGTGGAGGCCGCCGGACGCGCGAGCTCCTGGCGTAAGGACGATACCCGGCTACATGTCGATGCCTTTCCTTCCTCACCCGTGCAAGGACGGCGGTTGTTACGGGTGTTCGCCAACGTGAATCCGGCAGGCCGCCCCCGCCGTTGGCGTCTGGGGGAGGCATTCGAGCCGATGGCCAGGCGCTTCCTGCCCGCCATTCCGGCGCCATTTCCCGGCAGTGCTCCCATCCTGCGGTGGCTGGGGCTGACCAAGAGCCGGCGCAGTGCCTACGATCACTACATGCTGCAGTTGCACGACAGGATGAAAGCCGACTTGGCTTATCAGGCCGAAGTGGATCAGGCGCCTTTCGACTTCCCCCCATCCACTACCTGGATGGTGTTCACCGATCAGGCCTCGCATGCGGTCATGGCCGGCCAGTATCTGCTGGAGCAGACCTTCTATCTTCCGGTCGAGGCCATGCGCGATCCCGCCATGTCTCCGCTCAGGATACTGGAACGGTTGACGGGGCGGGCGCTGGTTTGAGGGCTCAAGGCCGGTTGAGGATGCCGTCGATTGCGGCGAGGGTCTTCTCGACCGTGAGTTGCGCCATGCAGGTGAAGGTGCCGTCGCAGCTGGGGCGGCGTTCGCAGGGCGAGCAGAGCAGGGCCTCATACAGCACCACTGCATTTTCCCTCCCCGTTTCCAGATAGGGGGCGGTAGAGCCGAACAGGGCGACAGTGGGGCGCCTAAGGGCGATGCTCATGTGGGTCAGGCCGGTATCCACGCCGATGCCTAAACCGGCGTGTCGGATCAATGCGCCGCTGACTCCCAGCCCGGTTCTTCCGGCGAGATTCTTCAGGTCCGACCGGCAGCGCTCCCGTATCCCTTCGGCCCGGACGGTATCGCCCGGCCCGCCCAGCATGACGACGGGCCACCGGTAACGGGCGCTGATCTCATCGGCCAGGGCTGACCAATTCCCGTCGATCCAGTGCTTCTGCGGCCGGGTGGTGAAGGGAAAAATCGCCGCATAGGGGCCGTCGATGCCTGACTGCTCCAGGATCTTCGCAGCTTCCGTCTCCGCCGCTGTCCCCGGCACGAAATCCATGGCGAAGGCCTCGGTGTCGAGTCCAAGTTCGACGGCCAGTTTGAGGTAGTCGTTGCCGATCGTGTTCGACTCAGTGCGGCGGTCGATACGCTTCGTCATCAGGAATTGGCTGCCTTCGCGCGAGCCGAGGCCGATGCGGGTCTTGCCGCCGGCCAGCGCCGCCCACACGCCGCTCTTCAGGAGTCCTTGCAGGTCCAGGACCCAGTCGAAGCGCTCTTCCCGCAGGCTCCGGACCAAGTTGCGGAATTCCTTGAGCAGGGTGGCGTAATGCCCTTCTTTACGCAGCCTGTCCCAGCGGGCACGCGGCCAGATCGCGAGCCGGTCCAGCCGTGGATTGTGGATCAGCAGATCCTGGTTGGCTTCGTCGGCCAGCCAGACCAGCCGGGCCTTGGGAAAT
Organism: Methylococcus capsulatus; assembly: GCF_036864975.1. Taxonomy (NCBI): domain Bacteria; kingdom Pseudomonadati; phylum Pseudomonadota; class Gammaproteobacteria; order Methylococcales; family Methylococcaceae; genus Methylococcus; species Methylococcus capsulatus. Next base: position 640,417 of record NZ_CP104311.1, on the reverse strand, counting down.
GCCTGCCGCAGCACCGGAATCAGGGCGGAGGCGAAGACGATGTCACCGATGGCGCCGAGCCGGACGATGAGGATGGAGCCGGGGCGGTCGGTCACGGCAATGGCTCGTCAAAGCGGTAGCCGAAGCGCTCGATGTCGGGGCGGTAGTGCGCTTCGATCAGTTCGGCAGTGGCGTCGTTGTAATAGCGCCGGTAGTCCTTGCCGCGGTCGGTGGCCTTGCGGCTGTGCAGCAGTTTGGGGCAGGCGATGCCGATGCGGCGGCAGGCTTCCTCGAAATCCTCGGCGAGGCGTTCGTAGCGGCCGACGAAATCGACGATGAGATTGCCGTGCAGGTCGATCAGGTAGTCCGTCTGCAGTTCGATCGACATGTCGGCGTGGTATTGCGGCGCGCGCTCGGGGTCGAGTTTCCAGCGCAGGAATGCCTCGAAGTCGTCGCGGCCTACCAGCAGATCGGGCCGTTCGCGCCGGATGTGATGGTATGAGCTGACCTGCAGATCCCATGGATTGCGCACGAAGGCGAACTTGAACAGCTTCTGATACAACTCGCGCGGCAGCATCTCCATGGCGGCGATGGCCTTGGCGTGGCGCGGGAACTTGGCGCCGATCTCGTGGCCGGTGAGCGCACTGAGCTTGCTGCACAGGAACTGCGGAATTCGGGCCGGATCGGTCCATTTGTAGCGCCACAGCGAGTCGCGCACGCTGGTTCCGCCGGTCTTGGCGATATGGACGAACAGGAAGTTGTAGCGGAGCGAGAGCAGCATCTTAAGCGTCCAGCGGCAGGATCTTGATCGCCCGTGCTGGGCAAAATTTTTCCGCAGCCTGGGCGTTCCCGGCCAGGATAGGAGCGGGCGTCTCATTGAGCAGCGTCAGGCGGCCGTCTTCGTCGACCTGGAAAATCTCCGGTGCTTCGGCCATGCAGTTGCCATGACCCTTGCATAGATCCCAGTCGACGGTCACCCGGAAAGCGCCGCGGATGACGTGGGCATTAGCCTCGCTGGCGCCCGCCTTCGCATCCACGGCGCCCGGCGCGTCGCGCCTACGGTAGCGGATCTGGCAGGGTGAGGCCGGTTCGACCACCATTTTCTTGTAGTCGTCCTGATAGGTTTCGGGGGCTGCGGCCAGCTCAAACTCGTAGTTCCGCAGTAGAACGCAGACGATGGCCTTGATCTGGAACATCGCGAAGGCATTGCCCGAGCATTTGTGGCGGCCGCCGCCGAAGGCCTGCCAGCCGTACAGGTCCTTGTCCTCGGCCCGTTCCGGGGTGTAGCGGTCGGGATCGAACAGTTCGGGGTTGGGGAACAGCTCGGGAATCCGGTGCGTGACCGAAGGTGCGGCGCAAACGAACTTGCCCGCCTCGATGCGCATCCCCTGGACCTCGAAATCCTTCATCACTTTGCGCATCAGCAGGATCAGCGGCGGATGCAGCCGCAGCACTTCCTTGATGACGTTTTCCAGTTGCGGCATCTGCCGAAGGGATTCAAAAGTGACTTGGCCATGGGTTTCGAACAGGGCGTCGATCTCCTCCAGCACCCGGCGCAGGTATTCCGGGCGCCGTAGCAGCTCGATCAGCACCCAGGCGGTGGTGCCCGAACTGGTATGGTGGCCGGCGAAGATGGTGGCGATCAGCATCCCAGTGATTTCGTGGGGTGTCAGTTTGCTGCCGTCGTCGTAGCTGGCGTCGATCAGCATCTGGAACACGTTGGTGCTGTGCTCCTGCGATCGGGCGCGCCGCTCCATGATCTGGGTCACCAGTTCCTGCAGCCTTACCCGCGCCTGGTCGCGACGTTTGAAAACCGGCAGTGGCAAGTTGGGGAAGACATAGGCGATCGGCTGGATGCCCATTTCCAGATCACGGTAGATACCGGCGAATTCGGTGTTCAGTTCGTGGCGGAACTCCGCGCCCAGCAGGCAGTGGCTGGAGGTGTAGATCGTGAGTTCCTTGGTGAGCTCCAGCAGGTCGATGGTGCCGGCATCCTTCCAGTCCCGGATCATGGCCTCGACTTCGGCGACGATGATCTCGGAGTAGGTGCGCATCGGCTTATCGCGCAGGGCCGGCATCAGCATCTGCAATTGCTGGTTCTTGCGCTCGATGCAGGCGTCGAACACCACGCCGCGGCCAAAGATCGGGGTCATGATCTTGTAGGCCGGCCCCTGGTCGAGTACGTCGTCCGGCGCCCGGTAGAACGCCTCGCTGGCCTTGCTGCCGGTGAGCAATACCATGCGCTGATGGAACATCCGGAACTCGGCGACGTCGCCGAAGTCGCGCCGCAGGGCCATCATGAACGCATGCGGGTTCTTGCCGAATTCCAGGATATGGCCCAGCAAAGGCAGGCCGCCTGGTTTGACCGGCGGTGTGTTCGACGGGAGAGGGCGCATCGTCGCGATCAAGTGCGCCGGTAGACCTCGGCCCCGGACCTTACGAACTCGTCCGATTTTTCTTCCATGCCTTTAGCCAGGGCTTGCGCCTCGTCCAGACCGTGTTCGCGGGCATAGTCGCGCACATCCTGGGTGATCTTCATGGAGCAGAAGTGCGGGCCGCACATGGAACAGAAATGGGCCTGCTTGGCGCCTTCCTGGGGCAGGGTCTCGTCGTGGAATTCCAGGGCCTTCTCGGGATCGAGCGACAGGTTGAACTGATCCTGCCAGCGGAATTCGAAGCGGGCCTTGGACAGGGCATTGTCACGCACCTGGGCGCCGGGATGGCCTTTGGCCAGATCGGCGGCATGGGCGGCGATCTTGTAGGCGATGATGCCGTCGCGCACGTCTTGCTTGTTGGGTAGACCCAGGTGTTCCTTGGGCGTGACGTAGCACAGCATGGCCGTGCCGTACCAGCCGATCATGGCCGCGCCGATGGCCGAGGTGATGTGGTCGTAGCCGGGCGCGATGTCGGTGGTCAAAGGCCCCAGGGTGTAGAAAGGCGCCTCGTGGCAGTGTTTCAACTGCTCGTCCATGTTGGCCTTGATCAGGTGCATGGGCACGTGGCCCGGCCCTTCGATCATGACTTGCACGTCGTGTTTCCAGGCGACCTGGGTCAGCTCGCCGAGGGTACGCAGTTCCGCGAACTGGGCCTCGTCGTTGGCATCGGCGATGGAACCGGGCCTGAGGCCGTCGCCCAGGGAGAAAGCCACGTCGTAGGCCTTCATGATCTCGCAGATGTCCTCGAAGTGGGTGTAGAGGAAGCTCTCCTTGTGATGGGCCAAACACCATTTGGCCATGATGGAACCGCCGCGCGAGACGATGCCGGTGGTGCGCTTCGCCGTCAGCGGGATGAAGGGCAGGCGGATGCCGGCATGGATGGTGAAATAGTCCACGCCCTGTTCGGCTTGCTCGATCAGCGTGTCGCGGAAGATTTCCCAGGTCAGCTCCTCGGCCTTGCCGTCCACCTTCTCCAGGGCCTGGTAGATGGGCACCGTGCCGATGGGTACGGGTGAGTTGCGGATGATCCACTCGCGGGTCTCGTGGATGTGCTTGCCGGTGGACAAATCCATCACCGTGTCGCCGCCCCAGCGGATGGCCCACAGCATCTTTTCGACTTCCTCTTCTATCGAAGAGGTGACGGCGGAGTTGCCCAGATTGCAGTTGATCTTCACCAGGAAGTTGCGCCCGATGATCATGGGCTCGGACTCGGGGTGGTTGATGTTGGCCGGGATGATGGCCCGCCCGCGCGCCACCTCGTCACGCACGAATTCGGGGGTGATGACCTTGGGGATGGCCGCGCCGAAGGCTTCGCCGGGATGCTGGAACTTGTAGAGGTCGGCTAAGGCCTCCAGCCGCTGGTTCTCGCGGATGGCGACGAATTCCATCTCCGGCGTGATGAGGCCCCGCCTCGCGTAGTGCATCTGGGTGACGTTGGCGCCTGCCTTGGCCCGGCGAGGCTTGCGGATATGCTCGAAGCGCAGGGCCGCGAGGGCCGGCTCGTGCTGACGGGCGCGACCGTAGCTCGAACTCGGGCCGTCGAGCAGCTCGCTATCGCCGCGCTCGACGATCCAGTTCTCACGCAACGGGGGCAGCCCCTGACGCAGATCGACCGAGACGCTCGGGTCGGTATAGGGGCCGGAGGTGTCGTAGACGTAGATTGGCGGGTTCTTTTCCCGGCCCGTGCTGGTGGGCGTGTCCGACTGGCTGATCTTGCGCATTGGGACGCGCAGGTCTGGGCGGCCACCCTGGATGTAAACTTTTTCCGAGGCCGCGAACGGCTGGACGGAAGCTTTTTTGGCAGTGACTGCTTCGTGTAGGAATTCTTGGGGGATCGCGCTCATCGCTGGCTCCTGGTTGGACACGGATAAGGCGCGCGGGGGAGGATGTCGATCGGGTTCTTCGAACAGCTCGAAAGCTCAGCTTCCCTACGCCGGTATCAGCCGGATCAGGTTCGAAGGGTGTGTCTCAGCCCGGCAATTGCCAGGCACCCCCAGCCTTACGGATCGCTCACGGTAATGCATCGAAGGGGGGATTTCAAGCTTTCCGTCCGGAGGGGAATTCCGGCGGGCGCCGGCGGAAACCACTCGCGCTGTTTTTTGATAGATCGACCTCACAAGCCGACGATCATGGCGATCGCACAAAGGGGCAATTGCTGGGCCCGGTTTCCTGCCATTGGGCTCAGTCGCGGACATCCCCTTGATCGAGGCGTTCCAGGGATGCATGGGGATGTTCCAGAAATAGGGCGGCGCGCGCGCAGCATGGGCACCAGTTGATAAATGGCGAACGCGGCCAAGAGATGCTTCAGAGTGCGCCCGCTGACCATTCCCCCGATGGCGAAGAGGGCCGGATCGAAGTATTCGGTCAATACCGCTGAGGCGTAGAGCATCGCCGCCCGTAAGAGATCCGCCTCACGGGTGTAGACTGGCGCAAAAAAACGTATCACGAGCACAGCGGCCACGATCGTCCCGGCCTGAAAAGCGCAATAGGGCGGCACGTTTTCGGCTCCCCTGGCCAGTGCAGCACGGTGCCGCTGGCGGCCAGGGGGACAAGCCGCGCCAACTCGGCACGGATACTCACGCGTTCGGCGATCAGCGCACCGAAACACAGACTTAAGGGCAGGCGATCCCAGAATAGCACGGCGTTGTTCGGGGCCAGGTGATACCAGGCCGAGCCGAAACCCGTCGCTGCCAGGCCCAGGAAAAATACCGCCCAGGGCAGCCGCTCCCTACCTTTGACGAAAGCGCCGGGTCGAGGCCGGCGCAGGGTGGCCAAGCCCCGCATCGCCATCAGGAGGAAAGGCAGGTTGGAGACCACGTTGAGAAAGTTGGGCAGCCCGAGTATCGGCGAAGCGATGATAGCTTTGGGGCTGAGCCAAGGGCGGCAGGAAGGTGACGGCCACTGCCAGTGCGAGGGCGGCCAGCAGCAAACCCCACAGGCGCCGCCGCGCATCCCCCCTGTCACGAGTACCGGCATGAAATCGCCTTCCGACCTCTTTTCGCCAAAGCCCAGCTCGTCATTCCGGCGGCGATAATCGTAATGGTGCCAGATCTTCCTCGACCAGCGTCTCCTTTTCGAGCAGGAGCTTGGCGCCACGTTCGAGACTCTCCCGTCTTTGTTCAAGAATCAATGTCGCGGTCTTGAAGGCCCCGGTCACGATTTCCCTCACCGCGCAGTCGATCTCCCGCGCGGTTTCCTCGCTGAATCCGCGCCGCATATCCGGAACTGCAGGACCGCCGAGAAAGGTCGGCCGTTCGGCTTCATAGGTGACGTGCCCCAGCTTCTCGTACATCCCATAGCGCATCACCATGCTGCGCGCAATGTCGGTGACCTTGGCAAGATCGTCGGCAGCGCCGGTGGACAGATGTCCGAACACGATCCGCTCCGCAGCCCGCCCTCCCAACAGTACCGCCATCTTGTTTTCCAGCTCGTCCCGCGTCATGAGGAAACGGTCCTCGGTGGGCCGCTGGATGGTGTAGCCCAGGGCGCCGATACCGCGGGGAATGATGGAAATCTTGTGGACTGGATCCACGCCGGGCAGGGACAGGGCGACCAAGGCGTGTCCCATCTCGTGGTAGGCGACGATCTTGCGCTCCAGCGGGTTCAGCAAACGGTTCTTCTTCTCCAAGCCGGCCACGATCCGCTCCACCGCCTGGGTGAAATCGTCCAGGGATACGGCGTTCGCCGCCCTTCGCGTGGCCAGCACAGCGGCCTCATTCACCAGATTGGCGAGTTCCGCTCCGGAAAAGCCTGGCGTCAGGGCGGCGATCTTTTCCGGATCCACATCCTCGGCGAGCCGCACTTTTTTCAGATGCACCTTGAGGATCTGCACCCGGCCGCTCTTGTCGGGCCGATCCACCAGCACCTGGCGATCGAAGCGGCCCGCGCGCAACAGGGCGGGATCGAGAATCTCGGGACGGTTGGTGGCGGCGAGCAGGATCAAGCCCACGCTGGGGTCGAATCCGTCCATCTCCGAAAGCAGCTGATTGAGGGTCTGTTCCCGCTCGTCATGTCCGCCCATGCCCGGAAAAGCTCCGCGCGCCCGGCCGAGGGCGTCCAGCTCGTCGATGAAAATGATGGCGGGCGCCTGTTGCCGGGCCTGTTCGAACAGATCCCGCACCCTGGCGGCGCCGACGCCAACGAACATCTCGACGAATTCCGAGCCGTTGATGGAAAAGAAAGGAACCCCCGCTTCACCCGCGACGGCGCGCGCCAAGAGGGTTTTGCCCGTGCCGGGCGGCCCCACCAGCAACACGCCCTTGGGCACATGGGCGCCCAGGCGGCCGTAGTCCTTAGGGTGTTTCAGGAACAAAACGACCTCCTGCAACTCTTCCTTGGCCTCGTCCACTCCCGCCACATCGTTGAAGCTCACCTTGGTGTCGGTCTCCATATAGACCTTGGCCTTGCTCTTGCCGATGGAGAGGAAGCTACCGCCGCCCATGCGCTCGGCGAACCGGCGCATCACGAACATCCAGATGGAGAAAAACACCAGCGCCGGAATGATCCAGGAAAGCAGATCGCGCAGCCAGGTGCTTTCCACCACCGCGCCGTACTTCACGTCGTATTGCTCCAATTCCTTGGCGAGCTCGGGTTCGACCCGGACCGCGACGAATTGTATCTGACCGCCGGGTCTGGGCTGTTTGAAAGTGCCCCGGACGGTGTTGCTGAAAATCTGAACTTCCTCAATCTCGCCGTTTTTCAGCGCCTGCTGGAACTCGCTGTAGGTGATGTGCTCCACCTCTTGCCTGGCGACCCAAAGCTCGTGCAGATAGATGACCGCCATCAAGGCGAGCATGAAATACCAGAGATTGAACTGCGTTTGCTTGTTCATGAACGAATCCGGTGAATTCCCGGCCATCTTTCGGCGGCCCGCGTGATCTTCAGGGGATAAGGATGAATCGTCAGCCGCGCGATTCATCTCCTCGCCAGACCCAAATGACGTTTGAGTTTGGCGATCATTTTCCACCGCTTGGGCGGTTGAAAATAGCAGGTACTTCTGAATTTCTAGAGATAGCCATGTGTAGACGTGTCGTTTTCATCATTTCCACGAAATTCCGTCCTCTGCAACTGCAGCCATTCCCGCCACACCGCCAGCGCCATCGCCAGGATCACCGGTCCCAAGACCAGGCCGATGAAGCCGAAGCTGGCGAGTCCTCCCAGCACTCCGAACATCACCACCACGAACGGTATGTGTGTAGCGCTGCTGATCACCAGGGGACGGATGATATTGTCGATCCAGCTGATCACCAGCGTACCCCAAAGGGCGAGGGAGATGCCTGCCCAGGTTTCGCCCTGCAATAAGAGCCAGATACTGATGGAGCCCCAGGCGAATGGCGTCCCGAACGGGATCATTGCGACGAAGGTGGTCACGATCCCGAGCACGATCGGCGCTTTCACGCCGACTGCCCAGTAGCCCAGCCCGGCCAGGAAGCCCTGCGCCAGCGCGGTCAGGACGATGCCGTAGAGGACGGCCTTGACCGTCGCTTCGACCGTCGCGAAATACCCTTTAAGCCGTTCACCGAGTACCCGCGTGAAAATCTGTCGGACTTCCGTAGCCAATTGCAAGCCGTCGCGGAACAGGAAAAACAGCGTGAACAACGTCATGATCAATACAGTGGCGTTCTGTACCAGGGTGGTCATGATGCCGAGCAGAGGGGATCCGAGGCGCCGCACCCACTCGGGGGCATGTCGTTTCAGCAGGCCGTGCAGGTCTTCGAACTGGTCGACCACGGCCTGGAGTTCATCGCCGAAATAAGGGATATGCGAGACGAAATCGGGCAGCCTGGGCTTTTGTTCCAGCCAGTCGGGGAAGGAGCGGATCAGTTCCAATACTTCGCCTTGCAGCAAGAAGGCGAGCCAGATCAGGGGTGCCAGTACCACCGATCCCAGCAGCGCCGTTGTCACCAGGGCCGCAAGGGATTCCCGGCCTTCGAACCGTTTCCGACACCAGACATGCAGCGGCCAGGCGACGTAGGACACAAAGACCGCCCAGCCGATCGGAACCAGGAAGGGCCGCATGACCGCATAGGTCAGGCCGGCCAGACCAGCGAGCATCAAGGCTATCGTGATCAGGCGGAGGCTTCGATTCATGTGTCGGGTGGTTCAGGTGCCAGGGCCTGCCAGATGTCGCGGCCGGTGGACGAAAGACGGCAAGGTTCGAGCCGGAAAGCGGGACACCTGACCGGTGATGTGCATTCGGCGACAGATTGGGCGATATCCCTCGGGTTCGGAAGCGTGCAGCGCGGCGGCTAGGAATGATGGCCCCGTCGCGCGCGGTCTGCCTGGATGCTGGTCTCGAGCGCTGGCCCGTTCGAGGCTGTCACCAGGCTTCCTGGCTATGGTAACTCTGCAAAAGAGTGGACGGGACCCGGTAATGAGATCGGACTTTTTCGGGAAGGCGGGGCCGGTCCGGGGGACCAAATGGCTCGCGGAGTCCGGGCATCTCCGTCCCGTGGGAGGCTGCATGGGGGCGGAGCGTCGCTCGACGTCATGGTTCGATTTCCAGCAACACCTCGTTGGGGTTGACGCGCTCGCCCTTGCTGACGTGGATGCGGGTCACGGTCCCGGCAATGGGGGCCTGGATCTGCGTCTCCATCTTCATGGCTTCGGTGACCAGCACGCCGTCGCCGGCCTGGACCTGGTCGCCCGGTTTCACCAGGATGTCGACGATGTTACCGGGCATGGTGGTGACCACGTCGCCCGGTTTGCTCGGCACCGGGCGCTGACCGGCCTGGGGTTCGCGCTGGTAGCCTGAGAGTACCTCCAGATCGATTTCCTGGGGCACGCCGTCCAGGGTGATGTAAAAGCGCCGATGGCGCTGGTCGCCGATGTTGGCCCCGGTGATGTGCACGTCATAGGTTTCGCCATGCACCGAGACTTTGAACTCAGTGGGCGCGAAACGCTCCCCGCACGGGGCGGTGCCGATGGGCGAGGGCGGTATGAGCGGTTCGGGGTTCAACCGGCCTTCGCGGCGCTCCTCGAGGAAGGTTCTAGCTATCTCGGGAAACAGGGCGAAGGACATGACGTCGGTGTCTCGCCCGGCCAGATCGCCGATCTCTTCGCGCAAGCCATCCAGCTCCGGCTCGAGCAGGTCGGCCGGACGCGCTTCGATCACGGCTTCATGACCGATAGCCTTGCGCTTGAGTTCGGCGTCGACCGGCGCCGGCGGCTGGCCATAGCCACCCTGCAGGTAACGCTTCACTTCGTTGGTGATGGTCTTGTAACGCTCGCCGGTGATGACGTTCAACACCGCCTGCGTGCCGACGATCTGCGAGGTGGGCGTGACCAGGGGCGGATACCCCAGATCGCGCCGGACCCGGGGAATTTCCGCGAAGACTTCGTGGATACGGTTTAAGGCGCCCTGTTCCTCCAGTTGTTTGGCCAGATTGGACATCATGCCGCCCGGCACCTGGTTGACCTGGACCCGCGTATCCACCCCGGTGAATTCGCTTTCGAACTGACGGTATTTCCTGCGCACCTGAGCGAAATAGGCCGAGACTTCCTGCAGTGCGTCCAGGTCCAGGCCGGTGTCGTGCTCGGTGCCGCGCAGCGCCGCCACCATGCTTTCCGTGGGCGGGTGACTGGTGCCGCCGGCAAAGGCCGACAGGGCGGTGTCGATGTGCCGGCAGCCGGCTTCGATCGCCTTGAGCTGGCACATCTCGGCCAGGCCGGCAGTCGCGTGGCTGTGCAGGAACAAGGGCACGTCGACGTGTTCGCGTAAGTGCCGCACCAGTTCGGAAGTGGCATGCGGCGTCAGCAGGCCCGCCATGTCCTTGATGGCGATGCTGTCCGCGCCCATGTCCACCATTTCGCTAGCCAGCTTCACATACAGAGCAGTGGTGTGCACCGGGCTTATGGTGTAGCAGATCGTCCCCTGCGCGTGTTTGCCCTGTTCCTTGACGGCGGTCAACGCCATCTTGAGGTTGCGGATGTCGTTGAGGGCGTCGAACACGCGGAACACATCGATGCCCTCGCGTGCGGCCAGACGCACGAACTCGCGCACCACGTCGTCCGGGTAATGGCGGTAACCGAGCAGGTTCTGGCCACGCAACAGCATCTGCAGGCGTGTGTTGGGCAGAGCCTCCCGTAGCCTGCACAGGCGCTCCCAAGGGTCTTCCTTGAGAAATCTCAAGCATGCGTCGAAGGTGGCACCGCCCCAGACCTCCAGGGACCAGAAGCCGATCCGGTCCAGTTGCGGGCAGACCGGTAGCATGTCCTCGGTGCGCAGGCGGGTGGCGATGAGGGATTGGTGGGCATCGCGGAGGATGGTGTCGGTGATGTAAACCTTGCTCATCGAGTGATCTCCGATATCTTCAGAATCCCACATGCGCGGCGATGGCGGCGGCGATGGCGAGCGTGGTTTCTTCCGGGCTGCGCTTGAGGGAGTAATGGGTCAATTCCGGATGAGCGGCCAAAAAACCGGTGTCGAACCGGCCGGCCTGAAAGTCCGGGTGATCGAGGATTTCCTGGTAGAAGGGGATGGTGGTGCGCACGCCACCGATCATCATGTCGTTGAGGGCGCGCTGGCCGCGGGCGACGGTCTCGGCCCAGGTGCGTCCCCAGACGATGACCTTGGCGACCATGGAATCGTAGTGCGGCGGGATTTCATAGCCGGTATATATGGCGGTATCGGTGCGCACCCCCGGCCCGCCCGGCGCGTAATAGCGGGTGAGGCGGCCGAAGCTGGGGAGGAAGTCGTTCTTCGGGTCTTCCACGTTGATGCGGAACTGGATGGCATAGCCGCGCGGCTGCACCTCCTCCTGGGTGAAGCTGAGCGGCTGGCCCTCGGCGATACAGATCTGTTCCTTGACGATGTCGATCCCGGTGATTTCCTCGGTGATGGTGTGTTCCACCTGGATGCGGGTGTTCATCTCCATGAAATAGAATTCACCTTGGGCGGTGAGCAGGAATTCGACAGTGCCGGCATTTTCGTAGTTAACTGCCCTGGCGGCGCGCACCGCCAGTTCGCCGATGCAAGCGCGCTGCTCGGGCGTGAGCTGAGGCGAGGGGGCGATTTCGATGAGTTTCTGATTGCGGCGCTGGATGGAGCAGTCGCGCTCGAACAGATGCGCCACGTTGCCGTGGCGGTCAGCCAGGATCTGCACCTCGATGTGACGTGGATTCACGATGCACTTTTCAATGAACACGTCGGCTGAGCCGAAGGCTTTGGTCGCCTCGGAAATCACCCTTTCGTAGTTGGCCTTGAGCTCTTTTTTATCGTTGCAGCGGCGGATGCCGCGCCCGCCGCCGCCGGAGGTGGCTTTGAGCATGATCGGGTAACCGATGCGCTCCGCCTCCTTCAATGCCTCGTCGAGGTTCTCGACATTGCCGGCACTGCCCGGCGTGACCGGCACACCGGCTTGCATCATGGCACGGCGCGCCTCGGTCTTGTCACCCATGAGGCGGATCACCCGAGCGTCCGGGCCGATGAAACGGACCCCGCGCAGAGTGCAGATCCGGGCCAGTTCCGGGTTTTCCGACAGGAAGCCGTAGCCTGGATGGATCGCGTCGCAACCGGTTTCTATCGCAAGATTGACGATGCGGTGTGGATTCAGATAGCCGGCCAGGTCCTCGCTGCCGATGCAATAGGCTTCGTCGGCTTTTTTTACATGCAGGGAGAAGCGATCGGCCTCGGAAAAGATGGCCACCGAGCGTAAGCCCATCTCCGCGCAGGCGCGGGCGATGCGGACTGCGATTTCGCCGCGGTTGGCGATCAGAATTTTCTTGATCATTCCTCATCTCTCCATGAACGATCCGGTCATCCGGGCCTGGCCGGCAGACGGTGAAAGTCCAAGACCGACCGGAACAGGACTTGAAAAGCGTTCCGCGTCGTTCCGGATGTGGACAATGTGAACGGCTTGTAAGGCTCTAAGAGAAGTTCTTGGTGCTGATGGCCGAAAGCATCTCATATTAACGCAGGCAGTCATTGAGAAAACTCAATTGTTTTAATCGATATGATTAGCTCAGATAAATGATCATGCATTTGAGTCGGCGTTAGTTGACACTGTTCGAGGCGGTGGCGAAGCACCTGAACTTTACTCCCGCCGCCGGTGAGGTTTTGATACGGGAAAACCGGATCAGACCGGACTCAGTGCCTCGGCGCCAAGGAGGATGACCTGCAGCTCCTCCGTGATCTCCTCCTGGCGCAGCCGGTTGTTGGCCGAGCGCAAGGTGTCCAGAGTGTCTTCGATACGGCGGGTGGCCCCGTCGAGGTGGCGGATCCGATACTGGTGTTCGCTCAACAATGAGCGATCCAGCAGCCAGTGCATGACGGCGAACAGATAGTGTTCAACGATGTGGTGGAACACTGTGTCCGGCGCCTGGTACAGCAATGGCGGGAACGGGTTGCCGGGTAGAGCGGAGGCTTTGCCGAAAGGCGGTACGATCCGTGTTTCCAATACCGTTTCCGCATCATCGGCATGGTGGAGAGCGATGATCCGCCGAGGACCCCGGCTTTCGAGGAGCCGGTTGACGGCGTCGATCAAGGCCGGGAGCCGTTCGGCGGTTTCATCCGCCGTGAGCGGACCGGGCAGTTGGCTCTCGCAACCGACCTCCTGGGAAAGTTCGGCGCCGATCCGGCTACCCACGACGATCACCGGCTCGCCGACGGACCGCCGCTGTTCCAGGGCGGTGCGCAGACGGGTATTGAAGTCGCCGCAGAAGCCCCGCTCGGAGCCCAATACAAGCCATGCAGTGTTCGGCGGCTCGACGGGTGTCAGCGCCGGATGATGACTCATCAGCTCCTCGGCGATGCCCCGCAGCGCCGTTTCCAAATGACGCTGGCATTCCACGGAACGCGTCAGCCGGCGGCTTTCGATCACGGCCAGCGTGCGCATCGAATCGAGGATGCCGGCGATTTCGCCCAGCGCCTTCATCCGCCGCCGGAGGGCGTGGCGTCGGCTCATGGCGGGCCCTGTTGCGGCGCGGGCAGATTCTGCCTCAGCCATTGCAGCCAGTCGGCGCGCGAGGCCTCCAGCGCCGGCGAGCCGCTCCGGAGGGCGACGTTCAGTTCGCTCAAGGTGGTTTGAACCCTGCCGGGAGGCAGGGCGTCCAGCAGCCCCTCGTTGTAGGCGGTCATCCAGGCGAGCTGGAACTCCGGGGGCAGCGGCTGCAGGCGCTCCTGCCGAAGGATTTCCCGGAGCAGACGCCCGCGCCTGATGCGGGTTTCCATCCCGCTTTCCAGTCGCGCCCCGAACCGGGTGAAGATCTCCAACTCCAGGAATTGCAGGTAGTCCAGTTTCATCCGTCCCGCTTCTTCCTTGATGCGTGGGTGCTGGGCCTTGCCGCCGATGCGGGAGACCGAGCGGGTGACGTCGATGGCTGGCTTGAAGCCCGCGGCGAACAGATCGGGGTCCAGGTAGATCTGGCCGTCGGTGATCGAGATCAGGTTGGTGGGGATGTAGGCTTCGATTTCTCCCAGGCGGGTCTCAACGATGGGTAGTGCCGTCATGCTGCCGCCGCCGTTGGCTGGGTTCAGTGCCGTGGCGCGCTCCAGCAGCCGGGCATGGAGGTAAAAGATATCGCCGGGGTAGGCCTCGCGCCCCGGCGGGCGCCGCAGCAGCAGCGACAGTTCGCGATAGGTCTGGGCATGGGTGCTCAGGTCGTCGTAGACCACCAGAGTGTCGTGTCCCTGTGCCATCCAGCTTTCGGCGATGGCGCAACCGGCGAAGGGGGCCAAGTACTTGAGGCCAGGCAGGGCGCCGGCTTCCCCCACCACGATCGTGGTGTAAGCGAGCGCGCCATAGTTTTGCAGTAGCCGGATGGTGCCGACCACGGCGGATCGCTTCTGGCCGATCAGCACGTAGACACAGCGTACCTCACGGCCCTTCTGGTTGAGGACCGCATCGATCGCCAGGCTGCTGCGCCCCGTTCCCTCATCGCCGATGATGAGCTGGCGTTGGCCTTTGCCGATGGGTACCAGGGTGTCCACCAAGCGGCTGCCGGTGTAGAGCGGCTGCTGCACGAAGTCGCGTGCAATAATGGGGGGCGAGGGGCTGTCAAGCGGGTGACGGCTGCGTGATTCCAAGGGACGCCCCCCATCCAGCGGATTCCCGATCGGGTCGATCACCCGTCCGAGCAGTGCCTCCCCGACCGGCAGATCGAGCGTTCTGCCGGTCAGACGGGCTGGGGTGCCGGCGGTCAGGCTTTCGGTCTGGTGCAGCAGCACGGCGCCGATGCGCTTCTTGGTCAGGGCGAACACTACGGCCCAGCTCCCGTCCTCGAACATCAGCACATCGTCCATCGCCGCCGAGGGCAGGCCGGTCACCCAGGCGATGCCGTCGCCGACGGAGGTTACCGTGCCGTATTCGCCGATGCGCAGCCGGAGCTTGTAGTCGCCCATGCGAACCTTTTTCCTAGGCAGGGAAGCCGGCTCAGAAATCGGGGGCATTGAGTTCTCTGACCCAGCGCTCATGGCGGCGATCGATGGGGTGATCTTGATGTCGGGCAGTATAGCGTATGTCCTGCAGAGCGATGGACCGGGCTTCGCTCGGACTCATGCCGAAGGCGTGACGGAAGCTTCTGCTGAAATGCGCCTCGTTACGGTAGCCCACCCGGTAAGCGATCTCGCTGATCCGTCTTGGCCGGGTGCTTGGTCTGGTCAGCTCCAGGTAGGCGCGCCGCAGCCGTTGCTGCTGGATATGGCGGGTGATTCCTCCCAGTGGCTGGAACAGGGAATACAGGTAGGAACGCGACACGCGGAAGTACGCCGCCAGGGATTCCGGCGTCAGCCGGGGATCGCCCAGATGATCCGCAATATGGCGGCGTACCGTCTCCAGCAAGGCGGCCCCGGTTTCCGGACGGTCTTCCTCGACCCGGCCTTCGCCGAAATAGGCACCGATCAGTTGGACCAGTCCCTGTGAAATGCAGTGGGCCTCGTCGGAACTCAGCGTCGTCGCGACCTCCCACAGCGTGCGGATGTGCTGGCCTAACAGGCGTCCGCGGGCCGAGTCACGGGCCAGCGAGAGGTCATGCAGCCGCTCGGGCGCGCCAAGATGAGGCGCCAGCAAATCACGCGGCAGCATCAGCGTCAGATTGCGGAAATCGCTGGCGCAGGAATCCAGCGGCTGGGTCAAGTCGAGCAGGAAGACGTCGCCCGGCTGTACGGTACTGTGTCTTTTCCCCCATTCGCCGCGGGTCGTGCCGTTTTGGTAAACCTGGATGATGCAATGGTCCAGCCCGTCGCGCGCGATCAGTGGCGATTTGCGCTGAAAGTACTGCCCGATGCTGGACGTATCCACCAGCAGCATGGAGCCGAGATGACAGGTCGTCAGCGTTGCGGCAAACGGCGCGGAGCCTCCGTCGACCTCCCGTTCCACGTCGAAAATGACGGAAATACTCTCCTTCCAGATCGAAAAGCGGTCTTCTGCTGGAACATTGTCCAGATCGAAGCGGGCGATCGGGACGGTGTCCGGAAGTTTTTCTGATTCGCCCTTCAAGTCATTGCCCTCTTGGCGCAGGTGCTTTTTCATCGCTGGCGACGGACCGTTGGATCATGCGCATTCGAATTGGCTCCCCCGTGGCTTTGGTACGAAAGCGGGCCGCCAGCCTTGTGGACTTTGCGGCAACAAATCGTGGACGTAGAGTAAAAACGAGTGCCTCGATTTTATCTACGATGTCGGCCTGGACGCGATATTGGCGTTCGAACGCGCTGGCACATTGGATTTCACGAAACGCCAAGGTGTCATCGGTAACATCACCGGGTCACTGCCTTTCGGGAAAACAGGATTTGCAATGAACAGGCTGGCGGCGGATTTCATCCAAGCGGCCGTTTCCGGAAGGTTCGCGTTGCGCCACCGACCTCAAGGGATGGTGCGGAGCGGGGATCGTGGATGCCTATGCCGCGGTGAAGGCTGCGATGCCGACACCGCCGGTTGGCAGACTCGAGCCCAATGCGCGATGCAACTGCGCCGATTTGTCCGGCCGGAATCTGTCGAAAGCCAACCCGACGGGGGCCGAGCTGGAGCGGGCGAATCTGGCCGGCTCCCGCCTGACCGGAGAGATTTTCTGCCGGACCCGGATGCCCGATGGTTCGGCGAATAATGCAAATTGTCCGGTTCAGTAGACAGGCGACGTTGCTCGCAAAATATTAAACATTCGAAATAATGCCATAGCGATCCCTCTTTCTGCCCGGATGGGATCGATGGATCATGCCGACGATCTGCGAGTTTTCCAGTTGGCAATCGGAGACTGTCATGAGTTTGTCAGAGGATATGGTAGGAGATATATGCTGAATAACCCGACTATCACGTTACAGCAGCGGTTTCTGGCAGGCATCATTAAACTCGGCATGTGTTTGCTGCTTTCGATTGCCGCCGAGGCTCAGCCCGCTTCGGTGACAGTAACAAACTACGGATGGTTTGTTGCCAGTTTCGCACTGAAAGGCTGTGACAAAGAACTTAATGCCGGCGATATCCCAGTTGAACAATATCGCACCTTCGACCTGGATGAATTGGGCTGCTCCAAGGAGCAAACGGCGAGGCTAGAGATATATTATAATTGGTGGGGATGGAAAACCCTTGATTTTCCTCCCGTCGTGGAGTTGCGTTGGGTAGGTGACGGGGTGTGGCGTGTGATGAATAAGCAGAACTGGGCGATGGCGACGCAAGGCAATATCTTGATTCGTTTGGACGGCCCTGCGTGGGCCCCCGAAGCGTCCCTTATTGATTTTAAAAAGGATCTGTGGAAGGCCAACTTGCCTGGTGCGGATCTGGCTGGTGTCGACCTGAGTATGGGGAACCTGGAGTCTGCCAATCTGCCCAGGGCGGATTTGAGCGGAGCTATCCTACGCAGGGCCGATCTGTCGCGGGCTAATCTGTCCAATGCGGACTTATCTAGTGCGAATTTATACGGCGCGGATTTGAATGGAGCCGACCTTTCCGGAGCGAAGGGCGCTAATCTTGCGGCTGCTATCACGACAGGGTCGACGATCTGTCCCAATAAAAAGCACGGACCTTGCCGTTGAGATTGGTATTGAGTACTTGGCCTGTTTGGAGATCCAGTATGATTAATCGCCTTGGCTACAGCGGCCGTGTTGACTCGAATCCTGTCTTGCCGCTCTGCGTGCTGGTGGCGCTGCTGTCGGGAGGGGTTGCCGAGGCCGCCGTGCCGACCCTCAAGGCCGTCAGTCCGCCCGTACGGACCAGCGGCCTGCCTTCGGTCAGCGCGGACGCAAGCCGTGTGGCCTACATCACCAATGTGGTTCGGAAGCGCGGCGAACAGCAGCGCGATCAGATTTTCCGGTGGGAGGATGACGCTGCCCATCGCAGGTTGATTAGCCGGAATGGTGAAGGACAACAGGCCACCGGCAACAGTCTTTTTCCCGCGATCAGCGGCGATGGCTCGGTGGTGGTGTTCGCTTCCGATGCGGCGGATATCGATCCGGCTTGCGCCGTTCCGGGCGTCACGAATATTTTTCGGCAGGATGCCTTGGAACGGGAAACGCGACCCCTCTGCCTCTCCGTCCCTGCTACAGCGGCGGGCGCCGACGGCGACAGCCTGTATCCGGCGGTCAGCGGCGATGGCCGGGTCGTAAGCTGGGCATCGTCGGCGAGCAATCTGGTGAACGGTGACAGCAATGGTCTCCCTGACGTGTTTCTCCGCGGTGCCGGTGGAGTCATCCAGCTTGTCAGCATCGCGAGCAGCGGCGAGCAAGGCGACGGCATAAGCTCCCTCTCCAGCCTGAATGGCGACGGCAGCCGCATCGTCTTCATGTCCGAGGCGACGAACCTGGTTGCCGATGACAGCAACGGGGTCAGCGACATCTTCCTGCGCGACTTGGTCAGCGGTGAGACTACGCGTATCAGCAAGTCTTCGACGGGCGAGCAGGGCAACGCTCCCAGCTATGGCCCTGTCTTCAGCGCCGGAGGCCGCTACGTTGGATTCGTTTCCTCCGCGTCCAACCTGGTTGCGGGCGACAGTAACGGCAAACGAGACATTTTCCTGCGAGACCTCGAAACCGGTATCAGCGAACGGGTCAGTGTCGCCACCGATGGTGGCCAAGCCGACGGCGACAGCGATTATGCCAGCGTCACTGCCGACGGACGCTGCGTCGCCTTCCAGAGCAAGGCCACCAATTTGGTGCCGGACGATGGCAATGGCGATGAGGATGTGTTTGTCCATGACCGGCAGACCCGCAAGACGCTCCGTGTAAGCGTGAGCGGCAAGGGCAAGGAGGCGCGCGGTGCGGGTTTTTTCCCCGTCATCAGCGCCGACGGCAGTGCCGTGGTTTTCACCTCCGACGCCCCGGGCCTGACGCCGAACGCCGACGGTAAAGGCGATCCGGATGTCTATGTCCGGCGGTTGGCATCGGGGTGGTGCCGATAGATTAGGGAGGTGACAGGAGGGATATCTCCCGCCTCCCCATCCACCGCGACGAAGCAAGTTTCACCCTTTGAGCCATCAACATTCGGAGACCGTGCCTTGCCTATGTTCCGTATTGAAAGCGAAGTCCGCTCCACTGGGCGCTCCGCCATTCCGTTTTTGTGCGCCCTGGGCGTCCTGGCAAATCTTGTTTGCTTCCCAGCGCGCGCGCTGGCGGAATGGTCGTGGTCGGATCAGATCGTCGATCTCAGCGCCGGGGGCCGGATCGCTCGCAATCCCGCGGCAGCGGTGGATGCGAGCGGCAATGTGACCGTCGTGTGGGGGCTCGACAATTCGAACGAGGCTACGATCCTGCAGGGCAACCACTTCAGCACCGGCGGCTGGAGCGGGGGCGTCGATATCGATGGCACGGGCAGCAATTGGCAGCCCCGTGCCGTGGCGGAGCCGGCTGGCGCCGTGACTGCCGTCTGGGAGTCGAAAACCGGCGAGCATTGGGCGATCCGGACCGCCCGGTTCAGCAACGGCAGCTGGAGCGGCCCGACCGGCCTCAGCGCCCCTGGCCTGGATGCGCGGTTTCCCGCTGTGGCCGGGGACGCAAGCGGCAACGTCACGGCCGTGTGGCAGCGCGGAAGCACTATCCAAAGCGCGCGGTCGATCGGAGGGACCTGGGAGGGCGTCGTCGACCTGGGAGATGCCGGTGCAGGGTCGGCGTTTCCTCAAGTGGCAGCGGATGCCAAGGGAAACCTGACTGCAGTATGGGAACGCGGGGGTGACGGCGGCGTAACCATCCAAAGTGCCCGGTTCAGCGAGGGACATTGGACTGCTCCCGTCGAAATCAGCGTCCCGGGAAAAGATGCAAGGCGGCCGAACGTGGCAACGGACTCGGACGGCAATGTCACGGTGGTCTGGGAACTGGCCAGCGCTGCGGAACGGACCGTCCAGAGCGCCAGATTCAGTGCCGGCGCCTGGACTGCCCCGATAGATCTGAGTAATGCAGGCACTCAAGCTGCCAAGGCGCAAGTTGCGGTTGACGGAACCGGCAACGTTACCGCGGTTTGGGGTGCCAAGGTGGGTACCGATTTGGTCATCCAGAGTGCCCGCTTCGGCAATGAAGGCTGGAGCAGCGCCGTGGACATCGGCGTCGCGGGCAAACTCGAGACCTGGGGGGAGCGAGGTTTGCCCTCGGCAAAGGTGGCCTCGGACAGCGCGGGGACGGTGACGGTCGTTTGGGAGCGCGTCGACGATCGCGGCGTGAGCGTCCAAAGTGCCCGTTACGCGTCGGGAAGCTGGGGGGGCGTCACCCAACTCGCCGAGGCGGGAACAGCCAGCGCGTTTCCACAAGTCGTCGCTGATGATGCTGGCAACGTCACCGCGGTGTGGTTGAACGGCGGCATCGTTCAAAGCAAACGAGGTAGCGACAACCCCCAGCCGCGCACCTACACCATCACCGTAGCCAAGTCGGGCGAAGGGACCGTCACCAGCTCACCGGAGGGCATCGATTGCGGGACGGTCTGTAACGCCGCCTTCGAGGAGGGCAGCTATGTCTTTTTGTTCGCCAAGCCGGGTTCCGGCCAAGTGATAAGCGGCTGGTCGGGCGACTGCGGGCAGTGGATAGGGCCTCCGAAAGAATCCTGTACCTTGACCATGAAATCCAACAAGACCGCAAGCGTCTCGTTCCGCCCTGCCAGTGCCAAGACAAAGACCCTGCAATTGATAAAGAAGGGCAAGGGCACCGGAACCATCCACAGCGAACCCGCCGGATTGTCCTGCAGGGAAGATTGCCGGGCCACCTTTGCCAGTTTCGAGAAAGGGGCTCGAGTGGTGTTGACGGCAGCAGCGGGCGAGGGCTCCCGCTTCAAGGGTTGGAGTGGCGCCTGTTTTGGCAAGAAGACAACCTGCGTGGTGAAGATGGGCGAGAGCAAGCGGGTTGGCGCGAAATTCGATACCTATCCAAGGAACTGAGCCCAACGGAATTGAAAATGACTTGCCAGGTATTCCACATAGACAGGGGAATACCGTTTGAAAGGTAATTCCGTACTATCGCCAGCAAAGCTATTGAAGGAAGCTATCATGGCCCGCTATGCAGGACTCATCATTTTTGTCTCTTTCGTTGGTTTCTCATCGATAAGCGCGCTCGGTGCCATGCCTCCCGGCCAGCCTGATGAAAGGCTGATCGTAGGCGTGGACGAGGTGCCGCGCGATTTACTTTCCGCGGAAGAAGTCGAAAAAATCCGAATACTTCAAGCCGCAGCCGCGCCTCGTGTGCTCAGCGGTATCGATCCGGCCGGAAGGGTTGCCTTGGTTTTGCGCCCAAATAATGAAGATGCATTAGGTTTTCTGGATATCGAGACAGGCGGTTTTACCCCGGTGGGCTTCGGAGGAACACAACCACCGGTCCTGGACGGCTCTAAAGCATTACGTTGGGCAAATGGAACTGAGATATTGACCTGGGCGAAAGGAGAGGCCGGGGAGACCCCATGGGTGTTGCTTCGAGTCGACTCTATAACCGGTAAAATTTCCCGGAGTCCGTTATTGCTGAATGCTGGCGATACCCCGGCGAGCCTTTCCCCGGATGGCCGGCTTTTGCTGTCGATGGCCAAACCCGACACGGCGATTTCGGGGAAGGTTTCAGTCCCGCGTTCCTCGGCGACGGGTGTCGATCCATTCGACGTCAAGGCGCCATTAGGGCTATACACCCCCGAGGGCGAGGGCAGCCCCCGCTTCATGGTGGCGAGCGAGGGGGTAACCTACTCCATTTTCGATTTGTCGACGGGGAAAAAGCACCCGCTCCTCACTTTGCCGGCAGGTACGGCGTTGTACGATTTCGGTGCCGTGACGCCCTATGCCTCGTCCCAAGACGGCAGCAAGCTGGGATTCGTTCGGACCATCATCCCCGTCGAAAGCTCGCGAGGCAGGGAAAGTGTAATTGATGTGCTGACCCGGTCGGCTTTGGGACAGCTTGATCCCGCAGATAATCCATTTGTCCAGGAAAATGCGGTAGAAATTTTCGACCTGAAGGAATCGAAGCATTCACAGCTTCTTGCCGGACAGAGCGGTGGCGATATCTTCAAAGGCCTGTCATGGAGTCCGGACGGCGCCTCGTTCATGGCGCTTGCAGAGCCGCCGGTAAGCCTGCGCGGACGCAAATATCCGATCTATTATCCGGAAAAAGGCTATACGGTTTATAAATTCTATGATGCGACGCTGAATCCGATCGCCAGACTGGATAAGCCGGAGCTCGGCAGCTATCTGCAACAGCCATTTTATCTTTCCTCACAGGATGTCCTGTTTCCGACTGTCGATGGTTTGAGCGTTCAGCTTTATCGGTATGGCACGGGGAGTGGAGTGCTCGAAAAGATCAGCGCCGCGGAAGGGGAATATGGGACGGTCTGGGCTACCGCCGCTCGGCAGCGGCTGGTGTTCGCTCACAGCTCCTTTGTCGATCCACCGGAGTTATACCGGATGAGCCTGGATGGATCTGCCATGACCGCTTTGACGGCAGATAATGCCCAGGCGAAGGCGCAGAATTCCGTTCAGGCTCATACGATTTCGCTCCCTGTCAAAAGCGGCGTGCAGCGCTCGGCCTATCTCATCCAACCTGCCGGAACGGAATTTCCCCCTCGGAATGTTCCGATGGTATTGTGGCAGCAGGGAGGCCCCGGCGGCGAGATGATCAACAGTTGGAGCGCCGTCGCCGAGTCGCCTTTCAATTTGTTGCCCAACTTCGGCATTTCCGTTCTGGTGCTGCCTTTACAGATGCGTCCGGGCTGGGGAGAAAAACAATGGTTCGATCTGGCAAACGGCCGCAACTTCGGCCGGATAGATATCGATGAGGCCGCCCAGTTCGTGCGTAGGCTGGTGGCCAAAGGCTACACTTCCAAACAGCGGGTCGGAATTTCAGGGTGTTCCTACGGCGGCTATTTTGCAAGCCAGAGCGTGGCGCGGCATCCCGGTCTTTACGCCGCGGCCAATCCGGCTTGCAGCCTCCTCGACATTCCCACCGAATTTGCCTCCGGCTATGCCGCGTTCATAGCTTTTCTGGAAGGGAAAACCCCCTATCAGAACCTGAGGAAGTACCGCGCGGATTCCCCCGTTTATCAAGCCGCTCGCGTGGTGACCCCCACGCTGGTTTTCCACGGCAGTCAGGATTTTCTGCCCGTCGGCATCGCGGCGAACTTCTACGCGGGCATCTCGGGCCGAGGCACGCCGGCTCGAATGGTGGAATTCAACGGCGAGGGTCATGGCATTCACGAGCCCAAGAACGCGTTGTATCAGGCGCAGGAGCAAATTGCCTGGTTTCGCTATTATTTGGGGCAGGATCGATAGACAGACAGTACGTTTAGCCGGTGCCTCGGGTACAGCGGCGTTGTGCTGATTAATCGACGGACGGCAAAATTTTGTATTGTCTGGAGTGCAGGAATGACGAAAACGCGTATTCACGATCCTTCTGTCACTGTTGCGGCCGCGCTGGCAGCTTTGCTGCTGGGAGCCGCGCCTCCCAATGCTTGGGCGGCGGATGCACCGGCCAGGGCCATCGTCATGCTGAAGGCGGACGTGGGGACGCAAGCGCCCCGTCCGGCCGATCCGGCTTTGCTGGGCCAGTGGCGGGCGGCCACCGGCGTCGCGCTGACATGGAGCGGCAATACCCGCACCGGTGCGCAGATCCTCGAGTTTCCCTCCGGTATCTCCAGCGCGGATGTTCAGGCGGCGGTGCGGCGCATGGGGGCCGCGGAGGGTGTGCTATGGGCGGAAAGCGAAGGCGGCCAGCCGGTGCGGTCTTCCCGGCAGCAGGCCAAAGCCGCGGAGGTCCGGCTGGCGATTAGGGAATTCATCGTCAAGCTGAAGAGCGGAGACGGCGAGACCGTGGAAGCCGATGTCGCGCGACTGGCGGCCATCGCCGGTATCGGGCTGGCGCCCTCGCGGGCCACGACCGGCGCCAAAGTGTACCGGCTGGCCCGTCCGGTCGACGAAATCGAAGCCCGAGAGATCGAACGGAAGCTGGAAGCAGCGGCGGAAGTGGTGTATGCCGATCCGATCCGGATGAAGTACGCCAGGACCGTCGTGCCCGACGATCCCAAGTTCAAGAAGGAATGGCATCTGCACAGTGGCGATGGGGCTCAGGCCGGTTCGGCGAACGTTCAGGCGGCCTGGGAGCTGACGCGCGGTTCGCCGGAGGTCGCGGTGGCGGTGGTGGACTCCGGGATTCTGTTCAAGCCGACGCATCCCGATCTGAAAAGCCGGTTGGTGTTCGCGGGCGAAGACCGTACTGCCATCGTCGGCTGGGACCTGGTGAGCGATGCCAAACTGGCGCGTGACGGTAACGGACGCGATCCCCGGCCCAAGGATGAGGGCGACTGGCGGCGGGCGGGTTACTGTGGTGAGGGCTCGGAAGCGCAAGCCAGCTCCTGGCACGGCAGTCATGTCGCAGGAACGGTCGGGGCGGCGACGGACAACGGCCGGGGCATCAGCGGGGTGGACTGGTTCGCGAAGATCATACCCGTCCGTGTGCTCGCGGCCTGCGGAGGCGACGATGCGGACATCGCGGACGGCATCCATTGGGCAGCGGGGCGGCCGGACGTGCCCGGCACTGAGCCCAATCCACTGCCTGCGCGCGTGATCAACTTGAGTCTGGGCGGTGACGGCCCCTGTTCGGACTCTTACCAGGCAGCCATCGACTATGCGCTGTCGCGCAATGCCGTGGTGGTGGTCGCGGCCGGCAACGAGGGCGAGGACACCGCCAACAAGGAGCCGGCGGATTGCCATGGCATCATCGCCGTGGCTTCCGTCCGCCCAGACGGCAACCTGGCCGATTACAGCAACTTCGGCGTGCAGGTTGCCGTGGCCGCGCCCGGCGGGGAAACCGCCGACAGCGATTCATACGGGATACTTTCGACCGTCAATGCCAGCAAGAAACGTCCCGCGGCCGGCGGGATGA
The DNA here is from genome assembly GCF_036864975.1 of Methylococcus capsulatus. Taxonomy (NCBI): domain Bacteria; kingdom Pseudomonadati; phylum Pseudomonadota; class Gammaproteobacteria; order Methylococcales; family Methylococcaceae; genus Methylococcus; species Methylococcus capsulatus. Next base: position 615,748 of record NZ_CP104311.1, on the reverse strand, counting down.
AATACGGCTGGGAGCAGGGAACGAGCATGGCGGCGCCGGTGGTCTCGGGCGTGGTGTCGTTGATGCTGGCGGCGGACACGGCAGGCAGGCTGAACCCCCAGACGGTCAGGGAAATCCTTATGGCCACAGCCCGTCCATTCCCGGAAGGCAGCCGGTGCGCGACTGACCTTCAGGGATTGTGCGGGGCGGGTATCGTCGATGCCCATGCGGCCGTCAAGGCTGTGCAAGACCTGCAGTGACGTCGAGATCGACGGGGCTCAGCCGCTGCCAAGGGAATTGTCCGCCCCGTCCGCGAAAAATTTCAGTTCCTCCGCGACATTGGCTGCAAGCACCCGATGGCCCGCCCGCAGCCGGATACCGCAGATCAGAGCGGGATCTTCGCGGAAATGCCAGACGATGGTCCGGCCGGTACGGGTTTCGATCAGCTGCGTCAGCTCGGCGCAGGATTCGGGCTTTAAGGGAAATGCGCTGGCGATTTCGGCTTCGGGATGTTCCTGCTCCTCCAGCGCACGGGTCAGCGCCTGCCATTGTTCCGGACTCATGGCGACGAGGTCCTCGCCGAACATCCGGAGCAGGGCGGCTTCCATCTCCGGCCCGGCCAGCCGCTCGAGAAAACGGGCAGCGAACTGCCGGCTCAGGCGCAGGGCCTCGCGCTCGAGGTCCGATTCCATGTCGCGGCGCTGGCGCTCGATCAGTACCCGGGCTTTTTCCCGTTCGGCATCCAGCGCTTTCTCCAGCTCGCCCATGGCGCGCTGGCGTTCCGCTTCGAGCTCCTGTTTGAAAGCTTCGCGTGCCTGCCGTTTTTCGGTTTCCCAATCGGCCAGCCGCGACTCGTACTGCATCCGCAAGGCTTCCGCCGCCGCCTGGGCGTCGCGTGCGTCGGCCACCGTCTGGGCGATGTGCCGGCGCCGTTCCTCGATGGCTGCGCTCACCGGTTGGTACAAAAAGCGCTTGAGCAGCCATACCAGGACCAGAAAGTTGACGATTTCCAGAACGAAGGTGGACGGGTTCAGATCCACGGTCAGCGGCCGAGGTATTCGATCAGCGGATTGCGGAACAGCACGATCAGAACGATGACCAGTGCATAGATGGCCAGAGACTCGATCATTGCCAGCCCGATGAACAGCGTGCGCATGATGGACTTTTCCGCCTCCGGCTGGCGCGCGAGGGCTTCCAACGCCGTGGCGATGGCGCGGCCCATGGCGAGCGCAGGCATCATCACCGCCACAGCGATGCCGGCCACCGCGGCCACGGTGGAGAGACTGACGAACCCGGGCATGTCGTTCATGGGGAATGGTTCTCCTGTTGGGGGCCGGACTGTATGCCGCCGGCGATGTAGACCAATGCCAGAATGCCGAAAATATACGCTTGCACCAAGCCCTCGACGACGTGCAGCAGCAGGACCGGTACCGGTACGAACAGTCCGCCGATGACCAGGAGCAGCAGCCCGATCAGTTCCATGCTCATCATGTTGCCGAACAGCCGGACTGCCAGCGCCAGCGTGCGGGTGATCTCGCCGATCAGATGGAAAGGCAGCAGGATGGGGTTGGGCGTCAGGTAGTGCTTCAGGTAGGCGGACAAGCCCTGCTGGCGGATGCCGAACCAGTGCACCGAGAAGAACACCAGCACTGCCAGCGCGGAGGTCACCGACAGATCGCGCGTCGGCGAGTCGAAGCCGGGGACGAGGCTGATCAGATTGGCGGTCGCGAGGAACAGCCACAGGCTCATAATGAACGGCGTCACCTCCCGGTAAGCGGTCGGGATCACGTCACGGACCGCGTTTTCGCAAGTCGACACGATGCCCTCCAGCACCACCTGGACGCGGTCCGGCAGCGCCCTGCGGCGTCGGGTCAGGACCGCCGAAACCATCGCGAGTAAGCCCGTCAGCAGCACGGAAGTGAGGAGGCTGTCGCTGAGCGCCACCGGCCCGAGGTGGCCGAGGACCCTGGCGAAAAAGTCGATCTGCTCCATCCTTGCTCAATCCTCATGCCGTTTGATCAGCTGCCAGGCGTTCCAGGCCCCGACGACCAGCCCTAGGAACAACAGGCTCAGCGTCCAGCGGATCGAATAACCTGTACTGTGCTGGTCCAGCCATCGCCCCAGATAGGCCCCCCCCACCAGAGGCAATACGAACACCAACCCCAGCGTGCCGAGATAGGCCGCCTGCGCCAGCACCCCATGGCGCTCGCGCTCGGCCCGGCGCAGGCGCTGGGCCTGGCGGTCGACTGTGGCGCTCAGGCGGGATCTTGAATTGGCGGGGGGCGGTTTCAAAAGCAGTTTCCTGTTACCAAAGTCTCACGAAATGGCTTGGCATTATGCCCTCTTCTCGGGGGAAGTAGAGTAGATCGGGGGTGGCAAATTCCGACCACCGTCCGGCCCAGATGGGGCGAAAGCACCTTACCCACTCAAATTCCATCTAATTCTAACGGGCTGAGACCCACCGGCCCCGCAGTTCAGCGCATGAGTGTAAATCATCGACTTCGTGGAAGGAGCACAACGAAGTCGAGCGAAGCGAGTGAGTGCGACGGCCCCCGCGAAGCCGTTGGCCCGGATGTATTGTCGGACTCCGCGGCTTCATCGCGGCTGAGGGGCAAGCCACAAGGAACTGGAGCGTCACCACAATTTGCTCCCGGGGGTGACTGGATTGTCCCGTCGGGTTTCGCAAAAAATGGCGATGCCCCAGTGATGTTTTTTCCACCGGGGAACAGGCAATCATGAACCGGCCGTTTAGGCTTTTCCTTGCCTCCCGCGCGCAAGCCACGACGGTCTTCGCGGCCTCAAGCGAAGTGGGCTCCCTCGTGTTGTGCGTTTTCTTACATTGCCCGATCGGTTTGTTCATAAGGCAACAGCGCGCGACGCGGCCGAGGTTCGGAAATCAATACCAAATCAGTCGGGTGTATGGGTGGCACGCCCTCTGCATGATCAAGGTATGCGTAGTCGCGGAGGTGGGGTATGAGCAGCTTATCCGTTAAGATTCAGGACGTTTTCAATGAGCCCGGTTGCGGCAAGAATCAGGGCAAGTCCGAGAAAGAGCGCAAGAAGGGCTGCACCAAACAGCTCCAGCCCGGTGGCGCCGCTGGCGGCTGTGCCTTCGACGGCGCCAAGATCGCCCTGCAGCCGATCACCGACGTGGCTCATCTGGTTCATGGCCCCATCGCCTGCGAAGGCAATTCCTGGGACAACCGTGGCTCCAAGTCTTCCGGGTCCAATCTGTGGCGTACCGGTTTCACCACCGACATCAATGAAACCGACGTGGTGTTCGGCGGCGAAAAACGTCTGTTCAAGTCGGTGAAGGAAATCATCGAAAAATACGACCCTCCCGCCGTCTTCGTCTACCAGACCTGTGTGCCGGCGATGATCGGCGATGACATCGAGGCCGTCTGTAAGGCGGCTTCCAAAAAATTCGGCAAGCCGGTCATTCCGGTCAATTCGCCCGGTTTCGTCGGCCCCAAGAACCTCGGCAACAAACTCGCGGGCGAGGCGATCCTGGACTATGTGATCGGCACCGAAGAGCCTGAGTACACGACGCCCTATGACATCAACATCATCGGTGAATACAACCTGTCTGGCGAGCTCTGGCAGGTGAAGCCGCTGCTGGACGAGCTGGGCATCCGCATTCTGTGCTGTATCTCCGGAGATGCCAAGTACCACGATGTGGCCTGTTCGCATCGCGCCCGGGCGGCGATGATGGTCTGCTCGAAATCGATGATCAACATCGCCCGCAAAATGGAGGAGCGCTACGGTATCCCCTTCTTCGAAGGCTCTTTCTACGGCATCGGCGACACCAGCGATGCCTTGCGCGAGATTGCGCGGCTCCTGATCGAGCGCGGCGCGCCCCCGGAGTTGATGGAGCGTACCGAAGCCCTGATAGCCCGGGAGGAAGCCCGGGCCTGGGCCGCGATCGAACCGTACAAGAAGCGCCTGACCGGTAAGAAGGTGCTGCTCATCACCGGCGGCGTGAAATCCTGGTCGGTGGTGGCCGCGTTGCAGGAAAGCGGCATGGAAGTGGTCGGTACCAGCGTGAAGAAATCGACCAAGGAGGACAAGGAGCGGATCAAGGAACTCATGGGCGAAGACGCCCATATGATCGAGGACATGACCCCGCGGGAAATGTACAAGATGCTCAAGGAGGCCAAGGCCGACATCATGCTGTCCGGTGGGCGTTCCCAGTTCGTCGCGCTCAAGGCCAAGATGCCCTGGCTGGACATCAACCAGGAACGCCACCATGCCTACATGGGCTATGTCGGCATGGTGGAACTGGTCAAGGAAATCGACAAGGCTCTGTTCAATCCGGTTTGGGAGCAGGTGAGGAAGCGCGCACCCTGGGAGGAAACCACCTGGGAAGAGCGGGCCGATGCGGCTCTCGCCTCCGAAGCCGCCGCGTTGGCCGCCGATCCGGAGTTGGCCAAGGCGCAGCGCCGCGCCGTCCGCATCTGCAAGTGCAAGGCGGTGGACCGCGGTACCATCGAGGACGCCATCCTCGCGTACGGGCTGGACAGCGTCGAAGCGGTCACCGAGCGTACCCATGCGGGCAGCGGCTGCACCGGTTGCACCGGAACCATTGCCGGCATCCTCGAGAGCATCGAAGACTGGCGACCGGCTCCCTCGGCGGAACCGGCAAAACGGGCAGCGTGAGGCGGCCATGGCCAAGGTCACCCATTCGCAGAAATCCTGCACGGTCAATCCGCTGAAAATGAGCCAGCCGATCGGTAGCGCCCTGGCTTTCATGGGACTGAAGAACTGCATGCCCCTGTTCCATGGCTCGCAGGGCTGTACCTCGTTCGGCTTGGTGTTGTTCGTGCGCCATTTCAAGGAAGCCATCCCGCTGCAGACCACGGCCATGAGTGAGGTCGCCACCGTACTGGGGGGGCTCGAGAACGTAGAGCAGGCGATCGTCACCATCGCCAACCGGCAGAAGCCTGCGATCATCGGTATTTCCTCCACCGGCGTGACCGAAACCAAGGGCGATGACGTCGATGGATACCTCAAGCTGATCCGAGAAAAGCACCCCGAGTTGGATCACATCCAATTGGTGTACGTGTCCACGCCGGATTTCAAGGACGCTTTCCAGGACGGCTGGGCCAAGACTGTGACCCGGATGGTCGAGCAACTGGTCGAGCCGGTATCGGCCGATACCGCGCGCAATCCGGTCAAGGTCAACCTGTTGCCGGGCGCCCACGTGACGCCCGGCGATCTGGATGAACTGCGTGACCTGATCGAGGCCTTCGGCCTGGAGCCGTTGATCCTGCCCGATTTGTCGGGATCGTTGGATGGGCATGTGCCCGACGATTTTACTCCGACCACCATCGGCGGTATTTCGCTGGAAGAGATCGCCGGCATGGGGCTCTCGCGCCATACCATCGCGGTGGGCGAGCAGATGCGGCCTGCCGCTGAGGCGATGGCAAAGAAGGCCGGCATCCCCTACACCCTGTTCGACCGCCTCACCGGGCTCGAAGCCAATGACGAATTCATCGCTCTGCTGGCGGGTTTGAGCGGCCGGCCGGTGCCGAACAAGATCAAGCGCCAGCGCAGTCAACTGGTCGATGCCATGCTGGATGGGCATTTCCATTTCGGTGGCAAGCGCATCGCCATCGGTGCCGAACCGGATCTGTTGTGGACGCTGAGCGGCTGGTTCCACGAAATGGGTGCCGAGGTCGCGGCGGCGGTGACTACCACCGAATCGCCTCTGCTGGAACGCATCGCGACCGACGAGGTGTTGCTCGGTGACCTGGAAGACTTGGAAAGACGAGCCGCTGGCTGCGATTTGTTGGTGACGCATTCCCATGGCCGGCAGGCGGCGGAGCGGCTTGCGATCCCGTTCTACCGCATCGGCATCCCGATGTTCGACCGCCTAGGCGCGGCGCACCAGACCATCGTCGGCTACCGGGGAACCCGTAATCTCATTTTTGAGATCGGCAACATGTTCATCGCCAGCGGCCACGAGCCCACCCCTGAAACCTGGGCCCATTCTGAGGAAACGGGACATGTTGGCGAGAAGGCGCTTGCGGCTCATTAAGCCCCAAGATGTATCGGACGAATCGTTTAATCGCGGAGGAAGCATGAAAGTCGCATTCGCTACCCAGGATCTCAAGCGCGTCGATGCCCATTTCGGCTGGGCCAAGAACATCGCCATCTACGAACTCTCGACCGAGGGCGGTGAGTTCATCGAGGCGATCCAGTTCGAGGGCGATCTGCAGGAGGACGGCAACGAGGACAAGCTGGCGCCCAAGCTCGAGGCCATCAAGGACTGCGCCATTCTCTACGTGGCCGCCATCGGCGGTTCCGGGGCGGCGCGGGTCGTGGCCCAGGGCATCCATCCGATCAAGGTGCCCCAGCCGGAACCGATCGCCGAGCTGCTGGATAAACTACGGGATGTCCTCCGAGGCAACCCGCCACCATGGCTGCGTAAGGTGCTGGCGAAGGAAAACAAGGGCCGGGAACGTTCATTCGATTTTGAAGACGACGAAGAGGTGCAACATGGCTGAAGCAGCCAAAGTGATGGCGGAAATCTCCGCCTCGCCGATGGAGTCGGCGTTCATCAAGGAGCTGGTCAAACAGTGGCGAGCCCAGGATTCGTACGGAACCTGGGAGGGCAAGAGCGATGAACAGTTGCTTGAGCCGTACATTCTGGACAAGGAGAAACGCGCGGCGATTCCCATCATCGGCGATCCCGATCCGGAAACCTTGTGGCGGTTGGAGCTGTTTTACAACGCCGTGGGTCTGTCGATCGAGCGCGCCACCAAGGTGATGGTCACGCCGATGATGAAGATGTCCCATGAAGGCTTTGGCCGCATGGTTCTGATCGCCGGTCGGCTGATCGTGGTCAACAAACAGCTGCGTGACGTGCACCGCTTCGGCTTCCCTTCCATGGAGAAGCTGGCCGAGGAGGGCGAAAAGCTGGTGAATGCCGGTATCGAAATGATCAACCGCTATCCCGATGTGGCGAAATACAGCTGATCGGAGGTTTGTCAATGAGCGAAGAAGCAGAAGAACTGAAGGCCAAACTGAAGAAACTCAACGCCCAGGCCACGGCGCTCAAAATGGACCTGCACGATCTGGCCGAGGATTTGCCCACCGGCTGGAACAGGATCATGGAAGTCGCCGAAAAGACCTATGAGGCATATCGCCAGCTCGATGAATTCCGTAAGAGCACGGCCAGTTAGGAGTCAAAATCATGAGTGAATTTTCCGTGACCCTCCCCAGCGGGAAAGTCTGGGTGCCGAAGTTCGTCGGCGAGATCAACCAGGACAAGTGCATCGGCTGCGGGCGCTGCTACAAGGTCTGCGGGCGCGAGGTACTGGAGATGGTCGGCATCAACGAAGATGGGGAAGCGGTCGCTATCGGCGCCGGCGCTGACGATGACGACGACGAGTACGATAAGAAGGTGATGTCGATCGCCAATGCCGACAACTGTATAGGCTGTGAATCCTGCGCCAAAATCTGCCCCAAGCAGTGCTACACTCACGTACCCCTGGCGGCTTGATCCAAGGCCGGTGGGGTGGGGGTTTCTTCATGCCGGAGAGCGCAGACCATGCTGGCCAGAAGCGACGTATACAGCTATGACCCCTTGCTCGCTTATGCCGAGAACCCAAGCGAGCCATTGACTCTCGCCTTCGCGTCAGCGATCGAGCTGGCGCGTAGTTCTTCTCGGCTGGCAGGCCGTGGGGGCTTCGGCCTCGATCCTGCCGAATTCTGCACGCTGCTCGACCGCTATTTTCCCGGTGCGCGCGGCGTCTACATCAAGCCGGCGGGCGCCGCGGGGCGCGCGCCCGCCGACGAGTTCGACTCACTCCTGGGGCTGCTGCTCGAACATTGTCGCGGCGATGCCGTGGAATCCCGTTGGCTGGCGCATGCCATCGCCGCTTGCTGCATGGGCGATGATCACCTGTGGCAGGACATGGGGCTGGCGGACCGGAAGACGCTCTCGGATCTCCTGGCGCACCATTTCCCCGGGTTGTTCGCCCGCAATACCGGCGGCATGCGTTGGAAGAAGTTTTTTTACAAGCAGCTCTGCGAACGCGAAGGTGCCCATGTCTGCCGTTCGCCGACCTGCGCGGAGTGCGACGAATATGCGAACTGTTTCGGACCGGAGGAGGATGACGCATGGCAGCCGGTGAAGCGTTGAAGGTACAGATGCCCGGGTGTGCTGCCTTGAATGCGCCCGCCGAGTGGGTGGATTTTCTGGACCGTTGCGGTCCGGCTGTGGGCGACGGCGCGGAACTCGCGCTGGGCAGCGACATCATCGTCGACCTGTCCCATTTCGGGCTGATCGAAGTCAAGGGCGAGGAGGCCGGCAAATTCCTCGGCAGCATGCTGACCGGCGACGTGCGCCTCGTATCGGAGACCTTGGGTCAGTTCACCAGTTGGTGCGACGGCAAGGGGCGGATCCAGGCCACGTTCTGGCTGTTCCTGCGGGACGGCGCCTATTACCTGCTGGTGCCGGAGGAGTTGCTGGCTAGCGTGGTCACGCGCCTGAAGATGTTTCTGCTACGTACCAAGGCGACCATCACTGATGCCAGCGACAAGCTGGCCCGGCTCGGTCTGTCCGGCGCCGGGATCACCCACATGCTGGGCTCGGCTCTCCCGGAGTCACGGGGTGGGACGGCGTCGGTCGGTGATTGCACCCTGGTCGCTCTGGGCGGTGAACCCAGGCCGCGCTGGCTGGCAGTGGGTGCTCCCTCGGCCATGATCGCGCTTTGGAGCAAGCTCGCACCGGCAGCCCGGCCCGCGGGAGCAGGCGCCTGGTCCTTGCTGGACATATTGGCGGGTATTCCTTACATCGCCGCCGCAACCGCCGGCGAGTTCATCCCTCAGATGCTGGACCTGGAAGCGCTCGGTGGTCTGAGCTACAAAAAAGGCTGTTATCCCGGACAGGAAGTGATCGCTCGGCTGCACTACCGCGGCCAGCTCAAGCGCAAGGTCTTCCTGGCTCATGTCGACTGTACCGAGGTTCCGGCATCGGGTACCCGGCTCTATCGGCCGGGATTCGATGAAAGCGTTGGTCTCGTGGTCTCGGCGGCGAAGGATGGGCGAGAGCATTCGGTCACCATGCTCGCCGTGGCCGTGATCGAACAGAAGGCGCTGGGGGACATCCGTCTCGGCAATCCCTCAGGTCCGCTGCTGGTGTTCGCAGACCAAGACGATGAGCTGCTGCCTTCCGACGCCGGCTGCTGATACGGCAAGGTCCTGCGATTTTCACGTTGATCATGAACAAAAGGACAATGCCATGCGACGTAAACCCTACGAACTCAAAGTCGAAGTCAAAGCCGTCTATCTGCAGGAGCACTCCCGGCCCGATGCCCAGCAGTACACGTTCGCTTATACCGTGACCATGGAGAATACCGGCACCGTTCCCGCCAAGCTCCTGGGCCGTCGCTGGATCATCACCGATGCCAACGGCAAAACGGTGGAGGTGGTCGGCGAGGGCGTGGTCGGGGAGCATCCTTATCTTCGCCCCGGCGAGGCTTTCGAATATACCAGCGCGGCGACCATCGCCACCCCGGTCGGCAGCATGCACGGCAGCTATCAACTGATCGCCGACGACGGGATGCCGTTCGAGGCGCCCATCGCAGCGTTCAGCCTAGCGATCCCGCGCCGGCTGCACTGAACCGCCCCCAGGACGAGGACAAATCCGATGAATTTCTTGAAGGACAGGCACGGCATGGATTACGCAACGAGGGCTGCCGGCGGACTGGTTCCGGTGGTGGTGGAGCAATCGGCGCGCGGCGAGCGGGCCTTCGACATCTACTCGCGGTTGCTGAAAGAGCGGGTCATCTTCCTAGTCGGCCAGGTCGAGGACTACATGGCCAATCTGGTGATCGCGCAGTTGCTGTTCCTGGAATCGGAGAATCCCGACAAAGACATCCATCTCTACATCAATTCGCCGGGTGGTGTGGTGACGGCGGGCCTGGCGATCTACGACACCATGCAGTTCATCAAGCCCGACGTCAGTACGCTGTGCGTCGGCCAGGCCGCCAGCATGGGTGCGCTGCTGCTGGCCGGTGGTGCGGCCGGCAAGCGCTACTGCCTGCCGCACTCACGGATCATGATCCACCAGCCGCTGGGCGGCTTCCAGGGCCAGGCATCGGACATCGACATCCATGCCCGGGAGATTCTGGCGGTCCGCGACCGTCTCAATAAGATTCTCGCCCGCCATACCGGCCAACCCCTCGAAAAGATCCAGATCGACACCGATCGCGACAACTTCATGAGTGGAAGCGATGCAGTTGAATACGGCTTGATCGACAAAGTGCTCGTGAATCGCACAACCGGCGCGGTCTGATCGGCCGGTTCGCAGTTTGGCGCACAACTTGCCAGTCAAAAGGAGAACGACAGCCAAACACTGTTCCTAACCAGGGGAGTAAGCGCCATGAGCGAAGACAGGAAAAATAAAGAGTCCGGCAAGCTGCTGTATTGCTCGTTCTGTGGCAAGAGCCAGCACGAAGTCAGAAAACTCATTGCCGGCCCCGCCGTATTCGTCTGTGATGAATGCGTCGAACTGTGCAACGACATCATCCGCGAAGAGCTGCAGGGCGGCGAGGCCGGGACCACAGAGGGCCTGCCCAAGCCGAAGGAAATGAAGGCGATTCTGGACCAATACGTCATCGGCCAGGACAAGGCCAAGCGCATCCTCTCGGTGGCTGTATACAACCATTACAAGCGCCTCAAGGTCAGAACCTTCAAAAACGATGTGGAACTGGCCAAGAGTAATGTTCTCTTGATCGGTCCGACCGGTTCGGGCAAAACTCTGCTGGCGGAGACCCTGGCACGGGTGCTGGACGTCCCCTTCGCCATCGCCGACGCCACCACCCTCACAGAAGCCGGATACGTCGGCGAGGACGTCGAGAACATCATCCAGAAGCTCTTGCTGGCCTGCGATTATGACGTGGAAAAGGCCGAACAGGGCATCGTCTACATCGACGAGATCGACAAGATTTCACGGAAGTCCGACAGCCCGTCCATCACCCGCGACGTGTCGGGGGAAGGTGTGCAGCAGGCCCTGCTCAAGCTGATGGAGGGTACCGTCGCCTCTGTGCCGCCCCAGGGCGGGCGCAAACATCCGCAGCAGGAGTTTCTGCAGGTCAACACTGCCAACATCCTGTTCATCTGCGGCGGCGCTTTCGCCGGCCTCGACAAGACCATACGTTCCCGTTCACAAAAGAGCGGCATCGGCTTCTCGGCCGAAGTGAAGAGCAGGGAAGAAAACACCCACCTGGGGGAGGTCCTGGCAGCGGTCGAAGCCGAAGACCTGATCCGTTATGGCCTGATACCGGAGTTCATTGGCCGCCTGCCGGTGGTGGCGACCCTCGAGGAGCTCGACGAGGCAGCGCTGGTCAACATCCTCACCGAGCCGAAAAACGCTCTCGTCAAACAGTATGCCCGCCTGTTCGAAATGGAAGGCTGCGAGCTGGAAATCCTGCCGGAGGCCCTTGGAGCTATCGCTCGGCGCGCCATGGAGCGCAAGACCGGGGCACGGGGCCTTAGGACCATCGTCGAGCAGGTCCTGCTCGACACGATGTACCAATTGCCTTCCGCCGAAGGTGTTGTCAAGGTGGTGGTCGACGGTAAGGTGATCCGGGGCGAAGCCGACCCCTATCTGGTCTACCGGACCGACGAGAAGCATTGCGCCTCCGCCTAGGCTTCGAGACGGATGGAAAGGCCGGGGTGACCCGGCCTTGCTCGTTTGCGGGGCAATGGCAGCGTCGTATCGCTTTCACCGTTTCGGTGCAGCGTGTCGAGTTGTAGCAAACCCGACAAAACACCGTCATCACCCTTCCGTCCTGCTCAAACCTTCGTAATCCGTACCATCCAGGTCCTCTTTGCGTGCCGGGTGCTTGGAGAGAGCGCTACCCCCGGCGGCCCTTGTCGGCAACGAGACAAACCGATTTTTCGCATCGAGCGGGTCAAGACACGTAAAATCATACAGTTAGAGTGATTCTCAAGGGTGGCCCGAGGTTTGCAAGACAGAGGTCAAGGCAAACCGCCCACCTTCTGGCGAACTCGGAGAACATGCAATGAAGTTACCGGTCTATCTCGATTACTCGGCTACGACGCCGGTCGATCCCCGTGTTGCCGAGAAGATGATTCCGTTCCTGACGGAAAACTTCGGCAACCCTGCCAGCCGTTCCCATGCCTTCGGCTGGACGGCCGAGCAGGCGGTGGAAAACGCGCGGGAGGAAGTGGCGAAGCTGGTCAACGCCGATCCTCGGGAAATCGTCTGGACCTCTGGCGCAACCGAGTCGGACAACCTCGCCATCAAGGGCGCGGCCGAGTTCTACCAGACCAAGGGTCGTCATCTGATTACGGTGAAGACCGAGCACAAGGCGGTGCTGGATACCATGCGCGAGTTAGAATCGACCGGCTTCGAAGTCACCTATCTCGAGCCGATGGCCAATGGTCTCCTGGACCTCGACGTCTTCAGGGCAGCGATCCGGCCCGACACCGTGCTGGCTTCCGTGATGCACGTCAACAACGAGATCGGTGTCATTCAAGACATCGCGGCGATCGGCCAGATCTGCCGGGATCACGGCGTGATCTTCCATGTCGACGCTGCCCAGTCGACCGGCAAGGTCGAGATCGATCTGGACAATCTGCCGGTCGATCTCATGTCCTTTTCCGCCCACAAAACCTATGGTCCCAAGGGCATCGGCGCCCTCTACGTGCGCCGCAAGCCGCGTATCCGCCTCAAGGCGCAGATGCACGGCGGCGGCCATGAGCGGGGTCTGCGCTCCGGCACCCTGGCGACGCACCAGATCGTCGGTATGGGAGAGGCCTTCCGCATCGCCCGCGAGGAGATGACGGCGGAGAACGAACGCATCCGTGGGTTGCGTGACAAGCTGCTGGCCGGCCTCAAGGACATGGAAGAGGTGTTCGTCAACGGCGATCTGGAGCAGCGGGTACCGCACAACCTGAACATCAGCTTCAATTACGTGGAGGGTGAGTCCTTGATGATGGCCATCAAGGATCTGGCGGTGTCCAGCGGTTCGGCCTGCACCTCGGCCAGCCTCGAGCCTTCCTATGTATTGCGTGCCCTGGGACGCAGCGACGAGCTGGCCCACAGTTCGATCCGCTTCACTCTGGGCCGCTTTACCACGGCGGAGGACGTGGATTTCGCCATCTCCCTGATCAAGGACAAGGTCGCTCGCCTGCGCGAGATATCGCCTCTGTGGGAGATGTACAAGGACGGGATCGATCTCAACACCGTTCAGTGGGCCGCGGCGCACTAAACATGCCCCAAGCCCTTCACCATCCAATCAGGAGAACAACAATGGCATATAGCGATAAAGTCATCGACCACTACGAAAATCCCCGCAACGTCGGCTCATTCGACAAAGACGAAGACGGCGTGGGCACTGGCGTCGTGGGGGCTCCAGCCTGCGGCGACGTGATGAAGCTGCAGATCAAGATCAACGATGAAGGCGTGATCGAGGATGCCAAGTTCAAGACCTATGGCTGTGGCTCGGCGATCGCCTCCAGCTCGCTGGTGACCGAATGGGTCAAGGGCAAGACGGTCGACGAGGCTTTGGCGATCAAGAATTCCGATATCGCCGAGGCGCTGGCGCTGCCGCCGGTGAAGATCCACTGCTCCGTGCTGGCGGAAGATGCCATCAAAGCCGCCGTCTCGGACTACAAGGCCAAAATGGGCGTAGCCGATGAAGGCTACGAAGTTTGCAAATCGGCCGCGTGAAGGCGAGGACAACGTTATGACAGCCATGACCAGCATCGTCGATCTGACGCCTGCGGGCCCTGCATTGATATTCACCGGCAGCGCCGCGGCCAAGGTGAGCGAACTGATCGCCGAGGAAGGCAATCCGGCGCTGAAGCTCCGGGTGTACGTGTCTGGCGGCGGCTGTTCGGGGTTCCAGTATGGCTTTTCTTTCGAAGAGGCCGTGAACGAGGACGACACGACAGTGGAGAAGGATGGTGTCACTCTGCTGGTCGACCCCACCAGCCTGCAATATCTGCAGGGCGCCGAGATCGATTACCAGGAGGGGCTGGAGGGTTCCCGTTTCGTCATCAAGAACCCGAATGCCACTTCGTCCTGTAGTTGCGGCAGTTCCTTCTCCGTCGACGGCGGCGCGAGCTGCTCGTCCCACTGACGCCGGTTGGCCTTATAAGGAGGACAAAAGATGGCGGTAACGCTGACACAAAAAGCGGCTGTTCAGGTCCAGAAGCATCTGGCAGCGCGGGGTGCGGGCGTGGGCTTGCGGGTCGCCGTCAAGACGTCGGGCTGTTCCGGTCTGGCCTATGCCTTGGAATTCGTCGATGAGCCTGCGCCGGAAGATGAGCGCTTCGAAAGCTTCGGTGTCACCGTGCTGGTCGATCCGAAGAGCTTGGTCTACCTGGAAGGCACCGAGCTGGATTTCGTGCGTGAAGGCTTGAACGAAGGCTTCAAGTTCAATAATCCCAACGTCAAGAATGAATGCGGCTGTGGCGAGAGTTTCAATGTCTAGGAGCGATGGCCATGAGCGAAATGTCGCCCCGTAATTATTTCGAGTTTTTCCAGCTGCCCGAAATGTTCCGGCTGGACCAGAGCGTGTTGGACAGCCATTACCTGGAACTGCAAGCTCGCGTCCATCCGGACAAGGCCGCCCATCTGAGCGATGTGGAAAAGCGCCTGTCTCTGCAATGGGCGACTTTCGCCAATGAGGCTTACCAGACCTTGAAGCGTCCGCTGGATCGAGCGCGCTACCTACTCCGGATCCACGGTGTGGATACCCGGGAAGAGGACAATACGGCGATGCCGGCGGAGTTTCTGCTGGAGCAGATCGAATGGCGCGAGGAAATGCAGGATGCCATCGCCGGCCGCAGCGAAGCCGCGCTGGACCGGCTGGGTTTCCGCCTGAAGAAGGAAATGGATCATATGATCGAAGCGCTCGGCGCCCTGCTGGACGTCGAGCAGTCGCATCCGGAAGCCGCGGTGCTGGTGCGCCAGCTCGCCTTCCTGGAAAAACTCAAACGTGATCTCGATCAGGCGCACGCCCTGCTGGAGGACTGATGCTGCTACAGATTTCTGAACCCGGTGCCGGCGTGAAGCCGCAGCGGAGGCTCGCGGTAGGGATTGATCTGGGTACGACCCATTCGCTGGTGGCCACCGTCCGGGACGAGGGGACGGTAGTGTTGGGCGATGCCCAAGGGCGGGTTCTGTTGCCTTCGGTGGTGCGTTACCTCGATGGCGGAGGGGTCGAGGTCGGCTACGAGGCCAAGGCCCGGCAGAGCGAAGACCCTGAGAATACCTTCGTATCGGTCAAGCGCTACATGGGCCGCGGATTGGGCGACCTCGCCAGCCATCACGGCGCGCCCTATCGTTTCGTCGAAGGCGAGGGCATGGTGCAGTTCGACACTCGTGCCGGGCGTATCAGCCCGGTCCAGGTCTCGGCAGAGATTCTCAAGGTGCTGCGCGATCGGGCGGTGGCAGAGCTGGGCGGTGAGCTGGCCGGCGCGGTCATCACGGTGCCGGCCTATTTCGACGAGGCTCAGCGCCAGGCGACCAAGGACGCCGCAAAGCTCGCCGGGCTGGAGGTCTTTCGGCTGCTCAACGAGCCGACCGCTGCGGCCGTGGCTTACGGGCTGGACAACGCCGCCGAGGGCGTGTACGCGGTTTACGATCTGGGCGGGGGCACCTTCGACATCTCGGTGCTGAAACTCGCCCGGGGTGTGTTCGAGGTGCTGGCCACCAACGGCGATCCGGCCCTGGGGGGGGATGATTTCGACCGGGCGGTCTATGATTGGCTACTCGCCCAGAGCGGGTTGAAGGCACTCTCCAGCAGCGATGCGAGTCTTATCATGGCCGCCTCCCGCGTCGCCAAGGAACGGCTTTCCGAACAGACCGAGGCGACCATCGACGCCGTACTGTCGGACGGTTGCCGGCTTGTGCTGACTTTGAGCCGCGACACCTTTGCGGAGCTGACCGCCGGCTTGGTTAAAAAAACGCTCACCCCGGTGCGCAAGGCGCTACGCGACGCGGGGCTCGCCATCGATGACATCAAGGGCGTGGTCCTGGTCGGCGGCGCGACCCGCATGCCTTGCATTCGGGAGGCGGTGGCCGAATTCTTCCAGCAAACGCCGCTCACCGATCTTGATCCGGACAAGGTGGTGGCGCTGGGCGCCGCCATGCAGGCCAACCTGCTGGCCGGCAACCGCGCGGGTGGCGACTGGCTGCTGCTCGACGTGATTCCGCTGTCGCTGGGCATCGAAACCTTGGGCGGTTTGTGCGAAAAGATCGTTCCGCGCAATACCACCATACCGGTGGCGCGGGCCCAAGAATTCACCACATGGAAGGACGGTCAGACCGCCATGAGCATCCATGTGGTACAGGGCGAGCGCGAACTGGTGAGCGAATGCCGCTCGCTGGCGCGTTTCGAGCTGCGCGGCATCCCGCCGATGGTTGCGGGTGCGGCGCGTATCCGGGTGACCTACCAGGTCGATGCCGACGGCCTCCTCAACGTGACCGCATCCGAGCAGACCAGCGGGGTCGAGGCCAGCATCGAGGTCAAGCCCTCCTATGGTCTGAGTGATGCGGAAGTGGCGCGGATGATAGAGGATTCCTATCTGCATGCCCGCGACGACCTGGAGGCGCGGCGGCTGCAGGAGCAGAAGGTCGAGGCTTCGCGTCTGATCGAAGCCACCGAGTCGGCATTGGCCGAGGACAGTGACCTGCTCAGCGAATCGGAGCTTGAAGTCCTGGTCAGCGGTCTACAGGTGCTGAAGGTTGCGATGGAAGGGACGGACTGGCAGGTGATCAAGAACGCCGCCGACGCGTTGAACGAGGCCAGCACGGAATTTGCCGGGCGGCGTATGGACCATAGCATCAAGGCCGCCCTGACCGGCCAGAAGCTGGAGAGCTTGGGAGTCTGAGCATGCCGCAGATCAAGGTATTGCCCCATGCCGAACTGTGCCCGGAAGGCGCCGTCATCAAGGCGAGCTACGGCCAGAGCATCTGCGATGCGCTACTGCACGGCGGGATCGAGATCGAGCATGCTTGTGAGATGGCCTGCGCCTGTTCCACCTGCCATGTCATCGTGAGAGAAGGCTACGATTCGCTGAACCCGGCGGACGATGCCGAGGATGACATGCTGGACCGGGCCTGGGGCCTGGAGCCGCATTCCCGCCTGGCCTGCCAGGCGGTGGTGAGCAAGACCGATCTGGTCATCGAGCTGCCACGCTATAGCCGTAATCTGGCGAAAGAACTCAAGTGAGGTCAGCCATGGCTATACACACCGTAACCATCAACGACACCACCCTCCGGGACGGCGAGCAGACCGCCGGGGTCGCTTTCACCGCCGAGGAAAAGCTTTCCATCGCCCGGGCCTTGGCGCGGGCCGGCGTACCGGAAATGGAAGTGGGCATTCCCGTCATGAGCGCCGAGGAGCAGGAGGTGATCCGCGCCATCGCCGCCCTGGGGTTGCCGACCCGGCTGATGGTCTGGGGCCGGATGTGCGAACGGGACTTGGCGGCGGCAGCCGGCTGCGGGGTCGAACTGGTGAACCTGTCGATTCCGGTATCGGACATCCATCTCCGCCACAAGGTGAACCGGACCCGCGAATGGGTACTGGCCAGTATCGACCGTTTCGTGAAGCGGGGTCTGGATGCCGGCATGGAAGTCTGTGTCGGCTGCGAGGATGCTTCCCGCGCCGATCCGGACTTCATGCTGCAGGTTGCCCAGGGGGCGCAGCAGGCCGGCGCCCGACGCATCCGCTTCGCCGACACCCTAGGGCTGTTGGAGCCGATGACCACCTTCGAGCGTATCCACCGGCTGGCCGCAGGCACCGACCTGGAGATCGAGATGCATGCGCACAATGACTTCGGACTGGCAACGGCCAACACCCTTATGGCGGTGCAGGCCGGGGCGACCCATGTGAACACCACGGTCAACGGCCTGGGCGAGCGGGCTGGGAACGCGGCCATCGAGGAAACCGTGATGGCTCTGCACCGGCTTTACGGCATCGATACCGGCATCGCCGTCGATCATTTTCCGGAGATTTCCGGGTTGGTGGCGGCCGCTTCCGGCCGACCGGTGGCGGCCAACAAGAGCATCGTCGGCGAAGCGGTGTTCACCCACGAAGCCGGCATCCATGTCGATGGACTGCTCAAGAACGTCATTAACTACCAGGGTGTGGATCCGAAGGATCTCGGGCGCGAGCACCGCCTGGTGCTGGGTAAGCATTCCGGCACCCATGCGGTGAAGCGGAGCTTCCGCCAGCTCGGGATCGAGCTCAGCGAAAAGGATGCCGGCCGGGTACTCAAGCGTATCCGTATCCATGCCAGCCAGACCAAGCGCCCGCCCAGCGAGACCGAGCTGAAGCTGTTTTATGCGGAAACTTCGGTGTCGTCCCAGCCGCGTCCGGGTCTGTTCGGCTGAGACGGCGGGATCGGCAATGTAAAGAAACCTGATGGCTAAGGAATCATCATGAATCCGGTTTTGCAGCGCATACAAAGTTTTTCCGCAGCCGAGGAATTCCTCGATTTCTTCGGCGTCGAATACGAGCCCTCGGTCGTACACGTCAATCGGCTGCACATCCTGAAGCGTTTCAACCAGTACCTGAACCGCAGCCCCATTCCGGACGACATGGATGAAGCCACTGCCATGGCGACCTGCAAGGCGCTGTTGAGTCAGGCCCACGATGACTTCGTGAAGTCCACGGCAGCCCAGGAAAAAGTATTCAAGGTGTTCCAGGATCAGAACGGCAAGAGCATCTCGCTGGACAGCTTGAAGGCTAGCCTGGCCACGCGCGGTCAGGGAGCCTGAGACATGGTTTCCTCCCTTCTCTCTCTGGGACTGATCTGCCGAGAGCGGATTTGCACTGACCCGAGGGAGAGCGGGCAGGATAGCCCAGATTGAAAGAGTCGGGCGTGAGGGGCTGTTCAAGCCGTGTGCAACGCGGCAGACCCGGGCTCTCTCGTCCAGCCTTGCCGGCCATCTTCTCCCCAAGGGAGAAGGACAAAAGTGCGGTCGAGTGCCGCAGGTTCCTCGGGTAAGGAGCCGACGACTGTTCAACATAAGGAGAGAACTGTTCATGCCAAAGCCCAGTAAACACATCTTCGTCTGCGCCCAGACCCGTCCGCCCGGCCATCCTCGTGGTTCCTGCGGCCAGCTTGGCTCCACCGCGGTGTTCCAGACCTTCATGCAGCAGTTCGAGGCCGGCCAGCTCTATGGCCAGTTCGCACTGACCAGCACGGGCTGCCTGGGCACCTGCGATCTCGGGCCGACCGTCCTGGTCTATCCGGAGGGCGTGATGTATTCCAAGGTGAGCCCGGCCGATGTGGCCGAGATCATCGAGGAGCATCTGAAGAACGACCGTCCGGTCGAAAGGCTGCTGGCTCCGGCCGCACTCTGGAGCTGACGAGGACACCCAAGGATGACCGCCAACGCCGATCCTCTGCGTTCGTTCTATGCCGGTGAGGTGCCCGCCCGGGTGGGAAGCCTCCTGGAGCAGGCGATGAGCGCATATGCCGACACCGAGCGAGCCGAGGGCTACTTGCGGCAGGCGCAGGCCGAGGCACCCGAGGCCTTGTCGGTCTATTTCTCGATGTACAAGTTTTATTTCTACAAGGGACGCCTGGCCGATGCCGAGCGGGTCGTGCGCATGGCGCTGGAAGCGGCGGCGCGGCAGGGCGGCTTTCCGAACGATATCGAGGCATTGACGCCCGCCACTGTCGATTGGCAGCGCTATGATGCGCCCCAGCATTTCTACCTGTTCTCGCTCAAGGCGCTGGCTTTCATCCGGCTACGCAGGGGCGACAGGGAAGACTGCGAACGCCTGTTGGCCAAGCTGGGCGATCTGGACCGGAACGACAGCGTCGGCGCTTCCGTGATCCGGGCCTTTGCGGATGGGAGCGCGGCCTGACCGACCTTTTGGAATTTTTTACACTCACCAAGACACACACTGAAGAGGACGCTACATGTCTATCCTGACCATCCAGCCTTCCGGAAAAACCATTGAGACACGGGAAGGCGCATCCCTGCTTGAACTCATCATGGAAGCCGGAGAGGCCATCATGCACAAATGTGGCGGCAACGCCCAGTGCGGTTCCTGTCATATCTTCGTGCAGGCCGGCCGCAAGAGCGTGTCCAGGATTGGCGCCGAAGAGAATGCACGGCTCGACACGATCGTCGGCGTCGGTTCCAAGTCGCGTCTGGCGTGTCAGGCCAAAGTCACGGGCGAGGAGGACATCACCGTCGAGCTGCTGGGCTTCGCTTCCGGCTTGTAAATCGCGCGTTTCGTTCCCTTCCCCATTTGGGCAGCCGATAAATTAATGCCGTCATTCCGGCATGGAACGCCGGACCCATTCGCCGGAAGCGGATGGGCACTGGCCCGGAGGGTGCTGGGCAGGATAGCGCGGCATGAATCCAGTGCACAGGGACGTGTGAGGTCATGGCCATCCCCCGGATCGAGTCCGGGGCAGGCTCCGCCCCTGGCCCCTGGCAATCCCTGCCGGGGGACGAGCAGCCCTTTATTTGGCGGCATGGATTCCGAGAGAGAAGGGTACGAGCGCAGTTTCTTCCAATTCGAGAGGTATCGCCATGAGCAATATCGAAGACACCATCCGCGACCAGATCGCGAAGCATCCGGTCCTTCTTTACATGAAGGGCGTGCCGGAGATGCCGCAGTGCGGCTTCTCGGCCAAGGCCGTGTCCTGCCTGCAAGCGGCAGGCGTACCGTTCGCCTATGTGAACATCCTCGCGGCCCCCTCGATCCGGGAGAAGCTGCCGAGCGTGTCGCAATGGCCGACTTTTCCTCAGCTCTTCGTCGGCGGTGAACTGGTCGGCGGCAGCGACATCGTCAGCGAACTCGCGGCGAGCGGCGAGCTGAAGACCATGCTCGAGGCGGCCGTGGCCAGCCAGGCGCAAGGCTAGAGGCCATGGAAATCGCCGAAGTCCGCACCCTCATCGAATCGGGCATCCCCGGCTGCGAAGTCCGGGTGGAAGGCGAGGGCTGCAATTTTTCCGTGGTGGTCATCGGGGCGGCGTTCGAGGGGCTCAGCACTGTGCAGCGCCAGCAACGGGTCCTGGCCACCGTCAGCGAGCCTTTGTCCACCGGCGCCTTGCACGCCATCAGCATGAAGGTCTATACGCCGGTGGAATGGAGCCGGCAAGCCGATTCCGTTTGAGTCCAACCAGGAGGTGAGCCATGCCGTTATACGATTTTCACTGCCGCGATTGCGGCCAGACTTCCGAATTGCTCATCAAGGCCGGCGACGCGCCACTCTGCCCGCATTGCGGCAGCGGCAACATGGAGAAGCAGTTGGCGCAGATCTCGCCGCACATGAAGACGCCCGGACTGATCCAGAAGGCCCGTGCCCAGGCCGCCAGGGAAGGGCATTTCAGCAATTACAAACCGTCTGAGCGTCCGCGCTTGAAATGACCTATTGAACCTCGAACGGGCGAGGGCAGTGCCGTGAAACTTCAGATCGAAAAGCCCTATGTCGAAGCCATGGTCACCGAGTTCCCGCGTCTGGCAGGGCTGCAGGACCAGCTACGGTTCGGGAACAAGGCGGAGATCGCTTTTGCCCAGCTGGAGAATGCCGAAGTCAATTTCCTGCGTAACTTGTACGAGGAAGCCGGTCCGGACCTGAAGCAGCGGGCGGTACAGATTGCGGTACTGCAAAAAGCGCTCAACGACGATGGGGTGCGCTTCGAGGCGAACGAATTGGAGCAGGCGGTACCCGCCATCGTTCGCTATCTCGCGACCGATGCCATCCGCGGCTGGGTGTTCACGGCCAACGTCACCAATCGGCCCTTGCCCTACGTCATCACCCGGCTCGATTACATTCCGGAATCGAACGACGAAACCGGCAAGATTATCATCGAACTGAAGGCCAACGCCAAGGGCAGTCTCGCCACGGTCGCGCTGCGGATCACCGCCAGCGATGTCGTCGGGCGGACCGTGGGCGAGATCTTCGCGGCCAAGGGATTCCTCAAGGAGACGCCCGATCTGATCGAGGACTACGACCGCATCACCGCCCGCTATTTCGACTGGCGCGCCCGCTACGGCGCCCAGTTCGCGGGGCAAGGCATCGGTTTCTACGCCGAGGACCCGGCCGCCACCCACCGTGACACCGACTGGTCGCGCAAGGATGTGGTGGTACTGTCCTCCGGCGGTGGCAGCGCCCGGCTGGTGAACGACGAAGGCATCCTCACCCAGCGCACGCTGACCCTTGATGCCACCGGCGACATTCTGGGACCGTATCTACGCAAAGCGGCCAAAAGCAACCGCTACGACGCCGAGGATGAAGTCCAGGAGCTGCAGGACGCGATGCCGGAAGGGCTGTTCACCCAGCTTCCGGTGCATCCCTACATCCTGATGTTCCATCTGGAGCTGCATCATTATCTGTGGGTGCATGTGGAGGACGTCGCTCCCTACGAATACCAGCCGGAGTTGAAGCGCAAGCTGGTATTGCCGGAGGAGCAGACCGACCTGATCGACATCCTGACCGCTGAGATGGACATGCTGATGGACGACATCGTGGCTGGCAAGTCCGGCGGCACCACCGTGCTTTGTGCGGGTCCCCCGGGCGTCGGCAAAACCCTCACCGCCGAGGTTTATTCCGAGATCATCCGGCGTCCGCTGTACCGCGTGCATTCCGGTCAGCTTGGTCTCGACGTGGCGGCGATGGAAACCGCGCTGAAGGACGTACTGACCCGCGCCCAGCGCTGGGGCGCCGTCATGCTGATCGACGAGGCGGATGTCTACATCAAGCGCCGCGACGATGACATCACCATGAATGCCGTGGTCGGCGTGTTCCTGCGGGTGCTGGAATATTTCAACGGCCTGCTGTTTCTGACCACCAATCGGGTCGATGACATCGACGAGGCCATCGTCTCCCGCTGTATCGCCCTCATCAAGTTCTATCCGCCCGAACGGGAGGACCGTTGCAAGATCTGGCGGGTGATGACCGAGCAATTCGCACTGGCGGTGGACGAGGCGCTGATCAGCCAACTGGCGGACGTCTTTCCGGCCGCCACGGGACGCGATATCAAAGGCTTGGCTAAACTAGTGGCCAAGTATTGTTCGCACAAGCAGGTCGCACCCAGCCTGGAGGTGTTCAAGCGCTGCTCGATCTTCCGCGGTATGGACCTGGGAGTGGCGGAGGGGTATTGAGATGGGTGAACGTTTCGTCGTCGCGGAAATGAACACCCATCACTTCATGTTCCGGGGGGCCGGCGCGACCGCTGAGGCAGCCCGTCAGGCGCTGCTCAAGGCCTGGGCCGCGCATCGCAGCGCGCTGCTGGCGCAATACCCGGAGCGGGAAGTCCGCCTTCCTGAAGCCGAAAGGATGGAAGAGCATTTCAAGATTTATTACCTGGAATTCGAAGTGAATGCCGGATACCGTTGGCCGGACCGGCTGGTGTAGTGGAACAGGACCGAACCGATCATGAACTATGCCTTCCCACCCGCCCCCGTAATCACCCTCGACGCCATGTCGAGCAATCCGTTTCCGGTGCGCCGCATTTTTTGCCTCGCCCACAATTACCCTGAATCCGGCCGGGAAGCGGTCAAGCCCACCGAGCCGAGCTTCTTCCTGAAGCCACCCGGCGCCATCCTCCAGAACAATTCCGTGCTGCCATACCCGCCCGGCACCGGCGCGCTGTTTCCCGAGGTGGAAATGGTGGTGGCGCTGCACAAGGGCGGCCGCAACATTCCCGTGGACAAGGTCGATTACGACTATGTGTTCGGCTATGCCGTGGGCCTGGACATGACCCTGCGCGACGCACTCGACGCCGCCATCGCACAGGGGCTGCCCTGGGACAAGGCCAAATCGTTCGACCATTCCTCGCCATGCTCGGCGATCACGCCGGAGTTCTATGTCGGCAACATCGCCAGCGGCAGGATCGAACTCAAGGTCAATGGCGAGGTTCGCCAGAGCGGCAACGTAGCCGACATGCTGTGGAAGGTGCCGGAGACGGTGCATTATTTGTCCACCCGGCTGGAGCTGTTCCCCGGCGACCTCATCTACACCGGCACGCCGGGTCTGGCCTGCTCCGTGGTCCAGGGAGACGTGATCGAAGCCACGGTGGCGGGGCTCGAGCCTTTGATCATCACCGTGGGATAGCGAGAGGAGAAAGCCTATGCAGGTGACGACGATCCTGGTCGATGGCGTGCCCAAGGCGGTGGTCCGGCCCAATGACCGTAAGGATCTCGCCCGCTTTCTGCGCAATGGCCGCGCCTATTTCACCGCCGACGCGCCGGACGCGGAACTGAGCCACCGTCCGGCCGACGAGGCCGAGGCGGCGCGCTGGCATTCCGGCTACCGGTTGCATCTCGCCTGGGGCGGCAGCGAAGAATGGTTTTTCGGTGTGCCCTTGTAAGTACTCGGCTCAATCGATTCATTCGGAGAGACCCATGTCGTTCATTATCAGTATCGAAGGCGAGCACGCCACCCTGGCGTCGGAAGATGAGATTGCCGAGGGCATCGCGGCCGCACGTGAGGTGTTCGCCCGCAACGAGGCGGACCCGTTGGCCTGCCAGCTCGCCGTGGATAAATTGGAGAAAGACGAATTGCTCAGCCGTGAAGAGGCGTTGCTGTGCCTGATCTGGGACGAGGCCGAGGAAGCCGCCTTCCGCGCGGTGACCCTGGGTTGGCTGAGCCGGGCTGTTGACATCAAGATCGCGGTTCGGGCGGAGTCAGGCGAAGAGGCGATAGCCGCGCGCCTGACTCATTGAATTCACCTTCACTCGGGAAAACTCCCATGATCTATGTCGTCGAGGTAACAAGCCCCGGCAAGGCGAATGCCTGGTTCGCATTCGACCGGGAGGATTTTTCCCGCAAGGTCCGCGCCGCCAAAGAACGGGAAGGCCGGGTGATTTTCGCCACGACCAGCCCGCGCCAGCTGCTGGAAGCCGCCGGCCTCACGCCGGCATCGCCCGAAGCCGAGGCCGGCAACGGCCCGATATTCGAGCTGGCCGAAAAGTACGGCTGGGACACCGATCTGTACCGGGCCGATGATCTCCTGGGGGAGGGTGTCTACGACCCCGAGCCGGTTTCCGAGTTCGAGGCCTGTGTCGCATCCTTGGCGGATGGTCTTCATGCCTGCCGGATCTACCTGTCGGATGAATCGGCCACCGACGCCCTCTACGGCGATCCCTTCTACCAGGGACGGGAAGGTTTCGCCGCTCACATGGCGCTGCGGGATCAGTTGATCGCGCTGGAAGTCATTTCGGACGACCTGTGAGGGGGCGCCGATGACCGTGGAGCAACTGATACAGGCGCTTCTCCAAATGCCCAAAGATGCCGTCGTCCTGTACGAAGGCGACGCCGGCTATGCATTGGTCGGAGGGATCGACCTTCAGCGGAATGGAAACGGCGTTCCGGACGAAGTGATCCTGTTTCCCGATATGAGCGAGTGATCGCATCCCGGCGCAAAGCCTTCTCAAACCTTGGCACAGCCGTCCAATCGTGGTTTCATTGCCCCCGTTTTGTGCATGCGGTCTCCCGGAGGCATGAGAATTCGGCGGAGACGGCTTCCGGTCGGCGCTGGCCGCGCCACGATCCACAGACGGGGGAGTGATGGGACAAGGTCCGAAATTCCGCGGTTTCAGCTTGTTGGGCTGCCTGTTGGTGGCGCTGCCGCTCAAGGCGGACGAATTCGACGCCGCGGATACCGCCTGGATTCTGACGTCCACCGGCTTCGCCTGGTTCATGACGGTGCCGGGGCTGGCCTTGCTTTACGCTGGGCTGGTCCGCACCAAGAACGTACTCTCCGTTCTGGCCCAATGTTTTGCCGTCGCCGCCCTGGTGTCTCTGGTCTGGATGGGCGCCGGCTACAGCCTCGCTCTGGGCAGGGGAGGTTGCTCGGCGCCATGGCTCGGCGGCACGTCCAGGCTGTTCCTGCACGGTCTGACGGCCGACTCGGCGATCGGGCACGTGTCCGAGGCGGCATACTGCATCTACCATCTCGGTTTCGCCGTGCTTGCGCCGACACTCATGGTCGGTGGCTTCGCCGAGAGGATGAAGTTCTCGGCCGTGCTTTGGTTCACCACCCTCTGGATGCTGCTGGTCTATGCACCGGTTTGCCACTGGCTGTGGGGTGGAGGCTGGCTCGCCCGCCTCGGTGCGGCGGACTTCAGCGGCGGCGTGGTGGTCCACGCGACCGCCGGCGCGTCGGCCCTCACGGCCGCCTGGTTGGTGGGGCCGCGGCGTGGATTTCCGGATGCGCTCATGCCGCCCCACAATCTGACCCTGACGGCGGCCGGCGCCGGGATGCTGTGGATCGGCTGGCACGGCTTCAGTGCCGGTAGCGCCTTGATCACCAACGGCGCGGCGGGACTCTCGATGTTGAACACCCACTTGGCCGCTTCCGCCGGTGCGATGGCCTGGATGGGGGTCGAGTGGGTGCGCTTCGGGCGCCCCACCCTGCTTGGCCTAGTGACCGGCATGATCGCGGGGTTGGTCGCACTGTCGCCCGCGGCGGGCTACGTCGGGCCGCAGGGCGCCGTCATCGTCGGTGGCGCAGGCGGGCTGGCCTGTTTCTTCGCGATTCCCTGGATCCGGCGCAAGCTGGAAATCGACGATGCCATGGACGTGTTCCCGGTGCATGCGGCCGGTGCCCTGTTGGGCGTGCTTCTCACCCCGCTGGTCGCTGGCGGGGCTTGGGGCGGTTCGGGATTTCCGGGTGATTTAGGGCTGGGGCAGCGGATCGGCGTTCAGCTCGTCGCGATCGCTGCCGCAGGAGTTTGGAGCGGCACCGTCAGCTATCTCATACTCAAAGGTCTGGACCGTTGGCCGAGACTGCGCGTCAGCCCCGACGAGGAAACCGAAGGCTTGGACTTGAGCTCGCACAACGGCAAGGGCTATTACTTCTGAGGCGGCGGTTCACTCCGGGAGGAAAGGCGTAGCTTTTAGCATTAGTCTCTGGGCGGCATGGTGGCGGTCAATGGAAAAAACAGGTATTTCGCCTAATTCACCACGCCTTCCAGCCAGCCGTGTCCCCAGGATCGGGAAAGTCCAGCAGATGCGCCTTTGTCCGGTCAGGCCAGCTTCACCGACGGTAGCAAAGGCAGCCCCAGTTCCTTGAGAAACTCGTTGTGCTGCTGAGTGGCCGTCTTGATCTTCTGGTCCAGCGCCACAAGCTCGGCATGCACCGCCGCGAGATCGATTTCCTTTTCGGCTTCTGCTGTGCTCACATAACGAGAGATGTTCAGGTTGAAATCGTGCTGCTCGATTTCCTCCATGCCCACCCGCCGCGAGTAGCGCGGTTCTTCCTTGCGGTACTGGTAGGTGTCGATGATCTTGTCGATATGCTCGGGCAATAGCTGGTTCTGCCGATTGCCCTTCTCGTAGTGCTCGGCGGCGTTGATGAACAGCACGTCGTCCGGTTTTTTTACACTTCTTCAGCACCAGGAGGCAGACCGGAATGCCGGTGGAGAAAAAGAGGTTGGCCGGCAGGCCGATCACCGTGTCGATATGGCCGTCCTTGAGCAGCTTGGTGCGGATGCGCGCCTCGGCACCGCCACGGAACAGCACGCCGTAGGGCAGGATGATGGCCATCACGCCATCCTGCTTGAGGAAATGGAAGCCATGCGGCAGGAAAGCGAGGTCGGCGGCGGACTTGGGCGCCAAGGCCGTAATTCTTGAAGCGCACATCCTCGCTTAAGCTTTCGCTCGGCTTCCACCTGTAGCTGAAGGGCGGATTGGCTACCACCGCGTCGAATTTCGGCATCCTGGCCGGGTTGGTCTCGCGCAGCACGTCCCACTCATTGAGCAGGGTGTCGCTGTGGAAGATTTCGAATTCGGAATTCTTCACCCCCTGCAGCAGCATATTCATGCGCGCCAGATTGTAAGTGGTGATGTTCTTCTTCTGCCCGTGAATGTTGCCGATGCCGTGCGGCCCCATGCGATGGCGCACGTTCAACAGCAAGGAGCCCGAACCGCAGGCAAAGTCCAGCACGCTGTCCATGTGAGGGCGCGGACCTTCCGCCGGCTCCTGCCTATCCAGCGTGACGATGGCGGAAAGGATGCTGGAAATGGGCTGCGGCGTGTAGTACTCGCCCGCCTTCTTGCCGCTGCCTGCGGCAAACTGGCCGATCAGGTATTCATAGGTGTTACGTCCCGGACGATCATATAGACGAAAGGCGTTATCCGTTATTCTATGCGCGAGAGCTGTTGAAGGTGTATTTCGCGCCATTGCATGATCTTGACATAAGAGAGTCCGCCCCATGCAGATCGCCCTGCATAAACTGGAGCGTCGCCATTTTTTGCGAAACCCGACGGGACATCCCCGTCACCCTCGGGAGCAAATTGTGGCGACGTCTTTGCCTTCGGCGGCCCGCGCCGTCCTGCGTCCGCCTCGGCTCCGTCCGTCTCTCAAGCGACGCTCTCCGCCAAGGCTCCCACACTGACTCGACGCCGTGTCGGTTCCCTTATGTTTTGTCTCCACCCGCGAGGAAGCCGCAGACTCCGTCAAAACATCCGGGCCTACGGCTTCGCGGGGGGCGTCGCACTCGCTCGCTTCGCTCGACTTCCTTGTGCTCCTTCGCGGTAGGTGTATTTGAGATCGCCCAGCTTGGCGATCAGATCCAGCTCAATCTGGTTTTCCGGGGTGGCCATTGCTTCGTTCCTGCCGTCAATGGTTCGTTGGTTTAGCGGGCAGGCTGAACCAGGCAATGCTTGGAAGGCCCATTAGGCGCTCCCGTTGGCTGCTTCACCACTTGGGCGATCCAGCTTCAGCTCATGTGCCCGCGGTACTCCAGCACCAGAATCTCGATCCTCGAAGCGAGGGATCGCCGTTCGCGCTCTGCGGCCATGCGCAACAGTTGCTTGATCTCGGCGGAGGTGCGTATGGAAAGGGTTTTGTCCTTCTGGCGTGACATGGCGGCCTCTCGGCAAAGATGAGACGCTAATGTACTGCCTTTGGCTTTTTTGGGGCAACACAGATGATGTCACCCGCATCAGGTAGCCGGCTGCTTTGGCGAAGCTTCCTTAAATTAGAAGCTGTTCAGCGCTCAGCCCAAGGCTTCTTCGCCGCTTTCCAGCGTGCGGATGCGGACGGCCTGTTGCGGTTCGAAGACCAAAATCCGGGCATCCTCGTCCGCATCCGGGCCCAGGATGCCGATGATCGATTCCACGACGGCGCCCGCCAGGCGTTCGGTGGCGAGTATCTCCAGCTTGAACAGGCAGTCGTCGGTGCGGGGCGCGTGCCTTTCAAAGGCATCGCCGAAAATGCGACTGATGGTGAGGCCGGTGGCGCCGATTTCCAGGAGGGCCTCGCGGGCTTCATCCAGCTTTTGCGAAGATATGATCGCAGTCACCAGTTTCATTCGTCTGTCCCCTCTTCGCAAGGCCGGGGTGAGATCCGTCCGCCGGTCCCGCTTGCTTGCTAGTCGATTCCCTTGCCGACGGGTTCCTCGAGCAGGTCGCTCCAGTCGGTACGCTCGCGCATTTCTTTCTTCACGCCGGGCGGCAGCAGCTCCCGGCCTTCCCGAATCTCCCAGCCGCCACCCAGCGCCTTGTACATGGCGATGACACTGCGGGCGACGTCTCCGCGGCTGGCGGTCAGCCGGTCTTGCTGCTGCACCAGGAACAGTTCCGAATTGAGGACCCGTGTGTAGTCCTCGAGTCCGTTCTGGTATTGCCGCAAGGCGAGTTCGGCGGCGCGCTGTGAGGCCCGGACGCCGTCTGACAGGCTGGCTACTCTTTCCTCGGCTTTTTTGAAGGCGATGATCGCGTCTTCCACCTCGCGTAGGGCGCGCAATACGGTGCTGCGGTAGTCGGTCAGGAGTTCCTGGAATTTGGCGTCCTGGACGCGGACGTTGTTGGTCAGTCGTCCGTACTGGAGGATCGGCCAGGTGACGGTCGGTCCGAATTTGCCGGCCAGCCCGGAAGGGCTGATGGCGTTGGCCACGTCGAGTCCGTCGATGCTGCCGGAATTGAAGCCGACGGTGCCGACCAGGGAAAGCCGGGGCAGGAGTTCGCTCTCGGCGATCCCGATCTGAGCGCATTGGGATGCGGCTTTGTATTCCTGGGCACGGACATCCGGGCGGCGGCGCAGGATGTCGGTCGGGATGCCCATGGCGATCTCCGACCGGGCGGCGGGGATGTCGCTGTCCGGGCCCAGTTCCTTTTCCAGGTGGCTGGGCTGCATCCCCAGCAGGACGCTCAGAGCATTCTTCGACTGGCGCAGCCCCACTTCCAGGTTGGCGATTTCAGCCAGGGTCGCCTGGTGCAGCGCCTTGGCCTGCTGCATGTCGAGTTCGGTGCTCACGCCGTTGCGGAACTGTGATTCGGCGATGCGGAAGCTGCGCTCTTGCAGGTCGGCATTGCCCTTTGCGAGCGCCAGGCGCTGATTGAACGTGCGTATCTGGACATAGGCGGCAGCCACTTCGGCGGTCAGCGTCACCACCATGTCGTCATACTGCAGTGTCGATGCCGCCAGTTCCGCACCAGCGGCATCGATGCCGCGGCGGAACCGGCCCCAGATGTCGAGCTCCCACATGGCGTCGAATCCGGTCTGGAAATAGGTGAACGTGTGGAAATCGCTCCCTTGGTAGTAGGGCGAGAATTCGCTGATGCGTTCATAGAATGTGTCCATTCCCACGTTCTGTTTCTGCGGGAACAGATACCCTTTGGCGATGCCGAGTTGGGCACGCGCCTGATAGATACGGATCGCCGCTTTCTGCACGTCCAGATTCTGCCGGTAAGCCTTCTCGATGAGGCGATCCAGCACCGGATCATTGAACAGTTTCCACCAGTTGCGGAAATCGCCGGCCTTGGCGGTTTTTTTCGGCGCATCCAGCCAGGTGTCGGTGAGTTTGATTTCCGGCCGGTGAAAGTCCGGGCCGATTTTGTTACAGCCGCCGAGCAGGAACCCCGCGCCGGCAGCAATGGCCACGCGCAGCAAAAGGGCGCGCGCCGAATCGTACAGGGTGATGCGCATGGCGTGGTCTCCCGAGCCGGTTTCTGGCCGAAACTTCTTCAGGATTTGCCGGAGCTGATCTTGATCGGGACCACGGCCGCCGCGGGCGCCTGGCGCCGGTTGCGGATGTCCGCCGCAGGATTGGCACGGCGGTTGGGGCGGGTTGCCGCCGTGCCGTCGTCGCTCCGGGTGAAGCGGGGAGACAGTCCCAGGCCGTATTGCACCACGATCAGGATCAACAGCGAGAGCGGCCAGAACACCAGCCAGAAACCGTAAGTGGATTTGACGTACTCGAGCATGCGCATGAGCAGCACGTGTTCCCGGGTCTGTTTCAGGTATTCCTCGTACTCCCGGCTGTCGTATTCCGCGAGAAACTTCAGGAACTGGAAGAATTCCCCGCTGCGGTGATTGCCGTAGGCCGATCCAAGATAGGCGCGCAGCGCCTTCAGCGGTTGTTGCAGACGCTCGGGATGGGCGCGATAGCGCGCGGCGAGATAGTCCACCACGTCCTCCACGTTCTCCGCTTCCTGCGGAAGGGTCATGTGCGGAACCACGTAGCGCAGCAGGCCGGGGCGGCTATGGGTCGATTCGTAGATATGGTTGAGATAATGCAGCAGGATGCCGACGGATTCCTGCGATTCCATGGCCAGAAGCACCTTCAATGCCTGGGTTTTGACATAGGGCTCCTCGGGGGTTTCACCCAATATTTCGATGAGGCTTTGCACCGCAGCTTTCTCGTCCTCGCTTTTCCAGGCCGGCGCCGCCTGTCCCATGACGGAGTGCACCGTGTTGCCGTCGTTGAAGATCAGGTCGAGGATGTAGAGGGCTTTCTGGCGGTCGCCGACGGTCGCGAGCGCGTAGAGGGCGAAGACCCGGGCGAAGGTATCGGCATTGGTCCGATAATTCACCAGCATCCGGACGATCTCAGTGAACTTGCGGTCGTTCGCGCTCTGCATGTCGATGATCTTGAAATTGCCCACGGCGATTGCCGCCAGCCGTCTGACCTCCGGGTGGGAGTCCTGCATGAGTTCGAAAATCAGCGGCAAGGTGTAAGGATCCTTGCGTTCGGCGAGATACCAGGCCAGGTTGCCACGCACGGCGGGATTCTCGTCGATAACCATGGTGTCGACGGCATCAGGCAACCCCTCCTCGAAGGCCTGGACAATCTTGGCGTAGTCCGCTGCGGCGAGACCCATGACCGGTTGCCCGGCCGCGGGGACCCGGTTTTCGAGGCCGATGCGGATGAGGCTGTGCCGCAGGTAATCCTGTTCGTAGGCGGCTCCCGACAGTTTTCCCAGGGGCGGATATTTCTCCCGGTTCAGGAAGTCCTTGATGGCGATGGGGGCGACCGGGCCATAGAGAGGGCGCACGCGTTGCTGAAAGGTCTGTTCCAGAAACCGGTCGAGGCGGGCCTGCGAGTAATGAATCTCGGAAATGGTCTTCTTGCGGTAGTCGAGCAGTGGCTGTAGCCCCGGCCGACCGATTCGTGAAAATCCCCTGAGAATGGCATTGCGCTTTTGCAGATAGAGGCTGAGAAACTCGTGATTCAGGCGTTTCTGGCGGGGGTATTCACTGTCTAATGCCTCGTAGAGATTGATCAGCGGCTTGACCAGTCGGACGTCGCTGGAAAAGCGGGCCACCATGAAATCGATCAGTTCGACCTTGTGAGTCTCATCGACCTCTCCATCTTCCAGCAGTTGCAGCATCACATGAAACAGTTCCTCGGCCTGTTTCGAGCGGAAGGCTTGTTCGTCCCGGTCGGTCAGCCGCCAGGTCTCCAGGATCGTGTGATAGCGTGCCTCGGAGATCGCTCCGTCGTGCAACAGATTTTCGACGTTGTCGCGGAGGATGGCATGGCGACGCATGCCGGTGCTGTTCACGGCGATCTGGTTCAGGCTGGCGAGCATCTCGGAGAGGTCGCGCTCCTGTTTCTCCCGCAGTGCGATCAACACGTCGCGGACATGGGAGTCGTGTGCCATCAGCGGTTCGACGTCGCTCCAGTTCAGGCTGATGCGGGCGGGGTCCGCAGGGCTGGCCGGCGCCCCGGCGGGGACGGGTTCGGTCGGCACGGAAGAGCGGGCGGCGCTGCCGACGGGC
Organism: Methylococcus capsulatus; assembly: GCF_036864975.1. Taxonomy (NCBI): domain Bacteria; kingdom Pseudomonadati; phylum Pseudomonadota; class Gammaproteobacteria; order Methylococcales; family Methylococcaceae; genus Methylococcus; species Methylococcus capsulatus. The sequence goes on along the minus strand of NZ_CP104311.1, from coordinate 582,798 downwards.
AGGCCGGCGATCCATTCATCCCGTAGGTCGGTGTCAGAGAGCGGTTTGGGCTGGTTGGCCGAAAGCGCGGCGAACGGGCGGTCGCCATAGGGCACCTGGGTCATGGTGTAAAGATATCCACCGAGAAACAGATGGGCGACGGTCAGGCTCCCATAACCGATTTTGCCCCAGAATCCCGCAATCAGCGTTTCCAGCGTCAGGAACGCCAAGCCGAATGTGAAACAGAGCATGACCAAATAGGGGTTGAGTTCGGACCCCAGCGACTGCGCCACCAGCCCCAGACCGGCCAGCAGCAGAAGCCCGGACCGATACAGCCGGACGATGGCATTGCCGCGGCTTTGCAGCAGGCGGTAAAGGAACAGATTGAGCAGGATCGCGGCAAAAAAACCAGCGGCAGCGGTCAGTACCATGGCAGTCACCTCCAGTCTGTGTAGCGGCGCGTCAGGCGGCTGCTTCCAACAATGGGCTCGGTGAGCTGAGGCGGTAATGGTGCACCAGGTAATGCCGCTGCTGCGGATTCAGGCTGCCCAAAGGGACGGCCATCCTCAGGTCGGCGGTTTTGTTGCGGATGACCAGGCAGGGTTCGCCGTCCACTTGGTCCAGGCTGCCGACGAATTCGCCGGCCGTGGTTTCGCCTCTTTCACTGACCAGTTGACCGCGGTCACTGCCCCGCCCCGGTTTCAGGACCACCTCCTGCACCCGTCCCTGCGGCTGTTCCAGCACGGCGTGGCGGTTCAGATGAAGGGCGATCTGGTGTTCGGAAAACACCAGGACGGCGAAGGATTCGTCGGGGGCCTGTTCTTCTGTGCGCAGCGCGTCGAAGGTCGATCTCGGAACCATGGTCCGGGTATGGATGTCCAGCGGAGAGACCGGGTGCTTGGTGGACTGGATCTGGGCCTGGTTGGCGGTATCAGCCTCGCCGGCGAGGTTGGTCAGATCCAGCCCGTTACCCAGTAACACTTCGTACACCAGGCTTGCGCCGGGAATCCAGCGGATCACATCCCACAGCGCCCGGTTGACGATTTCCTTGCGCCGGAAACCGATCACGAACTCGGTGATGAGACCGTCGCAAAGGTCGATCAGCCGGCGGTTCACCAAGCGGAACACTTCCGGGGACAGTTTGCCGTCATATTTCGCCCGCAGGCCCGCCAGGCTGTCGGACAGTACGGTCTGGTAGGGGCGCGACGCATTGACATAGCAGGAGCCCTGGCGCACCTTGTCCCGCGACTGCGGTTGACCGCCGTTGAAACGGATACCGCCGAGTTGGGCGTAGACCATGTTCTCCTCCGCGGCATTGTTGGCTTCCTCGATGCCCATGCGTTCATCGGGCAGGCGGTGAATGGTCACCACTCCGCGATGGGCCCGGATGCCATAGCGGTGCAAGGCGTCACGTACCGTGTCGGCCCAGTAGAAGAACGGAGTCAGGAACGCCGGCATGTTGGAGAACAGGGTCGCGTTGTAGCGTTCGACGATGCGGGCGATGTACTTGCGGTCGATATAGACTTCCGCGCGCGCGCCGATCCGCTCGAACACCGGCCGCCCCTGCCAGCGGCGGACGCCGAGATGGATCAGCCAGAGCGCGGTGAGGAACAGCGCTGCGTCCAGCACGTGGGCCGCCAAGCCGACGCCGGCCAGGAAATCGAACGGGGAGAACAGCAGGCCGAACACCGGTACCCCGAACACCGTGGCGATCACGATGTAAGCCGCGAAAATGGCATAGGAGCGCACGAATTCTACCTGGTTTTCCGCCCGCGCCGCTGCCTCGCGGTTCAATGCATCCGTATCCGGCGAGTCGATGAGTTCGCCGGCCGCGTTGCAGCCGACCCGGTTGGGAATGTCAACGCCGTAAACCGCGGCCTGGAATTCCCGGAAAGCCTTGATGTCGGACATCTGCAGGTCACTGCGCAGCTCGAAATCGCCGCTTTGTCCGGTCAGGACTTCCCGGCTCAGCGTGCTATAGGCATCGATGGCTTTCCGGGCCAGGTGGATGAGAATTTCAGTGAGCACCGCTTGAGTCGCCACCACCACGATGGTCGCCGCTTCGGCCCGACGCCGGCCGCTGGTGCCATCGGGGGAGAGGTGGCTGAGGTTGACGAAAGTGTTGGGCAGAATGGGATCATCGGGCTGATAGCCCTGGCCCAGGGCTTCGGTCATGGAGTTCAGGAACGATTGGGAAAGGACGAAGCAGCGCTCCGCGCCGACCAGGTCGCGCGCCTTACGCACCACGGCCAACGTGGACTGGGTCTGGGCGGAATTGCTCACGCCCAGGAACACGGTCGAGGAGCCGTAGCAGCCGATGCCTTCCCGCTGGGTGCGCTTCATTTCCTTCAGCACGTTGCCGGAATTTTCCGCGCGGATGCGGAGGCCGGGCAGCACGGAGTGCAGGGCGATCGCGAATTCATTGAGCAGGTCCTGGTTGAAGTCCACCCCGTAGAGTACGAGGTCGTGCATCCGCGGGTCCCGGTTCGGATTCAGCAGATTCTGGAACAGCAGTTCGCCGAAATGATTCATCGTGGCGTGGTTCTCGCCCCCGGGTTCGAACGATTCGAGCACTCGCTTGAGCACGAAAGGAATCTCCAGCAAGTCTTTTTCTACGGCATTCCCCGGCGCGGGCAGCTGATGAATACGGCTGATCTTGGCGTTGTTGTTGACCGCGAACCAGTTGGATCGGACAGCTGCCGGCGGTTCTGCCCCCGGTTGCAATGCCTTGGGCGAGAGTTGGGGCGGTTGCAGGAAATCGTCGCCCACCTTGGCGCGGTCATAGATGCGGATGAATTCCGAAGGACTCGCTGCACGATACTCGATGGTGGCGTACTGGCCGTCTTCCAGGTAGATCTGCAGCGCATCGTCGTCCGGCTCCCCCTGGTGCAGGGCCGAGGTGACGCCCAAGGGTTCCGCACTGCCGAAGATTTCCCCACGGGTGCGGTTGTGGCCGAGGGAGAAGGCCTGGGTCAGGGAAAACACGCCCATGCGGGGCTCCAGGGTGGAGCAGACCATCAGTGCGAATTCCCCGACCAGGTCGCGGGAAGCGGTGCGCATCACCCAGGTCAGGTCGTGATGGCAGAAGGCTTCCTCGAATGCGGCGAGAAAGCCAGGGAGGACGTCCGCTTCCAGGGCGGTTCCGACTTCCCGGGTCAGTACGTCGCGCAAGTGTTTCCTGGACTCGGCGGAGAGGTCTGCCAGGGATCGTGCAGGGGCTGCCAGTGCATGCTGGTCCAGTTCTTTGCGTAGATTCAACAACGCCAGATCGGTGGCTTCGGCCCAGCGCGGGAGCAGATCGAGGTTGATGTTCCCGCCGGCGATGTCACGGTTGTAATCCAATGCGGCGGTGAAATAGGCATAGCGCAGCGCCTTGTAGCTCAGTCCTTGGGTATAGATGAAATCTACCCATTCGGCGACGCTGCGGGAATCCGAGTCGCCCTTGGAGCTGGTTCTGGGCATCATGCTCAGGAATACCCCACGGGCCTCCTGTTGAGTGAAGAAATGCCGACGTTTCTCGCCGTCCACGGTGAACTCGAGGTAGACGCCGTCCATGTCGCCATTGTGGGCGATCATGTTGAACACTTCACCGGGCTTAGACACCAGCGAGTGGTCTTCTACCCCGTGGTGCATCATCGCATCGTAGTATTCGTACCAGTGCGGCTGGGCATTGTGCCAATGCGTCGCGCCGCCGGTGGCATAACGCAGATGGAGCAGTACGGCTTCGAAGTCCCGGGGACGTCGGTAACCTTCGCGGCTGGCTTTCTTGAGTAGGCCGTCCAGGCGCTCGGACAGCACATTCACGATGTCTTCCCGTTTGCCTTTGACGACCTTGTCGAAGATGACCGACTGGGCACCGCCTTTGTCCACCAACACTGAGAATCCCGCCGACTGACCGCCGCGGGTCGATGCCTCGCGCGCCAGTATCCGCGCCATTTCCCGCAGACGGTCCGAAATCAGCAGGGGAGCGCTTTCTTCCCCTTCAAGGCCGCAACGGACCGCGAATGCTGGACCGCAGGCCCAGTAAGGCGTCGTTCCCCGGAGCACGGCCAGAACATCCGGTAGCGACAACATCGCAAGGATAGAGCTGGCGCAGAACCCGCTCCAGGCGAAGAGTGCCCAGGCTCCGCCGTCGGGTTCCAGCCACTGGAACGCGGCTGCCAGCATCGACAGATTGGCCAGGATGCCCGCCGCCGCGACGATACGGCATCGCCAGCCCTGGTACAGGGATGCCGGAATGCGGGGCGGATGTGCGGAAAACTGAGGGACCGGTCCGAATGGAAGAAGACTCCTGCCGAATTCTCTGGCTGGGATTCCTTCCAGAATCGTCGCCGCCGAGAAGGCGGTTGGATCGCGTGTAAGCGTGAACAAGGCGAGCGCATGGCCCAGCCCGTGTATTACCAAGGCCACGGCGTTGGTGAACCGCAACGGGGCCAGCATGAGTTCCAAAAGAACTCGCGGCTTCGCGAGCGAAGCCGAAACGATGCTTCCTGTCATGGCATCAATCCTCGGGTAGGGTGCAAGGGCCTCCGGCACCTTTCGCCTCGGCGATGGCCGGGAGTCCAAGCGGCGGCATGCCTGATCGAACGCGTATCGATTCGGGCAGCTCGAACCGCTGCTTATTGTTTTAAGTATCGATTCAATACGAGCGCTTACGTTAGAGTATGGAAGGCGGTGCGTCAATATGTCACGCACATAAAAAGTGCGAAGCACCAATATAGTGCACAAATTTGATTTTTTATGGTGCGCCTGGCAGGTTTTTCAGGGGGGGGGCTGATGTGGAAGGACAGTCTTATCGTTCGGGGGGGCGGGGCAGGAGCGATCAAAAGAGGGTTCGGTCATCGGTCAAGAGCACTGAGCGTCAGTTTCGCCGGCTCCCCAGGCCGCCGCTCGCCAGTGCCGACTTCAGCACCCTGGCCAAGTGCACGCCCTCTCGCTGCGCACCATCGCGTATCTGGTGGCGGCAACTGGTGCCGTTGGCGATCAGCAAGGTGTCTTTGTCCGCTTCGCGTATCCGCGGCAGCAGGGCGAGTTCGGCCATCTGCATGGATACTTCGTAATGCTCGGCCTCCAGTCCGAAAGCGCCGGCCATACCGCAGCAGCTCGATTCGATGAATTCCACCCCCAGCTCCGGTATCAGCCCCAGCACCTTGCGCATCGACTTCATCGCGCCGAAGGCTTTCTGATGGCAGTGTCCATGCACCAGCGCCCGCGCCTGCGGCAGGGGACGGAGCGGAAGTTCAAGCCGCTTGGCGTCGTGTTCGCGGGCCAGGAATTCCTCCAGCAGCAGAGCGGATTTCGCGACGGCGGCCACGGCATCGCCCAGTCCCAGCGAGTAGTATTCGTCGCGCAGCATCAAGAGGCAGGACGGTTCCAGGCCGATGACGGGTAGGCCGCGCTCGGCATAGGGTCGCAAGGCTTCGACCATGCGTCCGGCCTCCGTCCGCGCCTGCTCGACCAGGCCGTGGGACAGGAAGGTGCGGCCGCAGCACAGCGGGTGTTCCCCGGCGGGCGGCCGGGCGAGATGGACCCGGCAACCGGCGGCGGTCAACACGTCGAGAGCCGCCTGGGCGGTTTCCGGTTCGAAGTGGTTGGAGAAGGTGTCGACCAGCAGGACGACCTCGCGCCCTTCGGGGGCGCCGGCGGGTTCGGTCGGGGCCGCGGCGAGGAACTCGATCGGTGCGCTCAGAGGCAGCGAGCGTTTGGCGGCGATGCCGAGCCAGCGCTCGCCCAACTTGGCCAGCAGCGGCACCCGTGCACGCGCTCTCACCAGCCAATTAAGCCATGCCAGTTTTCCCGCCCAGTGCGGTATGTGCGCCAGCAGCCGTTCCCGCAGCGGAGCGCCGCCGAGCTGTTTCCAGCGCTGCGCCAAAGTCTCGATGCGCAGCAGCGCCATGTCCACCCCATTGGGGCATTCGCGCTTGCAGCCCTTGCAGCCCACGCACAGGTCCATGGCCGCTTCCAGCTCCGGTCCGACGAAGGGCTTCGGCCCGTATTCGCCGTTCAGCGCCGCCTTCAATGTTTGGGCCCGGTGGTGGGTGGAGTGCGCCGCGTCATGTGTGACCCGGAAGCTCGGGCACATCACGCCCTTTTCGGTGCGCTGACATTGCCGGTTGCCGATGCATACCGCCGCCGCCTTGCCGTAGGCGCCGCCTTCGGAAGGCACGGCCGCATAGGCATCACCCGCGCCATAGCTGTTGTAGGCCGACCAGTCGAGTTGTGTCTCCATGCCTCAACGCCTTGTAAATAAAACCGTCCAAGCAGGAGTGATGCCATACCGGCGGATTCACCTAAGTCATTGGTTTTGTTAAGTAGCGTGGATCCTGGGTATCTCATCGACTGTACGAAGTGCGACAAGGCAACGGATCTGCAGGTCTTTCCGGTGATTTTTTTCGCAAGGGCCGCTGAGCCGTCACTCGGCATTGCTCAGGGTCGTGTGTGCCGCCGTCTCTTCAGGTATAGCGATCTGACATGTTTATTTTTCAAGACGTTTGGCAAGCCAAAAAAAAACCGCTAAGCCTTGTAGCTCGCGGGTTCTGAGGCGTCATGAGACGGGGTGAAACGGGTAAATGGCGGAGAGGGAGGGATTCGAACCCTCGTGCCGGGTTTCCCCGACCATCCGATTTCGAGTCGGCGCCGTTATGACCGCTTCGGTACCTCTCCTGCACAAGCGATGATATTATAACCAATTCGTTACAGACATACGAATGGTGCGTGACATGAATTCAAAGTTCATGGCGGACGGCGTTCTGAAAGTCGGACAAGTCAGGCTTTTGTTTCGCAAGTTCAATCGCCGTACCGGCCAGCGCTGTCTCGGCGCTGGGGTCGCGGCGCTTCTGCTGTCCCAGCTGTACGGCTGCGGCAATCCGGTTCCGGAGCAGCGTAAGCCGCCACACTTCGACAGGGTCAGGGGATCCGGGGAATTGCGGGTGCTGGTCCGCAACAAGCGTTTCACCTCGTCCCGGTCGACGTTGGGGGCGGCCGGTTTCGAACGCGACCTCCTTCGTAAATTCGCTGAGTACCTTGGGGTACGGCTCCGGTTCATCCCGATCAATGTGCGCCCCGTGACGGAGCGGCTGGTCCAGGGCGAGGCCGATTTTGCGGTGATGCCTTCCGGTTCCGTTTCCGGAGACCTCATGCGCATCGGTTGGACTCCCCCCGCGGCCGGCGAGTCTCCGCCGCTCGCCGGGGCGGCGCCGGTTGGAGGCTGGGTCGGTGCGCTCGCTGGCGGTCTCAAGGGGATGGCCCGAAACAGCGCCCAGAAGTTCAATCCGAGGTTAGCCCTTGCGGAATACTCCCACCGCAGTGTGCGCGCCTTGAAGTGGGTCATCCCCGAAAGCGCCGGCGTTCGCACCCCGCCTGCGCTGGCATTGATGTTCGCCGACCCGGGGGGTGAATATCTGGCGAGGGCGGCAGAGCACTTCCTGCGTGATATGCGCGAGCACAAAGGTTTCGACCCATTGGTCGATCGCCACTTTGGTCACAAGGAGGGCGCGGATCCTGCTCTGGATCGCAGCCTGCGTAAGTCCTACAGCCGTCAGTTGGGCCAATACCGCAGGACGTTCGTCGAGGCAGGGGCACGCCATGGTGTGGACTGGCGGCTGCTGGCCGCGGTGGCTTTCCAGGAATCGCAATGGGACGGCAACGCTGTGTCGGTCGAAGGCGTGCGCGGCATGATGATGCTGACCGCTGCGACGGCCCGCGAACTGGGGGTGGACCGCAATAATCCAGGGCAGAGCATCCATGGCGGGGCCCGCTATCTGAAGGAGGTGTGGTCGCGTTTGCCGGAAGAGATCGCGGAACCCGACCGTACTTGGTTTGCACTCTCCGCCTACAATCTGGGTCCGGGGCGGGTCGAGACCGCACGCCGGTTGGCGAAGAAGATGGGGCGCGATCCCAACAAATGGGTCGAGGTCAAGAAGACCTTGCCACTGGTCGGAGCCGGACATTCCGGTGGTCGCCGCCGCCATCCTTCGGCTCGGGGAAAACTGACGGTCCACTACGTCAACCGGGTGCGGCATTACTACGAGCTGCTGGTGCGGCTCAGCGAGAAGAAGCGGGCCGGACCACCGGAGCAGGGCTAACGGCGGTTCCTGAAGAAGTCCCGCAGGAGCTGGCCGCATTCCTCGGCCAATACGCCTTCCGTCACTTCGACCCGGTGATTCATGAACTCCGCGTCGATCAGCCTGAGCGCGCTTATTGCCGCACCGCGCTTGGGATCGGCGGCCCCAAACACCAGCCTGCCGATACGGGCATGCAGGATCGCACCCATGCACATGGCGCAGGGTTCGAGCGTGACGTATAGGGTGGTATCCACCAGCCGATAATTGCCCAGGCGCGCGCCGGCCGCGCGCAAGGCGACGATTTCGGCATGGGCGGTGGGGTCATGGCTGGAAATGGGTTGATTATGGCCTTCGCCCAGGACTTCGCCATTCTTGACCAGCACGGCCCCGATCGGGACTTCGCCTGCCGCTTCAGCGGTGCGGGCCAGCCTGAGGGCATGGCGCATCCATGCTTCGTCCGGGCCGGGTTCCTTTACTCCCATTCGATCGTCGCCGGCGGTTTTCCCGAGATGTCATAGGTGACCCGGGAGATGCCGGGGATTTCGTTGATGATACGGCGCGAGACGAGGTCGAGGAAGTCGTAAGGCAGGTGGGCCCAGCGGGCGGTCATGAAGTCGACGGTTTCCACCGCGCGCAGTGCGACCACGTAGTCGTAGCGGCGGCCGTCGCCCATGACGCCGACCGACTTCACTGGCAGGAAGACGGCGAAAGCCTGACTGACCTTGTCATACAGATCGTGGCGGTAGAGTTCTTCGATGAAGACGGCGTCGGCGCGGCGCAGGAGGTCGGCGTATTCCTTCCTGACCTCGCCGAGGATGCGCACGCCAAGGCCGGGGCCGGGGAAGGGATGGCGGTACACCATCTCATAGGGCAGGCCGAGCTCGAGGCCAATCTGGCGGACTTCGTCCTTGAACAGCTCGCGCAGCGGTTCGACCAGTTGCAGCTTCATGGTCTCCGGCAGGCCGCCCACATTGTGGTGGGACTTGATGACATGCGCCTTGCCGGTCTTGGAACCGGCGGATTCGATCACGTCCGGGTAGATGGTGCCTTGGGCCAGCCAGCGGGCGTCTTCGATTTTCGCGGCTTCTTCGTCGAAGATTTCGACGAACAGCCGGCCGATGATCTTGCGCTTGTCTTCGGGGTCGGCAACGCCCTGCAACGCGCGCAGGAAACGCTCTTCGGCATCGACCCGAATCACCCGCACGCCCATGTGTTCGGCGAAAGTGGCCATGACCTGATCGCCTTCGTGCAGCCGGAGCAGGCCGGTGTCGACGAAGACGCAGGTCAGTTGTTCCCCGATGGCGTGCCGGAGCAGGGCGGCGACCACGGATGAGTCCACACCGCCGGACAGGCCGAGCACCACGCGTTCGGCGCCGACCCGGGTCTGCACCCTGGCAATGGCGTCTTCGATGATGTTGCCCGTGGTCCAGCGGGCCTCGCACTGGCACAGCTTGCGTACGAAGCGTTCCAGGATGCGCTTGCCCTGGCGGGTATGGGTCACTTCGGGGTGGAACTGCAGAGCGTAAAACCGGCGTTCCTCGTCCGCCATGCCGGCGATGGGCGCGCTTTCGGTGCTGGCGATCAGCTTGAAGCCGGGTGGCAGGCTGACGACCTGGTCGCCGTGACTCATCCACACGTCGAGCAGCCCATAGCCTTCGGGAGTGGTGTGGTCCTCGATCTCGTTCAAGAGCTGCGAATGGCCGCGTGCCCGGACCTGGGCATAGCCGAATTCGCGGTGTGCGACGGCTTCCACCTTGCCGCCAAGCTGGACCGCCATGGTCTGCATGCCATAGCAGATGCCCAGCACAGGTACGCCGAGCGTGAACACCGAAGCCGGGGCGCGTGGCGTGTCGTCGCCGGTGACGGTTTCGGGGCCGCCGGACAGGATGATACCCTGGGGAGCGAATTCAGCGATGAATGTGTCGCCGCAGTCGTAGGGGTGAATCTCGCAGTAGACCCCGAGTTCCCGTACCCGCCGCGCGATGAGCTGGGTGTACTGGGAGCCGAAATCCAGGATCAGGATTTTTTGGGCATGGATGTCGGTCATCGGCGGCTCGCGGGGTGCGGAATCAGTCGAGGCGGTAGTTCGGCGCTTCCTTGGTGATCGTCACATCGTGCACGTGGCTTTCGCGCATGCCGGCGGAGGTCACCCGGACGAAACGCGCATGTTCGCGCATTTCTTCGATGGTGCGGCAGCCGGTGTAGCCCATGGAGGCGCGGAGGCCGCCGACGAGCTGGTGCAGGATGGCGACGAGGCTGCCCTTGTGGGGGACCCGGCCCTCAATGCCTTCCGGCACCAGTTTTTCGGCCTCTGTGCTATCCTGGAAATAGCGGTCACTGGAACCCTGCTGCTGGGCCATGGCGCCCATCGAGCCCATGCCCCGATAGGCCTTGTAGGAACGGCCCTGGTACAGTTCGACTTCGCCGGGCGATTCTTCGGTACCGGCGAACAGCCCCCCGATCATCACGCAATGGGCGCCGGCCGCGATGGCTTTAGCGACGTCGCCGGAATAACGGATGCCGCCGTCGGCGATGACGGGGATGCCGGTGCCGGCCAGTGCCTGGGCGACGTTGGATACGGCGGTGATCTGCGGCACGCCGACGCCGGCAATGATGCGGGTGGTGCAGATCGAGCCCGGCCCGATGCCGACTTTGACCGCATCGGCGCCGGCTTCGGCCAGCGCCCGTGCAGCGGCGCCGGTGGCGATGTTGCCGCCGATCACTTGGACTTGAGGAAAATGGGTCTTGACCCAGCGCACCCGGTCCAGCACGCCCTGCGAGTGTCCATGGGCAGTGTCCACCACAATCACGTCGACCCCGGCTTCCACCAGTGCCTCCACCCGTTCCTCGGTGCCTGCGCCGGTACCGACGGCCGCTCCCACCCGCAGGCGTTCGAATTCGTCCTTGCAAGCCTGCGGGTAGTCCTTGGATTTCTGGATGTCCTTCACGGTAATCATGCCGCGGAGCTGAAAGGCCTCGTTGACGATCAGGACTTTCTCGATGCGGTGCTGGTGCAATAGGCGGATGGCTTCTTCCTTGCTGGAGCCCTCCTTTACTGTGATCAGCCGTTCCTTCGGTGTCATCGCCCGGATGACGGGTTCGTCGTAGCGCGTCTCGAAACGCAGGTCACGGCTGGTGACGATGCCGACCAGTTCGCCGCCATCCACCACCGGAACGCCGGAGATGTTGCGGGCACGGGTCAGCTCCATGACTTCACGGATGGTCGCGGTCGGCGGCACGGTGATCGGTTCTTTGATCACGCCACTTTCGTATTTTTTCACGCTCCGGACTTCCGCCGCTTGGCGTTCCGTCGTCATGTTCTTGTGGATGATACCGATGCCGCCTTCCTGAGCGATGGTGATGGCGAGCCGGGCTTCGGTCACCGTGTCCATGGCGGCCGACAACAGCGGGATGTTCAGCGGAATGGCCCGGGTGACCCGGGTGGTCAGGGAAACGTCACGGGGGAGCACGTTCGAATACGCAGGAACCAGCAGGACGTCATCGAAAGTCAGCGCTTCTTGTTCGATACGCATGGGACACTCCCGGCAAGTAAAAAACCGATTATTATAACCTTTTCTTTGTCAATGTAAACCGTCGGATGTCTGCGGCTTTTTTATGCCACACCCCGCGGCGGGAGTACGGCCCGCATGCCAATGATGCGCAGAGCCGGTGGCTGTTCAGCTTTCCGCCTGGGCGCAAATCCCAGCGAATGCGGGGAAGTCCCGCGCCAGGGCGTCGGCGAGTTCGGTGCCGTTCTCGGGCGCGGGGAGTTGCAGGAACAAGTCGAGCATGGCGGCCATGGCGATCGCATCCAGAAAAGCGGCCTTGATGGTCCAGGCCAACAGCAAGGCAAACACATAGGGCCAGAGGCCGGGATCGAGCGGAAGGCCCGCGACAATGGCCTGAACCGCCGCCAGCAGGACTGGGAAGGCCGCGAAACACCCCAGCCAGCAGAAGCCGGACAGGTACAGCCGGTTACGCAGGATCGTCGGGAGGTGTGCGGCCAGGAGGAGCAGCCCATCCCGCGCGGAGCGGGCGAAACTGTTCGCCGGATGGGCGAAGTGATAGCCGAGCAGCGTCAGGGTCTCTCGGGTGGCAAGCAATCCTTTCGCCAGAAGCAGCCAGCGTTGCGGCAGGGTTTGCGGCGGCGGTTCCTTCCAGCCGGGAAGCGTGGACAAAACCATCCGTATCGCCGCGATCAATGGGGTGAGTGCCGGCGGGGCGGGAAGACGTTCCGCCACCCGGCGGCGGGCGTCGTCGATCTGTCCCTTGCCTTGGGGGACCGGCTCTTTGAGTGCCTCGGCGCCGAGCAGTGCGGCGTTGCGGGCATGAACCCCGGTCAGGAAGCTGTTGCGGAACTTGTACAGAACCCAGCCGACGATGCCTATCCCGATCCAGGCGCCCGCGCCGGCGAATGCGGTGGGGTTGGAACTCAGTGCGCCGATGCCGATGGCCGTACCTGCGCCGAGGATCGCGCCGAAGATGTAGGCCAGGCCAACGCCGAGATAGATGAGCCAGCGATAGAGCACGAAGGCCATGCTCTTTTCGAGGGTACGGGTGGCCAAAAGCAGATTGAAATCCCACATGACGGATGACCTCTTTTTGTTTCTTGCCTCGAAACCCGGTTTGGAAATTCAGCCGCCCCGCTTCTTTTTGCTCGATTTGCGGCTTGCGGTCTTCCGGCCTTGCGGCGGCAGGCCGCTGTGCTGGGTCCGGAACGGCCTGGCGCTGCGGCTCGTTACGGTCCCGGCGGCGCCTGTCCCGCGCGGCTGCCAGGCCGGGACCAGATGGTGCTTGCCGTTGCCGATCAGGTCGGCCCTGCCCATCCGTTTCAATGCCTCCCGCAAGAGCGGCCAGTTGTCCGGATCGTGATAACGCAGAAAGGCTTTGTGCAGCCGGCGCTGCGTGAGCTTCCGGGGTGTTTCGACGGTTTCGCCGTTGCGCGAGATGCGGTGCAGCGGGTTCTTGCGGCTGTGGTACATGGCCGTGGCCACCGCCATGGGCGAGGGCAGGAAGGACTGCACTTGGTCGGCCCGAAAGCCATTCTTCTTGAGCCACAGCGCCAGGTTCAGCATATCCTCGTCGGTGGTGCCGGGATGGGCGGCGATGAAATAGGGGATGAGGTACTGCTCTTTTCCTGCTTCGCGCGAATATCGGTCGAACATCGCCTTGAAGCGGTCATAGGTGCCGATGCCTGGCTTCATCATCTTGGAAAGCGGCCCCGGTTCGGTATGCTCCGGCGCGATCTTGAGATAGCCGCCGACGTGGTGGGTCACCAGTTCTTTGACGTATTCCGGCGACATCACCGCCAGGTCGTAACGCAACCCCGACCCGATCAGGATCTTCTTGATGCCGGGAAGCTGGCGGGCGCGGCGGTACAGGCGGATCAGCGGGCCGTGATCGGTGCCGAGATTCTTGCAGATGCCGGGGTAAACGCAGGAGGGCCGGCGGCAGCTCGCCTCGATCTCGCGGCTCTTGCAGGCCAGCCGGTACATGTTGGCCGTGGGGCCGCCCAGATCGGAGATCACGCCGGTGAAGGCCGGGGAGGTGTCGCGGATGGTTTCGATCTCCCGGAGGATGGATTCTTCCGAGCGGCTCTGGATGATCCGTCCTTCGTGTTCAGTGATGGAGCAGAAGGTGCAGCCGCCGAAACAGCCACGCATGATGGTCACCGAGTGCTGGATCATCTCGAAGGCCGGGATGGGGGCGTCGCCGTAGCGACGGTGGGGCAGGCGGCTGTAAGGCAGGCCGTAGACCCGGTCCATTTCCGAGGTGGTGAGCGGCAACGCCGGCGGGTTGAGCCAGACATCAAAGGCCCCGTGACGCTGGACCAGCGCCCGGGCGTTGTGCGGGTTGGTTTCCTGATGCAATACCCGCGAGGCATGCGCATACAGTACCGGATCATCGCGCAGCGCCTCGAAAGCTGGCAGGCGGATCACCGTGTTGCCCTGGCCGCGGGTGGGGCGGGTGAAGTGGAGTGCCGGGGCGGCATCCCTCGCCTGTGAGCCGCAGCCGGCGGGTGTCTCCTGATAGGGGTCGGCGGGGGCGGCGATCGCACCGGGCCGGTCGATGCGGGTGGAATCGATTTCGCGCCAGCCAGCAGCGGGAGCGCGGCGGATGTAGGCCGTGCCCCGAATGTCCGTGAGTGCGGAGACCGGTTCACCCCCGGCGAGACGGTGAGCGATCTCGACCACCTGGCGTTCACCATTGCCGTAAACTAGCAGATCCGCCTTGGCATCGACCAGTACCGAACGCCGGACCTTGTCGGACCAGTAGTCATAATGGGCCACGCGGCGCAGGCTGGCTTCAATCCCGCCCAGCACGATCGGCACATCTTTATAGGCTTCGCGGCAGCGCTGGGCATAGACCAGCACGCAGCGATCCGGGCGGCGGTCGGCGGCACCGTGGGGGGTGTAGGCGTCGTTGGAGCGGATGCGGCGGTCGGAGGTATAGCGGTTCACCATGGAATCCATGTTGCCGCCGGTCACGCCGAAGAACAGGTTGGGGCGTCCGAATTCCTCGAAAGGTTCGGCCGAGTGCCAGTCCGGCTGGGCCAGAATGCCGACCCGGAAGCCCTGGGCTTCCAGGAGGCGGCCGATCAATGCCATGCCGAAGCTGGGGTGGTCGACGTAAGCGTCCCCGGTGACCAGGACCACGTCGCAGGAGCCCCAGCCGAGCCGCTCCATGTCGGCGCGGGATAGCGGCAATTGCGGGGCGGCGCCGAAGCGGGCGGCCCAGAACTTTCGATAGGAGAAGATGTCCCGTGCTTGCTGCATGATGCCGAGGACCTGAATGGGGTGACTAGTCTAGCGGATCGGGCGAGGCTGCTGCCAGCTCGAAGGGGCAGCCCCCGATCAGCGCTCCGGCGGGATGGATTTACCACCGCGGCCGAGTTTCAGATGGGCTCTGGATTCCTTGAAGACGCCGATTCCCCAGATTCCCCAGGATGCAGTCTTCAGCATGATGAGCGGTATGGCCACGGTTTGCAGTCCCCAGACAGCCACCGCCATGGCGCTGGCGCCGGAAATGCCCCAGGCCACCAGGCCCCAGCGCCCGCCGATCGCGGTTTTCCCCCATCGCAGGGCGGCTTGTTTTTTTTCTTGTTTTTCCATCCCAGTGCGATTATTGAACGGCATTGGCGGGCGTCGCCGCGCGTTTGCGGCGCGGCTGGCCGGTGAGTGCCGCAGGGCGTTGAAATGCGATCGTAACAATGAGGCTGTGGTCATGCAAATGAGGTGGGGTGGATCCTTCGGCTTCGCTTACGGACGCAAGCGGCGAATCTGAAACGAAAAGAGCCGCCGCCCGGCCAGGGGACACGGGCGGCGGCTCCTTGGTCTTTCGGCTTCTCTGCGTCCCTCAGGAGAGGGTTTATCCTCAGGGAGTTACGCCGGCATCAGCGGATGTCCGGGCACAGTTCGCGTTCGAACAGGTGCGAGAAGCTGTAGAAGGTCTGGGTCAGGGTGCCCATGACGGCCAGCGCCAGCCAGCCGAAGATCACGAAGCCATAGTGCAGCGGCGCCACGAACAGCTCTTCCATGAACCAGAAGGTGTGGCCCCACTCGTTCAGACCCACGTTCGGCAGAATCATGAACGGACCCACCACCAGCACCAGGTACGGCAGCGAAATGCCCTTCGCGAAGAACGGCAGACGCGTCTTGGCGTAGATGAACGCCGCAAAACCGGTGATGATGTAGATCGGGTAGCTCAGATAAAACTCGATGATGTGCGACGGCGTGAAGTCGGTGTCGCGCACGATCGTCTGATGCCAGGTGCCGTCCTGCTCGGTGAAGTAGGAAGCGCCCCAGTAGATGGCCCAGGCGTAGGCCACCAGCCAGGTCAGGTGGGTGAAGTTGCGGCGCAGCTCTTCACGCGGGGTCAGCGCGGCCAGGTTGCGGTCGCGGGTCTTCCAGAGATAACCCCACAGGATCGAAGCCGTCACGATCTCCAGGACGATCTCGGTGTACAGGAAGTTCATCCAGTAGGTTTCAAACTCCGGCGCGAACGAGTCCAGACCGGCGGACCAGCCGTAAACACCTTCGTACCACCGTACCCAAATGTAGAATACGGTGTAGATGCCGATAGCGAAAACCAGCCACTTCTTGTCCAGTAGCGGCCGGTCGACGGCGGCGAGGCCGCCTGCGGTTGTTGTAGCCATCTGATTTCTCCTGAGTTGGTGTTGGTTTGATGCCACATGCCCCTTACATGGGGCTGTGGTATGACGTAAGACCAGTGGCGGCGGAAAAAATTCCCGATCGCCGTTCTGGGAAAATTGCCCCTTGGTTGGAACGGGATGCGGAAGGTTGATGATACACTTCCGGCTCGCCGCGTTTCTTTGTCTTTCAAGATCGGTCCGGCTGCGATGACGGTGCCTGCAAAATTCGATTATTCAACGGGTTCACCCTTGCCCCTGGGAGTTCATTTCCAGGGGACGGACGCCAATTTCGCTCTGTTCAGCCGGCATGGCTCCAGGGTCCGCCTGCTGCTGTTCGCCGACCCGAGTCATACCCAGCCTCATCAGATCATCGACCTCGATCCCCATTACCACCGCACCGGCGATATCTGGCACGTGGCGGTACACGGTGCACACCGTGGCCTGGCCTACGCCTTTCAGGTCGACGGACCGCATGAGCCGCATCTGGGGCATCGTTTCGACCCCCAGGCGGTCTTGCTCGACCCCTATGCCACGGCCCTGGTGACACCGGAGCATTGGGAGTTTTCAGGGGCAGCTGTCGGCGGTCCCGAGCATGTGGTCGCAAAGGCACTGGTGACGGCAGACCATTTCGACTGGGGCCATGATCGCCCGCTCAAGCATCACTGGTCGGAACTGGTCATCTATGAGGTCCATGTCCGGGGGCTGAGTATTCACCCTTCTTCGGCGGTCCGACATCCTGGCACCTATCTCGGCGTCATCGACAAGATCCCCTATTTCAAGCAACTCGGGATCACCGCGATCGAGCTGATGCCGCTGCAGGCGTTCAACCCTTACGAAGTGACCCGCCACAACCCCGTCACCGGCGAGCGGCTCAGGAATTACTGGGGCTACAACACCATCGCCTTCCAGGCGCCGCATGCGGGTTATGGAACCGGCGCCTACCCCGGCTGCCAGGTGGAAGAATTCAAGCACATGGTCAAGGCTCTGCACGAGGCCGACATCGAGGTTCTCCTCGATGTCGTGTTCAACCATACCGCGGAAGGCGATGAAACCGGTCCAATCCTGAATTTCCGGGGTCTGGACAACAGTATCTACTACCTGCTGGAAGAAGACCGTCGGCATTACCGGAACTATTCGGGCTGCGGCAATACCGTCAACTGCAATCACCCGGTGGTGCGCAATTACATTTTGGACTGCCTGCGGTACTGGGTGGTGGAGATGCATGTGGACGGCTTCCGGTTTGATCTGGCCTCAATCCTGGGGCGCGACCGCAACGGCCATCTGGTGCCCAATCCACCCCTGCTGGAGCTGATCGCCGAAGACCCCATCCTGCGCGACGTCAAGCTCATCGCCGAGGCCTGGGATGCCGGCGGCGCCTATCTGGTCGGCCGTTTCCCGGGCGAACGCTGGTGTGAATGGAATGGGGTGTACCGGGACGACGTGCGGCGTTACTGGCGCGGCGATCCGGGTATGGCGGGGGCCTTTGCCAGCCGCCTGTGCGGCAGTGCGGACATTTACGAGCATTCCGGCAAGGCACCGGTGAACAGCATCAACTTCGTGACCTGCCACGATGGCTTCACACTCAACGACTTGGTCAGCTACGCCTGCAAGCACAACACCGCGAACGGGGAGGACAACCGCGACGGTTCGGACCACAATTTCAGCGCCAATTACGGTTGCGAAGGGCCGACCGACGATCATGAGATCAACGCCATCCGCCGTCGCCAGATGAAGAACTTCATGGCCTCACTGCTGCTGTCGCGGGGGATCCCCATGATTCTGGGCGGCGACGAATTCTGCCGGACGCAGCGGGGGAACAACAACGCCTACTGCCAGGACAATGAGATTTCTTGGTTCGACTGGCGTTTGTTGGAGGAAAACCGTCCGTTCTTCGAGTTCGTCCGCAAGATGATCGCGTTCCGGGGCAGCCATCCGGTGCTGTCGCGGGAACAATTCTACCGGCCGGAAGACATTCTCTGGTTCAGCCCCGCCGGCGGTCTGCCGGACTGGCAGACCGCCGCTGCTCTGGGGTGCTGCATTCGGGCGGTAGGGGACGAGGAGCAGCCGCTCTGTCTGCTGTTCAATCCGACGGTGAAAGGGCTCTGCTTCCGGCTTCCGGATACGCTTCGAGGTGGGGTTTGGGTCAAGGCTGTCGATACCGCCGCGGAATCACCGTTCGACATCTGCGAATTCGGAGGGGAGAGCCCGCTGCCGGACCAGCGGCGTCTGTTTCTTCCCGACCGCAGCCTGGTGGTGCTGGTGGAAGGGGCCGCGAAGGCTGTTGCGGCCCGTGCCTGATCAGTCGGTGATAGTCTGGCTGGCGGTAAAGGTTTTTCCCAGGTTGTCGCGGATTTCCGCTTTGAGTTCCCCGGCTTTGTCCGGCACGAAATAGAAGCGGAAATTGGGGTCGGCGCTGATGGCGATGTCGGTCTTGGCGGTGAGGACCGGCATTTCGTTGAAGCTCACTTTGACTTCCTCGACGTAGTGCGCGGGTTTGATCAGGCGCGAGATCTGGTCCATCTGCAGCCCGGTGATGTTCGGATGGCTGACGAGGAGCTGGATGGCGTTGGGTTGTCCCAGCACGGCCTTGTCGCCATCCATGCGGAACTTCATCTTCCCCAGCCGCGCCATCGCGGCATCGAGGTCGGCGCCCAAGGGGGCGGAACAGCCGCCGCTGGCCTTGACGAAGGCTTTGCTCATATAAAGCTTGCCGTCGCTGGTTTCGGCGATGGCGCGGACATGTGTATAGGAATTGACGCGGACGCGCATTGCCAGATCAGCTTTACCACTGGCAGGGGTCAGCTCGAAGGATGCCGCGAAGGGCACCGGATTGTTGTCGATGATCAGGGTGATGTGTCGTATGTATTTCTCCGGCCTCTGCGGAATCTTGCCTGTGATCTGGATGGGGACCAGGGCAGGGTCCTCGGCGCGGTAGGGCGCCGTAAGCTCGATGACGTCATTGCCTTCTTCGATTGGCCTGTCGCCGAAGTATTGAGTCCGCAGCGCGCTTGTCCAAGCGCTTTCATCTTGCGGGTCTGTCGCCTGCGCCAGGGCGGAGAGAATGGTTCCTGCCAACAGGAGCCAAATACGTGGGACGATTCCAGTTTGCATGTGTCGATCTCCGGGGGGCTGATTATTAGAGGATACTGTTAGTCGTCTTCCCATTCCAGCGCGGCGAACGCCGTGGAGACGTTTCTTTTGTTGAATTCGTCGAACAATTGCCACTCGCCCCGCATTGAAGTTCCCACGGTTGCCATCGCCTGCTCCATCGTCCGGTGCTGCCTGATTGCAACGCGGACCTCGGTTGCGAGACCGTTGAGATAACGTTCCTCGGCGGCAATGGCCCGGGGCCACTCGCTGACCGCCGGGCCATGGCCGGGAATGACCAGCCGGGCCGGGACGGCTTTCAAACGGTCGATCTCCTTCAGCCAGCCGATGAGGCTCCCGTCGACCACCGGCAGGTGCCCCATGAACAGGAGGTCTGCCGCCCATAACGTGCCGGTCTTGGCGTCATAGACGCTCAAATCATTGTCGGTATGGGCGGGGCCATGGGCAGTGAGGCGGAGCATTCGGTTACCGAGGTCGAGATCCATGCTTTCCTTGACTGGCTGGTCCGGAGGCACGAAATCCTCGGCGGTTAGAGTGTAGCCCAAGTCCCGGCCAGCCTTTTCGATATAGTACGGCGCTCGCAGAGCCATCGCCTGAGCAAGTTTGTGATGGCCCACGAACGACACGCCCGGCGCCTTGAACGCGCGGTTGCCGTAGATATGGTCCGGATGGACGTGGGTGTTGATCACATAACACACGGGCAGCGGGGTGTGGACGGCGATCGCGGCTTTCAGCGCCCGTCCCTGGTCGGGGCTCCCGCCGCTGTCAACTACGGCGACGCAGCGTTCTCCGACGATGAAACCGATATTAGCGATTTCCCCCCGGTTGTGTTTGTCGGGCAGCTCGTGCCGGCCCTGATGAACGAAAATGCCCTGCGCGACTTCACGCAGATCGAGGTCCGCCCGGGCGGCGGCCAAGCCCCACCATAGGCCGCACAAGGCCGCTCCAGCGGTTCGGGCGAAACGGGGTGGCAAGGGGTGTCCTCGGCTGGGGAGAAGAATACCTGAAAATGACCTTTGGACATTGTCCCCTTCGGCGTGGCGATCTTCAACCGTCCCGCTTCCACAGCGTGGCGAATTGACGCGCCCGGCTCGGCTCCTCGTGGGTCGAACCCGTGAAAAACGTGGCTTCCAGGCCCCTTTCACCGCCCCGCCTCGCGGTTGACTTTTATGGCGAAATCCTTCACCTTACGCGTCCAGACGGGCTGGACGGGGCATTTTCATGCCTTTTACCGGGAGAAATTCCGGCGATACCGGCCGCCGTCCTCCTTAAAGAGTTTTCGGACATTTTTTCACTAACAAGACGTATTCTGCGGACGCAGATACCAGGAGGAAACAAGATGAAAAAACCCGTGAAAAGCTGGCTCATCGCAAGTTCCATAGCATCGTTGCTGGCGGTACCCGGGGTCTCTTTCGCGAACGCCGAAGTGGAAGCACTCACCAAGGATCCGAAGAACTTTGCGACTTGGGGTGGTAACTACGCGGGCACGCGTTACAGCACGCTGGATCAGATCAATTTCAAGAACGCCAAGCACCTGCAGCCGGTCTGGACGTTCTCCACGGGCATGCTGCGCGGTCATGAAGGCGGTCCGCTCGTCATCAACGACGTGATCTACATCCACACCGGTTATCCCCACAAGGTCTACGCCTTGGATCAGGCGACGCAGTCCGTGATCTGGGAATACGTCTACGCCCCCGACAAGGGCACCGATCAGTCGCAGGTCATCTCCGTGATGTGCTGCGACGTGGTCAATCGTGGTCTGGCCTATGGTGACGGCAAGATTTTCCTTGCTCAGGGTGACGCCACGCTGGTGGCCCTCGACGCCAAAACCGGCAAAATCGTCTGGAAAGTCAAGAATGGCGATCCGAAGACCGGCATGACCGCCACCAATGCTCCCCTGGTCGTCAAGGACAAGGTCCTGACTGGTATCTCCGGTGGTGAATTCGGCGTCCGTGGCTTCCTGGCCGCTTACAACATCAAGGACGGCAGCCTGGTCTGGAAGAAGTACAGCATGGGGCCGGACGATGAAGTCGGGCTGGATCCCGAGCACACCATGACCTGGACCGATGGCAAGATGGCGCCGGTCGGCAAGGACTCGTCGTTGAAGACCTGGCAGGGCGACCAGTGGAAGATCGGTGGCGGTACCACCTGGGGCTGGTACAGCTATGATCCGGACCTGAACCTGGTCTACTACGGTTCGGGCAATCCCAGCACCTGGAACCCCGTGCAGCGTCCCGGCGACAACAAATGGTCGATGACCATCTGGGCCCGCGACGTCGATACCGGCGAAGCCAAGTGGGTCTACCAGATGACCCCGCACGATGAATGGGACTATGACGGCATCAACGAAATGATGCTGATCGACCAGGAAATGACCGCGAAGGACGGTTCCAAGCACTCCAAGCTGTTGACCCACTTCGACCGTAACGGTTTCGGCTACACCCTGGACCGCGTCACCGGTGAGCTGCTGGTGGCTGAAAAGTTCGACAAGGCTGTCAACTGGGCGACCCACGTCGACATGAAGACCGGCCGTCCGCAGGTCAATCCGAAGTATTCCACCCAGCACGGCGGTGTGGATGTCGACACCAAAGGCATCTGCCCCTCGGCCATGGGCGCCAAGAACGAGCCGCCGGTCACCTACTCGCCGCGGACCAAGCTCATCTACATTCCGGGTAACCATACCTGCATGAACTATGAGCCGTTCGAGGTCGAATACACCGCAGGCCAGCCGTACGTCGGCGCTACGCTGAACATCTTCCCGGCCAGGGCCAACGTGAAGACCGGCGAGAAGGAATCGAGCAACCACATGGGTTCCTTCACCGCCTGGGATCCGACCACCGGTACCATCGCCTGGCAGTTCGACGAACCTTTCTCACTGTGGAGCGGCATGGTTTCGACCGCTGGCGACATCGTGATCTACGGGACGCTGGAAGGTTACCTGAAAGTGCGCGACGCCAAGACCGGTGAAGAACTGTACCGGTTCAAGACGCCGTCGGGCATCATCGGCAACGTCAGCACCTGGACCTACAACGGCAAGCAGTACATCGGCGTGCTGTCCGGCATCGGCGGCTGGGCCGGTGTGGGCATGGCAGCCGGCCTGGAAGGCGACACCGAAGGCCTGGGCGCAGTGGGCGCCTACAAGGGCCTGAGCAGCCACACCAAGCTGGGCGGCGTGTTCACCGTGTTCACTCTGCCGTAAGAACCGGTCTGGTTCCACGAGTGGACAGCCGGCGCTGACCGGCGAATGAATGCCCCGGATCGGTCGCCCGGTCCGGGGCATTTTTGTTTGTGCAGCACGCAAACGGTGACACAATTGCGTCGGCGTCCGGATGGTCGCCCGCCCTTGTTTCGGATCACGAGAACATGATGAAAAAAACAGGTCTGATTTTGGCCGGGGTTGCCTGGCTGCTCACTGGCGCAGCCGCCCCGGCGGCCAGCGATGCCTTCAAGGTCTGCGCCGATCCCAACAACCCGCCGTATTCCGATCAAAAGGGCGGCGGATTCGAGAACAAGATCGCTGAGCTGTTCGCCAAGGAACTGGACAAGAAACTCGTCTACACTTGGTTTCCGCAGCGCATGGGCTTCATCCGCAATACCCTAAAGGCCAAGGAGCCCGATTCCGAGGATTACAAGTGTGACGTGGTAATGGGCTTGCCGACCGGCTACGACCAAGCCGCCACCACCAAGCCCTACTACCGATCGACCTATGCCCTGGTCTATGTGAAGAAGAAGGGCTGGGACGACGTTCATTCCGCCGCCGCGCTGGATGCCCTGCCGCCGGATCGCAAGTCGAAACTCCGGATCGCCATGTTCGACGGCTCGCCGGCCACGACCTGGATGCTGAAGCACAATCTGGTGGAACAGGGTGTTCCCTACCAGTCGATGACCGGAGACGCGACGGTCAACACCACCCAGACGGTGGAGAAGGAACTGCTCGCCGGCAACATAGACATGGCCATCGTGTGGGGGCCGATGGCGGGCTATCTGGTCTACCACAACAAGCCGGGAACCTTCGCATTGATTCCCATGCCGTCCGAGGAAGGGGTGCGGTTTGACTACGCCATGTCGATGGGGGTGCGGATTCCTGACAAAGCGCGGAAAGAGCAGTTGGAAGCGCTCATCGACAAGAAGACCACGGATATTGAGGCGCTGCTCAGGAAATACCACGTCCCGCTGCTGGACAAGGACGGAAAACTCTTGACGGCGGCGGAAGAGTGACCGGCCGTTGCGGGTTCGCCAGGGGCCCGCAACGACTCGGTGAGTGCCCTGGCGGTCAGCTTTCCGGCCGCATGTGCGGGAACAGGATGACGTCGCGGATGGAGGGCGAGTCGGTGAAGAACATCACCAGACGGTCGATGCCGATGCCTTCGCCGGCGGTGGGCGGCAGGCCGTATTCCAGGGCCCGGATGTAGTCGGCATCGTAGTGCATGGCCTCCTCGTCGCCGGCGGCCTTGTCTTCCGCCTGCTTCCGGAACCGCTCGGCCTGGTCTTCGGGATCGTTGAGCTCGGAAAAGCCGTTGGCCAGCTCGCGTCCGCCCACGAAGAACTCGAAGCGGTCGGTGATGAACGGGTTCTCGTCATTGCGCCGCGCCAAGGGAGACACCTCGGCCGGGTAGGCAGTGATGAAGGTCGGTTCGTCCAGCCGGTCTTCCACGGTTTTCTCGAAGATTTCGGTCTGGATCTTGCCGAGTCCGTCGCCCGCGGCGGCCGGGATGCCCAACCGGGCCGCGATCTTGGCGGCGCTTTCGCGCTCGACCAGTTCTTCGGCCCGGATGTCCGGGTTGTAGTGGAGGATCGATTCCAGCACTGTCATGCGTCGGAACGGCTGGCCCAGGTCGTAATCCTTGCCCTGATGGGTCACGATGGTGCTGCCCAGCAGGTTCTGCGCGATGCCACGCATCAGCGTTTCGGTCAGGTCCATGAGATCACGGTAATCGGCATAGGCCTGATAGAACTCGATCATCGTGAACTCGGGGTTGTGCCGGGTGGATAAGCCTTCGTTGCGGAAGCTGCGGTTGATCTCGAACACCTTCTCGAAGCCGCCCACCACCAGGCGCTTGAGGTAGAGCTCGGGGGCGATACGCAGGTACAGATCCAGGCCCAGCGCGTTGTGATGGGTGACGAACGGTTTGGCGCGGGCGCCGCCGGGGATCACCTGCATCATCGGCGTTTCCGCCTCGATGAAGCCGCGCTCGCTCAAGAAGTCGCGGATGTAGCGGACGATGGCGCTGCGGAGCTGAAACACCCGGCGCGAGTCCTCGTTCATGATGAGGTCGAGGTAGCGCTGGCGGTGGCGGGTCTCGGCGTCGGTGAGCCCGTGGAACTTTTCGGGCAGCGGGCGCAGTGATTTGGTGAGCAGGCGGATGTTCGATGCCTTCACCGACAGTTCGCCGGTCCTGGTGCGGAACACCGTGCCTTCCACGCCGATCACATCGCCGATGTCCCAGCCCTTGAACTCCTCGTACACGCCGTCGGCCAGCGCATCCCTTTGCAGGAAAATCTGGATACGGCCGGACATGTCCTGGATATGGGCGAAGCTGGCTTTGCCCATGATGCGCTTGCCCATCAGCCGCCCGGCCAGCTTGACCGATGCGGCGGTTTCTTCCAGCGCCTCGGCCGTTTTCTCTCCGAAGCGTGCGTGCAGTTCGGCGGCGAGGGCGTCGCGGCGAAAGTCGTTGGGGAAGGCGACGCCGCTTTGCCGCAGCTCGGCGAGTTTTTCACGGCGCAGCGCGATCAGTTTGTTTTCGTCTTGCTGTTCACTCATGGCTTTACAGGCCGCTCTTCAGGCTGGCTTCGATGAACATGTCCAGGTCGCCGTCGAGCACCGCCTGGGGGTTGCCGGTTTCCACGTTGGTGCGCAGGTCTTTGATGCGCGACTGGTCCAGTACGTAGGAACGGATCTGGTTGCCCCAACCGATGTCGGACTTGGAGTCTTCCAGTTTCTGCTTCTCGGTGTTGCGCTTCTGCATCTCCAGCTCGTAGAGCTTGGCGCGCAACTGCTTCATACACCAGTCGCGGTTGGCGTGCTGGGAACGCTGATTCTGGCATTGCACCACGATGCCGGTTGGGACATGGGTGATGCGCACCGCCGATTCGGTCCGGTTGACGTGCTGCCCGCCGGCGCCGCTGGCGCGGTAGACGTCGGTGCGCAGATCGGCCGGGTTGATGTCGATGTCGATGTTGTCGTCGATCTCCGGTGAGACGAACACCGAGGAAAACGAGGTATGGCGGCGGTTGCCGGAGTCGAAAGGCGATTTCCGCACCAGCCGGTGGACGCCGGTTTCGGTGCGCAGCCATCCGTAGGCGTATTCGCCTTCGAAGCGGATGGTCGCGCTCTTGATGCCGGCGACTTCGCCCGGCGACTCTTCCACCAGTTCGGTCTTGAAGCCCTTGCGTTCGCCCCAACGCAGGTACATGCGTTCGAGCATCTGCGCCCAGTCCTGGGCCTCGGTGCCGCCGGAACCGGCCTGGATGTCCAGGAACGCGTTGTTCGGGTCCATTTCGCCGGAGAACATGCGACGGAATTCCATTTCGGCGATCACGCTTTCAAAGTGCGCTAGATCCGCGGCGACCGCATCGATGCTGTCCTCGTCGTTTTCCTCGACCGCGAGCTGGAGCAGCTCTTCCGCGTCGTTGAGGCCGGCCGCGATCTCGTTCAGCCGGTTGACCACGCCTTCCAGTTGGGTCCGTTCCTTGCCTAGCGCCTGGGCACGTTCCGGATTGTCCCAGATCTTCGGGTCTTCCAGTTCGCGCAGGACTTCGGTCAGGCGTTCCTGTTTGGCTTCGAAGTCAAAGATACCCCCTAAGAGCGTCCTGGCGGCTCTTGAGGTCTTTGATCTGATTGTAGAGAGGATTGAGTTCGCGCATCGCGGTAATCCGTTGAAAAACTTTGCATTCTACTACAATGGTTAAAGCGTCGCAGTAGTCAGAATCTTCGGTTTGTGCTCCCGACGTTTCAATACGTCAGTGTGATGGTGACGGTGTCGGTGTAAGTGCCGGCGTAAACGTCCTGGAGTGGAGGGATCAGACCGTAAATATTGTGGATCACCTGTTGTACCGGGCTGGTGGGGTTCAGCAGCAAAGTGCCCCGCAGAGGGAATGTGCCGCCGCTTCCATCGCCCCAGATCGTCACCCTGGCCGCGTCCAGATACAGGTTGTAGCCGAGCGATCCTTTGCTGCCCAGCATCTGCCGGGGGTTGTAACTGCCGCCGAGGCCACGGCTCAGCGCCACCGTGTATTGGACCCGCTGTGTCTGCTTTACGTTCTTGAGCTCGCAAGTGACCCCGACGGTGCCCACGCCAGAGCTGTTGGGGTTGGAGTCCGTGGGATCGTAGATCGTTTGCGGGACGCTGATATTGCCAATGTCGCACCGGTACGGTTCCGCACCCGACATTCCGGGACAGGCCAGCAGGGAGAAAAGCAGGGCTGCTGGCCGCCATTGGCGGCCTTTCCAAATATCGTGGTTCATCGGCGGACTCCCGCGCAAACGAATTTTCCCAGGTCCGGCAGTATCTCTGCTGATTCCGGATAATCGGCTACGATCGTGCATCGCTTTCCGTTCCATTCGACTTTCATCTCGTTCCGGGGAGACAACCCCGTCAGGTAGACCTCTCCGTTCATGCCGACGGGAAATACATCCGCGACCCCTTCCACGGTGACCGTCGCCCCGACGGGGATCGGTTGGCCGTCCTCCAGCAGGATCGTCAATGTCGCCCCGCGCGAGCGCCGGATGGGGAAGTCCACCACCACGCCACTGCGGAAATAAGGCGTGACCGGCAAGGAGAGGGTTCCGATTTGTGCATCCATCGGCAGGTCTTCATCCTCGACCCTCACGTTGTTGACGTCGTAGGCCCGCAGGCGCGGCAGTACCACGTACCCTTCGTCGTCGGTCCGGCCGATCAGCTGATTGTCCGCATAGACCCTGACATCCTTATAGTCGCCCACTTTCGCGATGGCAAAGCTGTCCTGGATTTGCCGCGACAGGAACGGATGGCCTTCGATGAGGCCGATACCCCCCGAGCCGAAGGCGCGTTCGGCGAAGTCTCCCTGGGAATGTATGACTTCTGCGCTGAACAGTCCGAAGGCGGTCTGGGCCGTGAGTTGCGCGGCCTGGCGGTCGTTGGTGCCGGCGTCCAGCCGGTAACCCCACCCCGGTCCCCAGCCGGGGGAATGGGTCAACTGGGCATCGAATTCCAACTGCGTGGGCGAGCCTTGGGTGCGGGTCGCCCGCGCGTTGGCCGTGGCATAGGTCCGCTCGCCCAAAGGCAGGGTGAAGATCGCCGCGACCTGGGCGTTCTCGAAGTCCGATCGGGTATAGTTCGCCGCCAGGGTCAGGGTCAGTCCTCCCCAGAGGTTCTGGGTGTAGGTTGCCACATACGTGTCGACATGGGGCCGGTCGAAGTAATTGGCCGAGCCGTAGCGGAGGGAAACGCTCGATCCACCGGTGAGGGTGAAGCCGCAGAAGGCATCGCTCAGTTGCTTGGGGGCGAACTGGCCCTGTTCGATGCCGAGCTGGGTGAAAGCCTGGCTGGCGAAATAGGAACTGGCGCCGTAGCTGAAGGCTTCGCCCTGATGCATGAAGCCGAGGCCGCCCAGCCCTCCCCAGCCCCGGCCGCCGCTGACGCCCAGCGCCGCATCGACCACGCCGTAGGTGCCGACCAGGAACGAGCCGCCGGTCGCCACGGTGGCCTGATCGCGGACCACCTGTCCGTGCAGTTCTCCGGTCAGCCAGGAATTCAGGCCGCGCCGGTAGGTGGCGCTGCCGAAGGGTGCGCCGTAACTCATGCTGTCGGTGCCGTAATAGCGGCGCAGGAAACCGGCCTCGTAGGAGAAATCGACCAGCCCTTCCCTCAGCAGGGTCCTACCGACATAAAAGGGCTGGGTGATCACCTGTTCACGCCCGAGCAGATCGCGCGCCACGACGCGGATTTCGCCGCTGCCGTTGGCGGAGGGCAGATCTTTGATTTGAAACGGCCCGGCGGGCAGGCTTTGCTGGTCCACTAGGAGGTTATTCATAAAGATGTCGAGGTGCGAGGCTTCGGTCAGACTGCCCGCGACGGCCGGCTGCGGATACCGGTAGAAGCGGGGCTGGAGGCCGAAATTGGTGGCGTACTGGATGCCGGCGAAGCGGGCCTGGTAGCCGCGCTGCCAGGGACGCACAATGGTGTCGCCCAGCTGCAGGCTGGCCATGTTCTCCGGGTCGTCCACGAGCCAGGTGGTGTACAGGCGGGTGAGCTGGAGTTCCGAGCCGGCTTGGGCGCTGGTGTGCCGGGCGAGGAAGGCGGAGGTGCCCAGGCCGTAGCGGTTCGATATGCCGATTTCCAGCGCGCCGCCCTGGAAATCGCCCTGGGGCGAGTGCATGAGGTTGAAATCGTAGTTGAGGAAGCCTGCGAAACTCGTCCGCTCCGGCTTGGGCTGAGTCAGGTGGCTGCTGGCCTGGGCCACCGTGGCGGCCAGCAGCGAAGGTTCGACTTTGAGCACCAGGATCTGTCGGGTATCGTCGATGCGGGCCTCGAGGATGCCGGGATTCGCCAGCAGCAGGTAATCCAGGCCGTCGCGCGCCAGGGTCTGGCCGCGGGGCAGCCGCAGCCGCCAGCCCTGCGCTTCCTTGTCCGGCACGTACAGCGTTCCGCCCCGCCCGCGCAGCACCACCGTCCCTTCCGAGACCTTTTCCCCGTTCAGCTCGACCGCCAGCACATGTTCCTCCCAGTCCGCTTCGGGTTCGGCGGGGCTGGATACCTGAGGCTCCCCCGGCTGGGATGATACTGATTCAGTTCCGAAAGGCTGCTCCCGCGGGTGGGCCGTGACGGGCATCAGGAGCAGCAGGGATAGTAGCGACGACCGGGGCAGGAACACTCAAGGCATTGCCACATCGCTTTCGAGGGCGCCCGCGCTGGTGGATGCCCGGACATGGGCCGGCCCGGATTCGGTCCCCAGGATGCCGGGGGGGGAAAGTCCAGCTCTGCCGGCTTCCCGGAGGTAACAGAATCGTGCCGCTTTGTCCCACTGGCTTCCCCGGCGTTCCGCCGATGAACAATTCGTAGACGGCCTGGAGGGCCGAGCCCTCGTTCCGCGCGGTGATTTCCAGGTCGCCGCCGGGGCGTCTGGCTCCGCTCCACACGATCCGCGGCGGGGCGGGAGCCGCGGGCTGCACCAACACCGGCAGACTGACCCGTAAGGCAAACTGTACCCCTTTGAATCCGGCCTGGGGCGGGGGCGGTACTTCCTCGACGAACAGCCGGTACGTCAGCATGCTGCGGGGGTCTGCGGGCCGGCGCAGTCCTACCCGGAGCACCTGGGACCCGCCCGGCGCCACCGTGGCGATGGGCGGGGTGACGATCAGATCCCGGGTCGGGGTATGGCGGTCCTCGTTGCCCTCGCGGGTCCAGGCGACGACGGAATTCTGGATGACGAGCTTGTCTTTGCTCTCATTTTTCACGGTCACGGCCGACGCCGGTTTGGCAGTGCTCAGCTCGATGCGGGTGGGAGCCACATCCAACTGGCTGGCGGCAAGCTGAGCAGATGCGCAAAGGCAAGCGGCCAGTAGCGGCGTTAGCCGCCTGGCCGCGAATGGGGATGAAATCATCGAGCCACGATGCCTCCTTGCGCCGGCTTATCAGAAGACTACGGTTACGGTGACGGTATCTGAATAGCTTCCGGCGGGCACGTCCTGCCCGGCAGGAATCTTGCCGTAGACGGTGATGTTACTATAGTTGTTGGAGCTTGCGCTGTAAGAGTACGCATTTCCCCCTGTGCCCGTGGTGCAACCCCACACGGTGCTGAAGCTGGAATCCTGATAAAGCGCATACTGGAGCTGATCGGTCCCTTGTTTCATGTATCGTACGGGAGTTCCGGTGCAGTTTGCGCCAGTGCCCGTGCCCGGGCCCATGGTGATGGAATGGGTCGAGCCCTTCGTGCATTTCACCTGGATCTGGCCGTTGTTTGCCGTTGCATCCGTCGTGTCTGTGGGGTCGTAATCACCGAAGCTCAAGCCTGTGGTGGTCGAGTCTATCTTGCACTTGCTGGCTACGGTCGCTGTTACGTTGAGGCTTGCGCTTGCGTCCGCTTTCGCGGTTCCTGGGCCGGCAAGGAAAAAGGCTATGGCCAGGCTCGCAAAGCCGGCTGTACGGCGGAGGAACGCGTGTTTCGATAAAGTGTTCATGACAGGACTCCTAATTGATGGTTTCTATTGGCTTACAATTGTTCGCCCGCCGCTTGAGAATGTTCTTTTGCTGCGGCGAGAGCGGATAAGACACCTCTTATTTTGGCTTTTCACAGACAGTGCTGGAAGGCTTGCGATTCGCTATATTGAACCGAATTAAAAAAAACTCTGTGACGCGTGTCAATAATAAAATGCACTGCTATTAAACAGTTAGGCGGCACGCGGCGTGGTGCGCGTCCTCATTGGAAGGGTCTGGCTCGGGACTGTCCGCAGCGGAACAGGCGTGATAGCCAAAAAAAGTTGGCGGCCTGCAGAGCTTTGGGAAGGCGGGTTCGGGTGTTATCTTTGAATCGGTCTGGGGAAACTGGCCGATTGTGGAGCTGGCATGGCTAAGGTGACTGTGACTCGATGCGACGATTCGACCTTCGACGTAGTGGTGGAGGACGCCGCCATGACTTCGCATACCGTGACGGTCGATCCATCCTATGCGGCCCGGATCGCAGGGGCCGCGGTGCCGGTGGAGGTGTTGGTGCGGCGGTCCTTCGATTTCCTGCTGGAACGGGAACCGAACACCGCCATCCTGCGGCGCTTCGATCTTTCCGTGATCGGGCGTTACTTCCCCGAATATGAGCGGGTGATACAAGGTGTGTTGCCGTAATGGCTGTCAGATGTTCCCTTTCCCAGGGCGGAAGGGGTCAGGTTGAGGATGGATTTGGACCATGGCGGAATCGGACGAAATCGGAACGGAAGCACGCGCGTTGCTGAATCAGGCCTATGATGGCGTGCTTTCCACGCATTCGGCGGATATGCCGGGCTATCCTTTTGGCTCGGTGATGCCGTACTGTCTGGATCGGGGCGGTGTGCCCGTCATCTACATCGCCAACATCGCCCAGCACACCCGGAACATCCAGGCCAATCCCAAGGTTTCGCTGATCGTGCTCGACCGCAGCGTCGGGGACGTGCAGACCAATGGCCGGTTGACTCTGCTCGCGGACGCGCAGCCCGTGCAGGAGGACGAAGTGGATGCGGCCGAGCGCTATTTCTCCTTTTTTCCGGACGCCCGCCGTTTCCACAACACCCATTCCTTCGCATTCTACCGCCTGCTTCCGGTGCGCCTGCGCTACATCGGCGGTTTCGGCCGTATCCACTGGCTGTCGCCGGATCGCGTATTGCGGCCCAACCCCTTCCGGGCGGAGGAGGAGCGGGCGATGCTGGAGCACATGAACGCCGACCACCGCCAGGCGATGCGCAGGTATTGCGAGGCGGCGGGCGTGTCTCTCGAGGCCGGCTGTGAACCGTCCATGGTCGGGATCGACGGGGAAGGATTCCACCTCCGGGTGGGGACCAGAGTGGCGCGCTTCCCTTTTCCCGCCCCTGTTTCCACGCCGGCCGAGGTGAGGGCGGCCCTGGTGGCGATGGTGCGCTCCAGTCACTGAGGCGGGTTATTTCGCCAGGAGCACGATCTCGTTGCGTTCGTCGTCGATGGTGAGGCGGAACCGGTTGAGAAAGCTCATGCCCAGCAGCATCGCGCCGTTGAGACGCTTGTCGGCGATGAAGCTGACCGGGACGTTTTCGGCGGAGGCGGGGCCAACAGTGACGGAGGGAAGCACGCCGATCTTGGTGTGAACCTGGCCGCTCGCGGTCTGGCTGATGCCGGCGGAAAGCCCTTCGGCATCGAATCCCAGGGGGGTGATCATCGAGGTCGGCAGCACCACGGTCGACGCGCCGGTGTCGACCAGGACAGACACGGTTTGTGTAACCCCGTTCGGGCCGACCAGGATGGCTTCCACCTGGTGGTGGGCGCCGATGCGAAGGGTGGAAATGGTCGAGCTCTGGGGTTTCCCGCTGCGGGCGGTGCCGGTGATGACCAGCCGTTCGATGTTCCCCGGCCGGCTTTCCGCCAGGATGTAGTTGTAGCCCTGCAACAGGGTCTGCAGGCGGTCTTTGATGGTGCCTTCGGCGCTGCGGGCTGGTTCGGCGCCCAACCGTTCGAGCCCTTCGGCCGGGAATCCGTTGTCCCGCGCCAGTGCATGGATCTGATCCGCCAGCCCAGCCGCTTCGGCGCTAGCGGGCGAGAGCCCGAAAATCGCGCATGCCAACAGATAGGGTCCGGCTATCCCCGGCCAGGGGGCGTGGGGGCAAGCCATTCAGAGGCCGGTGTTCGAATAGAACAGTATCTTCTCGCCCACGAACTGCACGCTGATGGTTTTGGGGTCTTTGCCCCAGACGCAGCTCTTGACCGAAACCACGGACTGACAGTTCTCCGGCTCACCCAGCAGCTCGACCACCTTGGAGTATTCCATACCGATGGCGAGCTTGTCGTAGTTCTCGCGGGTCACCTTGTTTTCGCAGGCCGCCAGGATCAGGCCGAGTGCAACCGGCAGCAGGGCGTGTGTCAGGCCACGCAGGCGTTGCTTCATAATCGTCACGTCCGGAAGTGGGAGAGAGATGGGGTTCGATGATCCCTTAAACGGTCCCGCGGAGGCAAGCGGTGCAATCCGCGATGACTTGCCGCATACTGCCTTCCCCCGACCCTGCCGGGCGTCGTGATAGAAACCAAGGAGGAGCTTGCCGTGAAAGTGCGAATCCGCATGTTGGCTGTCCTGTTGGCGTTGTCGATGCTCTCCGTCGTGGAGGCGGACGAGCGAGCGCCCTTGACTTACGACCGAATCGATCTCGCGTCCGTGGCTCGGGGTGAGGTCCAGAACGATATCCTCGTCGCCATTCTTTCCAGCGAGATGGAAGGCCCCAAGTCGGCGGCGCTGGCCGTCGAGGTCAACAAGGCCATCGCCAAGGCGGTCGAACGGGCCAAGCAGGTGCCGGAGATCGAGGTCCAGACCCTGGGTTACCAGACCTCGCCGGTCTACCAGAAGGAGCGCATCAGCGGCTGGCGGGTGAAGCAGTCGATCAGGCTGGAAAGCCCCGATGCCGGCAAGCTCGGCGGCCTGCTAGGCGAACTTCAGTCGCAGCTTCATCTCGAATCCGTCGGTTACGAAACCTCTCCACAAAAACGCAAAAGTGCCGAAGACGGCTTGATCAAAGAAGCGCTGGGGGCATTCCGCCAACGGGCCGAGCTGGTGACCCGCGAGCTGGGGCGCAGTCGTTACCGGATCGTCGCTCTGCGGGTTGACACCGGCGGTGCACCCATCAGGCCCATGGCGCTGGGCATGCGCGCCATGGCAGCGGAAGCCGCTGTGCCGGTACCGCTCGAAGCCGGGACGCAGAACATCGAGGTGAGCGTGAGCGGCACGATCGAGCTTCAGGCGGACTGACTCGAGCCGTTTGCCCGGCTGCTCGAATAGACCAGGAGCCGATATGGAAAATTCGAACTCACCCTGGGGGGCCATGGCCAAGCCATTCCCTCGTTCACTGCTGGCTTCGCCTGCCCGCATCGTGCTGGTCGCCCTGGCGCTCCTGGGACTATGGACCGCCTACTATACGATCCCGGCCGAATCCGAAGGCGTGGTGCTCCGGTTCGGCAAATACATCCACAAGGTGCCGCCGGGCCTCCATTTCAAGCTGCCTTACGGCATCGACAGTGTCATCGCCGTGCCGACCCAGCGCCAGCTCAAGCTGGAGTTCGGATTTTCCTCACCGGGTGCGACCAATCCGGATCAGGCCGGTCTGGAGCCCGGCAAGGAACGGACCATGGTCACCGGCGATCTGAATGCGGCGCTGGTGGAGTGGATCGTCCAGTACCGCATCATCGAGCCTCAGGACTATCTGTTCGCGGTGCGCGACCCCGGTCAGACGCTGCGCGACATTTCCGAATCCGTCATGCGCGCCGTCGTCGGCGACCGGACCGTAGATGAGATCATCACCATCGGACGGCAGGATATCGAAGAAACCTCGCTGCAACGGATGCGGGCGCTGGCCGAGCTTTATCACCTCGGCGTATTCATCAGCCAGGTGCAGCTCAAGAACGTCAATCCGCCGGAGCCGGTTCAACCGTCTTTCAACGAAGTCAACCGTGCCCAACAGGACCGCGAGAACGCCATCAACCTCGCCAACGGCGAATACAACAAGGCGGTGCCCCGCGCCCGCGGCGAGGCCGATCAGCAGATCCGGGCGGCGGAAGGCTATCGCTTCAAGCGGATCAATGAGGCGCAAGGCGACGTCGCCGCCTTCAGTGCCGTGCTGGAGCAGTACGTCAAAGCGCCGGAGGTGACACGCATGCGGCTCTACCTCGAAACCATGGGCGACGTGCTGCCCCGGGCCAAGCAGTCGATCGTGGTCGACGAGACAGTGCAGCAGATCTTGCCCATGCTGCCCTTGCCGGCCGCCATGCCGGAGGAAAAGCGATGATCGCCGTAAGACACTGGGTTTCCCTCGTGGCCGCGCTGGTGCTGCTGGCGCTTTATCTGTCCGCCTACACCGTCGACCAGACCGAGCAGGTCATCGTCACCCAGTTTGGCCGGCCGGTAGGTGAGCCGATCACCGACCCCGGCCTCCATTTCAAGCTGCCTTTCGTTCAGCAGGTCAATCGTTTCGACAAGCGCTATCTGTCCTGGGACGGCCCCATGGTCGAGATGTCCACCAAGGACAAAACCTACCTCCAGGTCGACACC
The DNA here is from genome assembly GCF_036864975.1 of Methylococcus capsulatus. Lineage (NCBI taxonomy): Bacteria > Pseudomonadati > Pseudomonadota > Gammaproteobacteria > Methylococcales > Methylococcaceae > Methylococcus > Methylococcus capsulatus. Next base: position 547,767 of record NZ_CP104311.1, on the reverse strand, counting down.
TTCGCCCGCTGGCGCATCACCGATGCCATGCGCTACTACCTGCGACTGCGGGACGAGCGCAGCGCCCAGTCGCGGCTGGAGGACATCCTCGGCAGCGAGACCCGTACCGCCATCGCGCGGCACGAGTTGATCGAAGTCGTGCGCAGCGACAAGGATCGCCAGCCCTTGCGGGATGAAGGACTGGCCGCGCAGTGGCCGGAGGGAGGGCTGCGACCGATCCGGGTCGGGCGGCAGCAGATCGAGAAGGACGTGTTCGAGAGTGCAGCCCCCAAGCTGGCGGAATTCGGCATCGAGCTGCTCGACGTGCGTTTCAAGCGTCTCAACTACAACCCGGAGGTGCTCGAACGCATCCACCAGCGCATGATCAGCGAGCGTCTGCAGATCGCCCAGCGTTTCCGGTCGGAAGGCGAAGGCGAGGCCGCTCGCATCGCCGGCAACAAGGAGCGTGACATCAACGAGATCGCGTCCACCGCTTACAAGCGGGTCCAGGAGATCGTCGGCGAAGCCGATGCCAAGGCCACCGAGATTTACGCCAGAGCCTATACTCAGCGTCCCGAGGCCGCCGAGTTCTACCGTTTTCTCAAGAGCATGGAGACCTACCGCAGGATCATCGACCGCGACGCCACCCTCGTCCTATCCACCCGCAGCGACCTGTTTTCCCTGCTCAAGCGTATCGAGGCGGAGCGCAAGCCTTGAGGCACAAACGGCGATGATGAGCGCCGGCCCACGGGGAGCGCGGCGGCATCTCGGCGTATTGTTCGATCGATGGCGGAGATCTTGGGAACCTGGGCATCCGGGAGGGTCAGATGACTCTTCAGGCACTCGGTCTGGGTCGCCCCATTGGCGGACGGACAAACGGCGATATCGGGTCAGGTTTGCATGTTCGCGGAAATGAGACGACCGGTCGTATCATGCCGTCATGACGAAAACCGCGACCAAACAACTGACACGGGAAAGATTGTTGAACGAAGGCGTGGCCTTGCTCATGGAGCAAGGCTATCACGGCACCGGACTGCAGGATATCCTGCAACGGGTGGGCGTGCCGAAGGGTTCGTTCTACAACTACTTCGCCAGCAAAGAAGAATTCGGCGCCGAGGTGATCCGGCACTATATCGAGCCGTTTCTCCTGCGGCTCGACGGTCATCTTCGGGATTCGTCGCGAAATAGCGCCCAATCCCTGCAGGCATATTTCCGTGAACTGATCGAAGAAGCCGGTCGCCGGCGGTTCAAGGGAGGCTGCCTGCTGGGAAACCTGATGGGCGAGATCGGGGACACCAGCGATACTTGCCGCGAGGCGCTGGGGGAGGCTTTGCACCGGCATCGGGACAAGCTGGCGCAAGGCATCGCCCGCGCCCAGGACGAAGGCGTGTTCCGGCGCGACCGGAGCGCCGAAGAACTGGCCGATTGTCTCGTCGATGCCTGGCAGGGCGCTTTGCTGCGAATGAAGATCGAACGTTCCACCCGCCCGCTGGAAGAATGTTGCCGCAACCTCTTGGAGGGATATTTCCAACCTTAAAATTTTTTAGCCGAATCGAGACGACCGGTCATATAACAGACAACAACGAGGTTACGCCATGAAGACATCCATCGTTTCAGGACCACCCATGCGTTTTGCTTCGCCGCTCCTGGTTTCAGTCCTCGTTCTGACCTTTGTCGCGCCGCTGGCCGCAAAGGGTGATGAAACTTGCGCTTCGCCCTACATGAAGAAAATCACCGGTCAGGAGGATTATGTATAGGTCTGGACTCTGGGGGCGGAAGGCGTCGGTGATGAGCAGGACAAGCTGGTCATCGTCGACGCCAACCCGAAATCGCCTCAGTATGGCAAGGTGGTGAGCACGCTTTCGGTGGGCGGACGCAACGAGGCCCATCATGCGGACTTCACCGACGACCGCCGGTACCTCTGGGCCGGCGGGCTCGATACCAGCAAGATCTTCGTGTTCGACGTGCACAGCGATCCTGCCAAGCCCGTCCTCTCGAAGACCCTCACCGACTTCGTGGAAAAGAGCGGCGGCGTGGTCGGCCCCCACACCTTGTACGCCCTGCCGGGACGCATGCTCATCACGGGGCTTTCCAACAACAAGGACCACGGCGGCCGCACGGCGCTGGTGGAATACACCAATGCCGGCGAATACGTCGCTACCCATTGGATCCCGACCGACGGTGACCTGCGCGGGGCGGTCAAGACCGGCAAATACGCTGATGGCTACGATTACGACGTCCGTACCCTGCCCCGCAGGAACCTCCTGGTGACCTCATCTTTCACCAGCTGGAACAATTACATGATGGACTTCGGCAAGATGCTGGCGGACCCCGAGGCCATGAAGCATTTCGGCCACACCGTGGTGACCTGGGATCTGCACACCAAGCAGCCGAAGAAGGTCTTCGACGTACCCGGCGCGCCGCTGGAAATCCGCTGCGCCTGGGGCGAAGCCCACAACTACTGCTTCACCAGCATGGCGCTCACTTCGCAGATCTGGCTGATTTATGAGGATGCCAAGGGCGAGTGGCAGGCCAAGGCCGTGGCCGACATCGGCGAACCGTTCAAGGTGCCGCTTCCGGTCGATATTGACCTGGCTAGACTATCCCGGACACACAACCTGAAATGAGATCATAGAGAGATCGAGGTTGTGTGTTGAGATGAGTGAGAGAAAGCAAGCGAAGAGTTACACCGCGGAGTTCAAGGAATCGGCGGTGAAGTTGGCGGTGGAGTCGAAGCGCCCGCTGGCGCCGCCGGCCCGGCAAGGGCCTGCTGGTGCATTCGGATCGCGGCAGCCAGTACGCCTCAGGCCGCTTCCAGGCGCTGCTGAAGGACCAGGGCTACGTCTGCAGCATGAGCCGCAAGGGCAACTGCTGGGACAACGCACCGGCCGAGAGCTTCTTCCCTACCCTCCAAACGGAGCTGATCCATCAGCGCCGTTTCGAGACCCGGGAGCAAGCCAAGCAAGAGATCTTCGAGTACATCGAAGTGTTTTATAACCGGCAGCGCAAGCATTCGACACTCGGTTATCGAACGCCTGCCGAGTTCGACACACTGCACCGAAAAGCTGCCTGACCTTGTGTCCGGAAAACTCTTGCCAGATCAGAAATCCCGTGCGCCGCGTCACAAACCGAAGCAGCGAACCGCGCCGCCGCTGGAGGCGCGCCAATACTTACGGGAAGTCCATGCCCTTTTCCGTAAGCCATGCCGGCCGTTGCCGCCTGTCGCCACGATTTACCCCCGCTCGTCCCGCCGACGGTCTATCAGCCCCGGCGGCCGGAGCGGACCGCGGCGTATCAGGCGGTGCAAGGTCATCTGGAGACCTGGCTGCACCTTGCGCGCAGGAGCGAGCCGGACGGCGATCCCATTCCCGCCCACGTCGAGCGGGAGTTCCGCCAGTACCTGACCTGCGGCATCCTGGCCCACGGCTTTGCCCGGGCGCGTTGCGCGGACGGCGGGCATGACTTTCTGGTCGCGTTCTCCTGCAAGGGCCGCGGGGTCTGTCCCTCGTGCAGCACCCGGCGCATGGCCGAAACCGCCGCGCATCTGGTGGATCACGTGTTCCCCGAGGTGCCGGTGCGGCAGTGGGTCCTGTCGCTCCCGAAACGGCTGCGGTACTTCCTCCATCACCACGCCCACCGGGTCAACCCGGTGCTGCGGATCTTCCTGGCCGAGGTGGAGACGGCGCTGCGCTCGTGCAGTCCCGACGCGCCGAACGCTGCCCGTTTCGGTGCGGTGACGTTCGTCCACCGTTTCGGCTCGGCACTGAATGCCAACCTGCACTTCCACTGCTGCGTCATCGACGGCGTCTTCAGCGCGGAAGCGGAAGGGATCCGGTTTCACCCGGCCTGCCTGAGCGAGGCCGCCATCGCCCGCGTCCAGCCGCAGACCCGGCGGCGGGTGCGGAAGCTGTTCGAGCGTCGCGCGGTGTTGCCGGAAGAGGCGACGGAGTTGATGCTCGGGTGGGAGCACAGCGGAGGGTTCTCTCTCCATGCCGAGGTCTGGGTACCCGCCTGGGACCGCGCCGGTCTGGAACGGCTGTTGCGCTCCTGTGCCCGGCCGATCTTCGCCGGTGAGCGGCTGGCCTGGGTCGAGCCCGATGAGCGCCTGATCTACCCCCTCCCCAAACCGCGCCCGGAGGGACAAACGGACCTGTACCTGACGCCGCTGGAATTCCTCGATCGTCTCGCCACCCTGGTCCCGCCTCCCCGGAAACACCGCCACCGCTACCACGGCGTATTGGCACCCCATTCACCCCTGCGCCCGGCGGTGACGGCGTACGCGGGCTTGCCGCTGGACCGCCCGGCCCCGCCCGTCACGCCACCGGCGCCGAAGACTCCGGCCGAGCCGAAGCGCGCCTCGCCGGCCGCGTACCTCTGGGCCGTCCTGCTCGCCCGCATCTATGCGGCGTTGCCTTGGATCTGCCCCGAGTGTGGCAGCCCCATGCGACTCATTGCGGCAGTGACCGAGCGGGAACCGGTGCAGCGGATCCTCCGCCACATCGGCGAACCCGCGCTCCCGCCGCCAATTTCACCGGCCCGTTCCCCACCCGAGGAACAGTCCTTCGACTGGGATCAAACCTCCGGCGATGAATCGGCAGGCGGTGAGCCGTCCTTCGAACCGCCGCCGGAATTCGAGTTTGATCAAACCGTCAGTTGGTAACCGGTTCGCTGCCAATACCCCACGCCGCCTCGCTCGCCGAGCAGGGCGCAGACCCTCTTGCGCCGGCGCCGGTTCGACCCCACCCAAAGGTCGTTGCGGACGCCTTCGGACGACGCACTTCCCCCGCCCGAGGCCGTCCGAGGCCCGAAATGGTCCCCCACGCTCCTTAGCTGATCGACCCAAATCGTTGACAAGTCCTCACCACGGGCGCATCCTCCATTCCCAATGGGCGGCGGCGTCCATTGAAATTCCTATCCATACGACCCGCGGATGACCCGGCCCCTCAAGACCCACGGCCGCTACGAGTACAGCGCGATCATCCGTCGCCCGGACTATTCCTGGCCGGACGGCGCGCAGCTCGCCGTCTACCTCGGCTTCAACGTCGAGCACTTCGACTTCGGCGGCGGGCTCGGCGCCGCGCTCGGCCCGCGCTGCCCGGAGCCCGACGTGCTCAACTACTCGTGGCGCGACTACGGCAACCGGGTGGGCGTGTGGCGCTGCCTCGAGCTGTTCGAGGAGCTGCGGCTGCCGCTCGGCGTCCTGATCAACACCGCGCTGTACGACTACTGCCCCGAGGTGGTCGCGGCGTTCGTTCGCCGCGGCGACGAGCTGATCGGCCACGGCCGCACGAACTCCGAGCGGCAGGGGGAAATGACCGAGGCCGAGGAGCGGCGGCTGCTCGAAGAGTGCCGCGATCGGATCGCGAAGGAGTCGGGGGTCCGTCCGGCGGGCTGGCTCTCGCCGTGGATCTCCGAGAGCTTCGTCACCCCGGATCTGCTCGTCGAGACCGGCTATCGCTATACGCTCGACTGGTGCCACGACGACCAACCGACGCGCTTCGCGACGCGCTCCGGCCCGTTGTGGTCGATCCCGTATCCGCAGGAGCTCAACGACATTCCGATGATCGTCGCGCGCCAGATGGACGCCCGCGACTTCGCCGACCTGATCGTCGACAACTTCGACGAGATGCTCGCGCAGAGCCGGCATCAGCCGTTGGTGATGGGGATCGCGCTCCACCCCTACATCGTCGGGCAGCCCTACCGCCTGCGCCACCTCCGGCGCGCGCTCGTGCACGTCGCGGGCCGCGCCGGGGTCTGGTTCACCACCCCGGGCGCGATTTGCGCGCACGTGGACGCGCTGCCCGGTTGAGCACACGCGCGGCGATTCGCGAAGCCGGCGAGCGAAACGGTGGACGGCGCTCGCGCGGTCGCGGCGAAGACGCGCCGGGCGCCATCGTAAGTCGCTGATTACACGATCACTGCTCGGCCCGCCTCGCCGGTGGGGCGGCCGCGTCGATCGGCGCATCTGCAGGCCGGGGCTGCCACACTTCTCGGCGTGATACGCTTATTGCGGATCTCGCGTCGCGCCTGAATCCCGCACGTCCCGCCGGTTCGATTGGAGCGGGCCAGGCGCTCATCGAGATTCCCTCCACCACGCTGCTGGCGGAACATACGAAGGAAGCGGAACGAGGCCGGGCCTACGCCGCGTATTTCGCGCTGACCCACGCATGCTGGCTCGTCACTTACCCCGCCATCGGGCACGGAGTAAGCAGGCTCGGGGCACCGTTGCCATTTACCTTGGCCGGGGCGGTCTGCCTGTTGATCGCTATCGCCGCGATCCTTTCACGGAAACCCCATTATGATCATGTACATGAACCTTAAGCTGGCTACAGCTTTTCCCTGAATCTCCGAAAGGCCGACCACAGCGTCAAGTCGTAAGCTATCTTCAGCAGTCCACAGGCCACTAACCCGGATATTTCATCACCTCACCACACGACGCCTACAAAACCGAGCATGGTGCTGACCGGAGGGTCGTCAACGGCGATTGGGCGCGATTTGGGGTCAATGGGTGAACCAATAGACAGACTTCCCCCTACCCCTGGGGTGTCAGCGTGCCCGGGGCGCACTCCGCTGAGCCTATCCGGATGCAAAGCGTTCGGCCACACGCCAGAAGAGGTCTTGCCAGGGGTAGGCATCAGGCAGGAGGAATCGGATGCGGCGGGTATTGCGTAGAACCACGCCGCCGACTTTGAGGAGCCTGACTCGAAGGGTTGCGCACTGGGCAGACGCCAGTTCGGGACCAGCGAGCCCGAGGCGGCGGAGGGTCTCCAGCAGAATATAACCGAGCGAGGCCAGGAGCAGACGGAACTGATTCGCCCACCAATGATGGCAACTGGTGCGGTCGGCGAACAGGCCCAACTGCTGCTCCTTGATCCGATTCTCCATGTCTCCTCGAGCGCAATACACGTCCTCGTAGAGCGCTTGAGGTTCTCCCTCCCGATTCGTGACCAGAAACCGGGGGTTCTCGCCCTTCGGGCCGTGCTCGGCTTTGACGATCACCCGGCGTGGATGTTTCCAGGTGCCGGCGGCATAGGCCATTTCGCCAAAGACCCGTTGTTTTTCGGACTGAGCCGCAAACCGGGCCTGCGCTTCCTGCCGCCAGGGTTCGGCCTGTTTCATGAGCCGGGAATTTTTAGCCAGACCCACGAGATACCCCACCCCGTTCCGCTCGCACCAGCCCAGAATCCGCCGCCGACAAAAACCGGAATCCGCGCGGAAGAGGAGAGTCACTTCGGGCCAGACGGCGCGAAGCCGTTGCACCAAGCACTTCAGGATCGCCCCAGCATGCCGAGCCGCGTCGATCTTCGACGGGCGAAGATAGGCAACCAACAGCTGATTACCGCAGAACACGTAAAGAGGCAAAAAGCAGTACTGGTCATAGTAGCCATGAAAGAATCGCCCCTCCTGAGCTCCATGAACCGGATCGTCAGTGGCATCGAAATCCAGAATCAGCCGATCCGGTGGTGTCTCGAACGAGGCGATGAATGGCTCCAGGAAAACCTCATGGATCACCTTGGCCGTCAACCGATCCATGCGGTTCTCCAACCGACACAACGTCGGGCTGGACGCTCCCGGTGACACCCGTTCGCAGGACGTCTGCAAGGCCAGGTCATGGCGCCAGGTGTCATGATCATCGAGGTCTTCATAGCCTTGGCACAACCCATACACCCGTTGTCGAAGCAAGTGCAGCAGAGAATGGCGGCAGCGGTTCGGATCACGAGGGTCAGGCAGGCGCTCGGCCACACGCTGCAAAAGACCGATCCGCCGATCAACCTGCCGCAACAACAGCACGCCCGCATCGCTGGTCACGTCGCCTCCCTCGAATTTCACTTCCACCCAGCGACACCCCACCGGCGCAAACAGCTCAATTTGTTCGGTACAATCTGTCACGGTGGAACCTCCTCTAATTCAACTTAGGCGCTTGAATTTTAAGGACTTTCAGGTTCCGCCGCCCTTCCCTCATGAAATATCCGGGCTAGCTGCCCTGCAGATGGCCCGCTGGCGCCGCCGGCCCGGCAAGGGCCTGCTGGTGCATTCGGATCGCGGCAGCCAGTACGCCTCAGGCCGCTTCCAGGCGCTGCTGAAGGACCAGGGCTACGTCTGCAGCATGAGCCGCAAGGGCAACTGCTGGGACAACGCACCGGCCGAGAGCTTCTTCCCTACCCTCCAAACGGAGCTGATCCATCAGCGCCGTTTCGAGACCCGGGAGCAAGCCAAGCAAGAGATCTTCGAGTACATCGAAGTGTTTTATAACCGGCAGCGCAAGCATTCGACACTCGGTTATCGAACGCCTGCCGAGTTCGACACACTGCACCGAAAAGCTGCCTGACCTTGTGTCCGGAAAACTCTTGCCAGATCATTTTCAGTCGGCCAGCCAGCTCCGGAACCGGGGCAGCACCAGTAGGCCGGGTATGGCGAACAGGGCACAGAGGATGAAGAAGTTCTGCCAGCCGACGGTCGTGGCCAGCCAGCCGGAGGGGGCGGCGGCGATCACGCGCGGCACGCCCATCAGGCTGGACAGCAGCGCATATTGGGTGGCGGTGAAGCGGCGGTCGGTCTGGTTGGCCATGAAGGCGATGAAGGCGGCCGTGCCCATGCCTGCGGACAGATTCTCGAAACTGATCACCGCGGTCAGGGCCGGCAACTGCGGGCCGGTGTGCACCAGTACGGCGAAGGCGGCGGTGGAAAGGAGCTGCAGCAGGCCGAATTGCCACAGCGTGCGGTAGATGCCGTAGCGCAGGATCAGCGCGCCGCCGGCCAGGCCGCCGAGCACCGTGGCCCAGAAGCCGAATAGTTTGACCACCGCGCCGATCTCGGTCTTGCTGAAGCCCATTTCCAGGTAGAACGGCGTGGTCATCTGCCCGGCCACGGTATCGCCCAGCTTGTACAGCAGGATGAACAGCAGGATCCAAACGGCCTCGCTGCGCCGGAAGAATTCGACGAAAGGCAGCACAACAGCGTCTTTCAGGCTGTTCGGGTGAGCTTCGCTTGAGGCGGCTTCCGGGAGTAGCAAGGTCACGAGGATGCCGGAGGCCATCAAAACCGCCATCAGGCCGTACGTGTCGGAAAAACCGATCCAATCGGCCAGGATCAGGCCGCCGCCCGATGCCAACAGCATGCCCAAGCGATAGCCGTTGACATAGAGCGAGGCGCCCAGGCCCTGTTCGCGATCGTGCAGGCTTTCGCGCCGGTAGGCATCGATCAGGGTGTCCTGCGAGGCGGAAAAGAAGGCGACGGCCAGCGCCAGTGCCGCCAGTATCGGTGCCGATGCCCCCGGACCGTATATCGCAAGCCCGGCGATCGACACCGCCAGCAGGAGCTGCATCAGCAGCAGCCAGCCGCGCCGCCGCCCCAGCCGAGGCCAGTGAAAGCGGTCGAACACCGGCGCCCACAGGAATTTGAGGGTGTAGGGCAGGCCGACCAGAGCGAATAGGCCGATGGTGGTCAGATCGATACCGCGCTCCTTCATCCAGGCCAGCAGCACCGAACCGGTGAGAAGCAGTGGGGCGCCGCTATAGAAGCCCATGGCGAAGGCGGCCAGCATACGGCCGTTCAGAATGCTGCGCGCGATCGGTTCAGAAGGCGAGGTCATAGTCGATCGTAAGCGGCGCGTGGTCGGAAAAACGTTCGTCCTTGTAAATCGCTGCGGAGCGGATCAGACCACGCAGGGCAGGACTGACGACTTGGTAGTCGATGCGCCATCCGACGTTCTTGGCCCAGGCCTGCCCGCGGTTGGACCACCAGGTGTACTGCTCCGGTTCAGGATTCACCACGCGGAAGGCATCGACCCAGCCCCTTTCCTCGAACACCCGGTCCAGCCAGGCGCGCTCCTCCGGCAGAAAACCGGAATTCTTTTGGTTCGAACGCCAGTTCTTAAGGTCGATGGGCTTGTGGGCGATGTTCCAGTCGCCGCAGAAAATGTACTGTCGGCCGGAACGGGCGCATTCGTCCAGAAAGGGGAGGAAGCGGTCGAGGAAGCTGAACTTGACGCTTTGGCGCTCCTCGCTGGTCGAACCCGAGGGAATGTAGAGGGACACCACGCTCAGCGTGCCGAAGCGGGCCTCCAGGTAGCGCCCTTCCGCGTCCATGTCGTCCCACCCCAGTCCCTGGATCACTTCGTCGGGTTCCTTGGCGGCGTAAAGGGCCACGCCGCTGTAGCCTTTCTTCTCGGCTTCCAGGTAATAGCAGGCATAGCCTTCCGGCCAGAACAGCTCGTCGTTGAGCTGCGCTGTCCGGGCTTTGATTTCCTGCAGACAGACGATGTCGGCATTCTGCTTCGGCAGCCAGTCGAAAAAGCCCTTGCGGGCGGCCGAGCGGATGCCGTTCACGTTCAGGGTGATGATTCTCATGGACGGGTCAGGGAGTGTCGGGCGGTGCGGCTTGCTGCGATGATCCGATTACAGTACCATGCCAGATTTCGTCCGTTCGAGCCCCTTGGAGTATCTCGTACCATGAAGCCAGACATCCATCCAGAATACACGACGGTGACCGTAAGCTGCAGTTGCGGAAACACCTTCGAAACCCGATCCACGGTGGGCAAGGATTTCCACGTCGAAGTCTGCTCGGCCTGCCATCCATTCTATACGGGCAAGCAGAAGATCGTCGATACCGCCGGACGCGTCGACAAATTCCGCCGCAAATACGGCCGCGGCTGACGAAAGGGGGGCAGGGCGGGCAGCCGCTGCTCGTGCGGGGCTCAGCCCCTCTCCCCGTTTCCCGTGCCGGCCGGTTTCCCGAGCAGGGTGCGCAGTTCCCGTATCGATGCCGCACCTTCCCTGTTGCCCGCGGCGGCAGCCCGCCCGGCCGGCGTAGCCGGGAAGATGCACAGTTCCATCGGTGTCTCGTCCACGTAGAACGACAGTGCGGGGAATGCCGTGTTCTCACCCCGGAGGCGGCATCGGCAGGAGGTTTCGCGGAACGGTAAATGGGCGTCGAGCAGTTTGCGCATGACTTCTTCTGGCGCATCCGCAAACACCTGTAGTGTGATCACACTGTGCCGGCCGGCGGTCCCCTCCAGCGCCGCGCCGGTGAGGCGCGGATCGAACTCCGCGAGAAACTCCATGGCTTCCAGAGCCAGGACACGCTGCCTGGCCAGCTCGGCGTTCTGAGTGGCCGGCCGGAACAGCCGGTTGTACTCGATCAGGGCGGCGTCGATTTCCTCCGGTTCCGGCAATCGGTGTTTATCGATCGGGCCAAACCGCGCAACAGCCTTGTTCAGCGCCAGCTGGGGGTTGTCGATGCCTTGCTCGGCCATCAGGCGGGCAGCCGCCCAGGCCAGGTGAGCGCGTGTTTTCTGCCTGGTTTTCACGTTCCGTTCCCGTCTTCAAAACAAGGATTCCATCGGCTTTGGCGTTTCCGCCGGCCGCATGGGTGGAGCTTCCTCGACTTCTTCATCGCCCGGGAGGGCAGATTCCGGTGCCGCCGCGGCTGAAGCATCGGCCCGGGATTCCTCGGAGGCGGCTTCGGGTTCCTCACTAGTGGCGTTGAAGGCGGGAGGGGGCGTCGGCCGTGGCACCATTTCCACGATCCCGCCGGGGATGCTGGCGGGCAGGCGGTTGCCGGTTGCGGGATCGACCCGAGCAGACATGATCCCGGCAGGCTGGGGAAATTTGCGCTCGGGAACGTCGCGCAGTATTTCCTTCATAAATTCCATCCAGATGGGCAGCGCGGTTTGTCCGCCGGTTTCCTTGTCGCCGAGGGTCTGGTACGAGTCGAATCCTACCCAGGCCACCGTGACGAGGCCGGGCACGTAGCCGTTGAACCAGGCGTCGCGGTACTGATTGGTGGTGCCGGTCTTGCCCGCCAGATCGGAACGTCCGAGCTCCCGCGCTTTGGTGGCGGTGCCCCGGCGAACCACATCCTGCAGCATGGAATGCATCATGTAATGGACTTCTGCCGAGATGACCCTTTTCGCCCGGTTCGTCGTGGATCTTCCGTCGGCGCAGTCCAGGCAGGCGAGGGCTGGCGTGGCCTGATACAGCAGCCGGCCGTTTTGGGTTTCGATGCGACTGATGAGGAAGGGGTCGACGCGATAACCGCCGTTGGCGAAGACGGCATAGACCTGGGCCATCCGAAGCGGGGATGCAGTGCCGGAACCCAGCGCGAGCGTGAATGAGCGGGGCAGCTCCTCTGGCGTGAAGCCGAATTTTTCGGCCAGCTCGATCACTTTGGGCAGACCGACCGCACGCAGCAGGCGGATGGACACCATGTTGCGCGATTTGGCCAGGGCCTCCCGCAAGGGGGTGGGGCCGGCATATTTCATCGAGTAGTTGTGTGGCCGCCATATTCCCCCCGGGGACGCGGGGTCCGGAAAGGATAGCGGAGAGTCGTTGACCACACTCGCTGGAGTGAACCCCGATTCCAAGGCGGCGGCATACACCACCGGCTTAAACCCTGAGCCGGGCTGGCGTTGGCCCTGGGTGGCGCGGTTGAACTTGCTGAGACGATAGTCGAAACCACCGGCGACGGCGATGATGGCGCCGCTGTCGGCATCCAGTTCGACCAATGCACCCTGGACCTTCGGGATCTGGGTCAGCACCCAGTGGCCTTCCGCGTTCTTGCGAATGCGGATCACGTCACCGGGCTTGAGCACTTCCTTGACCGACGGGGGAGGTGCGCCATGGGCGTCGACACTGATGAACGGCTTGGCCCAGCGGACGGCGTCGTAGGAGAGTTCGGGTTCGCCGTGATTCACGGTATAGAGCCCCGCGGCCGTGTCGGTGACGGTGAGCACCAGCGCCGGGACAGTGTCGCCTGCGGGCCCTTGGTCTTCCAGTATCTGGTTCCACGCTGACTTGGCTTTCACCTGCTTGAGATCAATGTGAACCTTGGCTTTGCGGTAGCCGTGCCTTTCGTCGTAGCTTCGCAAGCCCGACTGCAGTGCCGATTCCGCCGCCCGTTGCGCATGGCTGTCGATGGTGGTGTAGACCGCGTAACCGCTCTCGTAGGCATCCTCGCCATATTGCTGATACATCTCTGCGCGTACCATCTCGGCGACGTAGGGAGCATCCAGTTCGATGGGACGGGTATGGATGCGGGCGGTGATCGGTTCATTCAGGGCTTTCTGGTAGGCCTCATCGGTGATGAAGCGTAGCTTGCGCATGCGCCGCAGCACGTAGTTGCGGCGGATCTGCGCCCGTTCGGGGTTGGCGACCGGATTGAAGGCGGACGGTGCCTTGGGGAGTCCTGCGATCATCGCCATCTCACCGAGGGTCAGCTCGCCCACATGTTTACCGTAGTACACCTGGGCCGCCGCCTCGATGCCGTAGGCGTGCTGGCCGAAATAAATCTTGTTCAGATAGAGTTCGAGAATCTGGTCTTTGGGCAGTTCCGAATCGATCCGGATCGCCAGCATGATTTCCTTGACCTTACGGAGAAAGGTCTTCTCACTGCTCAGGAAGAAGTTGCGCGCGACCTGCATGGTGATCGTGCTGCCGCCCTGGCGTTTTTCGCCGGTGCGGGCGAAGGTGAGCACGGCGCGCAGGATGCCCTGGTAATCCACCCCGACGTGGTCATAGAAGCGGTCGTCTTCGGCGGCTATGAAGGCGTGGACTAGATCCGGAGGGACGTCACTGATGGCGACGGGGCTGCGCTTTTTTTCACCGAACTGCGCTATCAACTTTCCGTCGCGGCTGTAGACCGACATCGGGATCTGATAGCGCACCTCCTTCAATACAGCGATGTCCGGCAATTGCGGTTCGAGATGGCGGTACAGCCCGAACAGCCCCAGAGCGATGATCAGGGCAACGACCAGCATGACTTCGAACGTCACCAGCCAGTAACGGGGCCTTCTGGGCTTTCGGGATGAAATTGCCACGACTTTAGTTTTGGCGATGGCGGTAAGTCCCGTCGGCATTCGACAGGCGTTCACCGGAGAGGATTTTGTAGAAGGAACGGACTTATATTTATTAAGGTTTGCATGATACTCCAGTTGCCCGAAGGGAGTGAACCGCTCCGGCGGACTTCTTCGGCCGATCGCTAGGTACCGTCCTCCAGCAGGTCCCGTTTTGGGGTATCCTAGAACTATCAATAATATTGTTTTCCAGTAGCATGTCGCAGCTTCTCGCGCCTCTTTCGATTTTTTTGTGACTATCAGGCATGTGGGGTTTCGGAAGGAAGAAACCGCCTCTGCTGGGGATCGACATCAGCGCGGCGGCGGTCAAACTGCTCGAACTGAGCAGAAAGAACGGCGGCTACCAGGTGGAAAGCTACGGCGTCGTGCCTTTGCCCCGCAACACGGTGGTCGATAATACCATTGCCGAGCCGGACAATGTGTCGGCCGCGGTACGGGCGGTGGTCAAACAGTCGGGAACCCCGCTCAGGCACGCGGTGGTGGCAGTGCCTGGCTCAGTGGTCATCACTAAGCGCTTCACCATCCCCGCTAACCTGGAGGGTGACCAACTCGAGGCGCAGATCGAACTGGAGGCGGACCAGTACATCCCTCATGCCAGGGAGGAGGTCAGTCTGGATTTTGAGGTGCTGGGGAAGAGCACGAAAAACCCCGATCTGGTGGATGTGCTTTTGGTGGCGACCCGCCGGGAGAACGTGGAGGATCGGGTCTCGGTTCTGGAAAACGCAGGGCTCGGCGTCGAAATCGTCGATGTCGAATCCTATGGCATCGAACGTGCCTTCGAGCTGGTCAAGGACCAGCTTCCGCCGCTCCTCCGCGACCGGGCGGTAGCCGTGGCCGACGTGGGGGCCGTGGCCACCACGCTCAACGTCATCCACGACGGTTCGATCATCTATACCCGGGAACAGGGTTTCGGTGGCATGCAGCTCACCGACGAGATCCAGCGGCGCTTCGGTCTGACCTACGAGGAAGCGGGGCTGGCGAAGAAAGAGGGGAGCCTTCCCGGCAACTACGCAGAGGAAGTGCTGGAGCCGTTCAAGCACGCTCTGGTTCAGCAGATCCGCCGGTCGTTCCAGTTCTATCTCTCGTCCACTGCTCAGCGTGGCTTCGATGCGGTGGTGCTGGCCGGCGGCTGCGCCATGATCCCGGAAATCGACCGTTACGTCGAGGCGGCATTGCAGGTTCCCACCGTCGTCGCCAATCCTTTCCGGAGCATGAGTTTTTCAGGGCGGGTGCGGCAGGAGCGGCTGAATTACGACGCTTCGGCCCTGATGCTGGCCTGCGGCCTGGCGCTGCGGAGTTTCGACCGATGACGCGCATCAACCTCCTGCCCTGGCGCGCCGCTCTTCGGCGCGAACGGCAGAAAGAGTTCGCCATCTGGACCGGGCTCGGCCTGGCCTTGACAGGGGCAATGATGCTGTTGGTCCGGACCCAGATTGGGGCCGCCATCGACAGCCAGAGCCGGCGGAATCAGTATCTCGAAGGCGAAATCGGGGCGCTGGAGCGCCAGATCGCCGAAATCCGGGACATGGAAGCCAAGAAAAGCCGGCTGGTGGCCAAGATGGAAATCATCCAGCAATTGCAGTTGAGCCGGCCCGAAGAAGTGCATCTGTTCGATGAAATCGCGCGGACGGTGCCGGAAGGAGTACGCCTGCGGGACCTGACCCAGGAGGATCGCGCCATCACGGTCAACGGTATCGCGCAGTCCAATGCCCGGGTTTCCGCCTATATGCGGAATCTGGAGGGATCGGAGTGGCTGTACGATCCAGTCCTGGAGGTCATCGAAAACAAGCCGGATGGACAGGTAAGGGGCAAGGAAAGGGGCAGCCGCTTTACCCTGCGGATGAAACAGGGTCCCAAGAGCCGGATCGGCGAGGACCCGCTCCCGACGGAGAAGAAGGCGCCGTGAACCTCGCTAAGATCAACTGGGACCTCGAGTATGCGGGGTCCTGGCCGACGCCGGTCAAACTTGCCGTCATCGGCCTACTGAGCGCCGTGCTCGCCAGCGTCTGGTATTACCTCGACACCCGCGCCCAGCTGGTCGAACTGGAAGCTCAGCAGCGCAGGGAGCTGGAACTCAAGGAGACCTTCGAGCTCAAGCAAAAGAAGGCGGTCAACCTGGAAGAATACAAACTGCAGCTGGCGGACATCGAGAAGACCTTCGGTGATTTGCTGAGGCAGCTTCCCGACCGCACCCAGGTGCCCGATCTGCTGGTGGATGTTTCCCAGACTGGCCTGGCGAGCGGTCTCGAATTCGAACTGTTCAAGCCCGGCGGCGAGGTTTCCAAGGAATTCTATGCCGAACTCCCGATCGAGATCCGCGTCGTCGGCACCTACATGGAGCTCGGAGCCTTCGTGAGCGGCTTGGCCTCGCTTCCCCGTATCGTCACCGTCCATAACGTGAAGATCGCTTCACGTTCCGTCGATGGCACAGCCCCCAAGCGCGGGGAGGCGGGGCTGGTCATGACGGCGCTGGTAAAGACTTATCGCTATCTCGACGACGGTGCCGCGACCTCCTCTTCGGCGGCTGAGCGCAGGCGGCGCTGATGGCGGTTCCGGCGAAGTACGCTTGGGCGCTGGCGGCACTGGGCTGCCTGTCCGGCTGCGCCGAGGATGAACTGGCCGACCTCAGGCGCTATGTGGCCGACGTCAAGGCGCGCCAGAAAGTCAACATCGAGCCGTTGCCGGAAATCAAGACGGTGTCGCCGTTTGTGTTCACCCCGGAGGGCTTGCATGACCCTTTCCAACCCATCGAAAAGCCCGACGAAGCCGAGACGGCCGCGAGGGACAACGGAATTCACCCCGATCTGTCCCGCCAGAAGGAGCAGCTCGAGAGCTACGAGCTGGATAGCTTGAGGATGGTCGGGACGGTCAGGATTTCCGGGACTATGTGGGCGCTGGTGCGCGCCGCCGACGGCACGATACACCGGGTTCGGACCGGTAACCACATGGGCAGGAATTTCGGCAAGATCACGCGCATCAGCGAAGACGGGGTCGAGCTGGTCGAAATCGTTCCAGACGCCCAGGGCGGATGGCTGGAGCGCAGCGTCACGATGACGTTGACGGAAGCGGGGGGTGAAAAAAAGTGAAGAGGGCGGTGTGAGAGGGTTGGTCATTCGAGGTTTGGCGGGGAGGAAAATTCCGCTGTGCTGGATCGTGGGGCTATTGGTCTTGGGGTTGGGCTGGACGGCGTCGGCGGCTGGAGCGGCGCTGCAGTCCATCGATTTCACGGCGCTGCCCGGCGAGAATTTCCAGCTCCGCCTCAGTTTCGACGGGCCGGCGCCGGAACCCCGGTCTTTCACCATGGAACATCCCGCCCGGATCGCGCTGGATCTGGCTGGTGTCCGAAGCAGCCTGGACAAAAAGCCGATCGCCGTGCACCAGGCCGGCGTCGAAACCGTCCAGGTGATTGCGGCCGGCGGCAGGACGCGGGTGATCCTGAATCTGGCCACGGTGGTTCCTTATACCACCCGCGTCGCGGAGCGTTTCCTGTATGTGATCCTGCAGGGCGGGAAGGCCGGGAGCGGAGCCGACAGCCCGGAATCGGCTCCGGTCGTGGTGGCCGAACGGCCGGTGGTCGGTGGGCCGCAGGTCGAGAACGTCGATTTCCGGCGCGGCGAGCACGGGGAGGGCCGATTGCTGGTCACCCTGAGTGATCCGAATACCGTCGTCAACCTCCGGGAAGAAGGGCGCAGCGTGATCGCCGACCTTCCCGGTACCAGTCTGCCGGGCCGGCTGGCGCGCAGGCTCGACGTGCTCGACTTCGCCACACCGGTGAAATGGATCGAGGCGATGCCCGTCGGTCGGGGTACCCGGCTGCTGATCACGCCGGTGTCGGACGAATACGATTACTCCTCCTACCAGTCCGGCAAAATGCTCACTGTGGAACTGCGCCCCTTGAGCCGGGCCGAGAAAGAGGAAGCCAAGAAGCGGCGACGGGTGTTTTCGGGGGAACGCCTTTCCCTGAACTTTCAGGACATTCCGGTACGCAATGTACTGCAGATTTTGGCGGACTTCACCAATCTGAATATCGTGGCTTCGGATTCCGTGCAGGGCAGCCTCACCCTGCGACTCAACGAGGTTCCGTGGGACGAGGCGCTGGACCTGGTTCTCAAGGCCAAGGGGCTAGGCAAGCGGCAGGAGGCGAACAGCAACATCATCCGCGTGGCTCCGATGGATGAGATCAACCGGCTCGAGCGCGACGAACTGGAAGCGTTGAAAGTCGTCGAGGACCTGGAGCCATTGCGGACCGAGATCATCCAGATCAACTACACCAAGGCCGACGATATCAAGAAGGTCATCATGGGCACGACCGAGAAGGCGGAAAAAGCCATCACCCGCCCGGAAGCGCTGACCGGCGGGCCGGGTGTGACTGCCACCGAGGCCTACGACGTGACCCAGTCGATCCTGTCGAGCCGTGGCAACGTGACCACCGATCCGCGCACCAATCAGCTCATCGTCCAGGATACGCCCAGGAATCTCGAACGCATCCGCGAATTGGTGCGGCAGCTCGACAAGCCGGTGCGGCAGGTGATGATCGAGTCGCGGGTGGTGATCGCCAACGTGGACTTCCTACGCGAGCTGGGCGCCAAGCTGGATTTCCGGCCCAAAAACCTGACCGCCGCGGAGCGCCTGAACCCTACCGGCAGCATGGCGGACCTGGGGGTCGACCTGGCGAGGCTTACCACCCTGTCGCCCTACGGCACGGCGCAATACGTGGTTTCCATGGGCGATTACCTGCTTGATCTCGAATTGTCGGCGGCCCAGAAGGAAGGCCGCGGCGAGATCGTCGCCAATCCGCGGGTGCTCACCGCCGACCAGTCCAAGGCCAAGATCATGCAGGGCGTGGAGCTGCCCTACCAGATCACCCAGCAGGGCACCGGCGGGGGCCTGCCGGTACAGAACGTCGCGTTCAAGCCCGCCGTGTTGGAACTGGACGTGACGCCGCACATCACGCCGGACGACCATATTCTGATGGATCTCATGATAAAGAAGGATGACAAGGGCGAACTCGCGCCCAATGGCAATTTCGCCATCGAAAAGCGCGAAATCGACACCGTGGCGCAGGTGGCCAACGGCGAAACGGTGGTGCTGGGCGGCGTGTACGAAGGCACGCGGCGCAACAACACCGACAAAGTGCCGTTTTTCGGCGACCTTCCCGGTATCGGCTTCATGTTCCGGCGCAACGCGGTCGAGGACAGAAAGAAGGAACTCCTCATCTTCATCACGCCGAAGATCGTCAAGCAGACGACCATGAATCCCTGAGATCGCCGGGATGCGGGCTGGTGCGTGTTATCATTTCCCGCTTGAGTTGGCGCAGGACACGATGCGAAACCGTCGAAACATCTTCCTGATTGGCCCGATGGGAGCGGGCAAGACCACGGTGGGCCGCCTGCTTGCCAGGGCTCTGGGGCTGGAGTTTTGGGACAGCGACAAGGAAATCGAGCGTCGGACCGGGGTCACGGTGCCAATGATTTTCGAATACGAGGGGGAGGCCGGGTTCCGGCGCCGCGAGTCGGAAGTCATCGCCGACCTGACAGGCAAGGAAGGGATCGTGCTGGCCACCGGCGGCGGTTCCGTGCTGATGCCGGAAAATCAGGAACATCTGGCGGCGCGGGGCTTGGTAATTTACCTGCAGTGCTCGGTCCAGAAGCAGTTGGAGCGGACCCAAAAGGACATCAACCGGCCCCTGTTGCGGACGGAGAATCCCCGGCAAAGGCTGGAAGAGCTGCTGCGGGTGAGGGATCCCATCTATCGCGAGCTTGCCGATTACATCGTCGATACCGGCCAGCAGTCGAGCCGCAATGCCGTCCGCCGTATCATCAACGCTTACGAGAAATCCGGAACCAGACTGCGGGCGGAATGAAAACCTTACACGTCGAGCTGGGGGATCGCAGCTACCCCATTCATATAGGATGCGGCCTGCTGGGCCGTCCGGACCTGATTCAGGCGCACCTGCCGGGCAGACAGGTCATGGTGGTGACCAACGAAGTGGTGGCGCCGCTGTACCTCGACCGCATGCTCGCGTCCCTGGCCGGCAAGGAAACGGGCAGTCTCGTGCTGCCGGACGGCGAGGCCCACAAGACCATGGACTCGGCGATGGCCGTGTTCGATGCGCTACTGAGTCGGCGCTTCGGTCGCAACGCCGCCATCGTGGCGCTGGGCGGGGGGGTGATCGGCGATCTGGCCGGTTTCGCAGCGGCCTGTTATCAGCGCGGCGTGCCTTTCATCCAGGCGCCAACCACTTTGCTGTCCCAGGTCGATTCTTCGGTGGGAGGCAAGACTGCGGTCAACCATCCGCGCGGCAAGAACATGATCGGTGCCTTCTACCAGCCGCGCTGTGTCCTGGCTGACACCGACACCTTGAATACCCTCCCCGACCGGGAACTGAGCGCGGGTCTGGCGGAAGTGATCAAATACGGTTTGATCCGCGATCCGGAATTCCTGGTCTGGCTCGAAGCGAACGTGGAAAGCCTGCTTCGGCGTGAGCCGGACGCCCTGGCCTATGCGATCGAGCGTTCCTGCATCAACAAGGCGGAAGTGGTGGCGGAAGACGAGACCGAAACCGGGGTGCGGGCAACGCTGAACCTGGGTCACACTTTCGGCCACGCTATCGAAACCGGCATGGGCTATGGCGTATGTCTACACGGCGAAGCGGTGGCGATCGGTATGTGCCAGGCGGCCGATCTGTCCCGCCGCCTGGGTTGGATCGGTGACGACGACGTGGCACGGGTGATCCGCCTGCTGGAGCGGGCGCGGCTGCCGGTCGTCCCGCCGCGCGAGCTGGATGCGGACGCCTTTCTCGAACACATGGCGGTCGACAAGAAAAACGTCGACGGCGGCCTGCGGCTGATTCTGCTCAAATCCCTGGGTGAGGCGACCCTGCCGGTGGCCGTGGACGCTGGACTGTTACGGGCCACCTTGGAATGCTACGGTCGCTGAGGCCACCGAACCGACGAAGGACATACCATGACTCATTGCTTCATCCGCGCCCTACTGCGCCAGCCGGTCGAGCGGACTCCGGTCTGGATGATGCGCCAGGCGGGCCGTTACTTGCCGGAATACCGCGAGGTCCGGGAGCGGGCCGGCAGCTTTATGAATCTCTGCACCTCCCCCGAACTCGCCTGCGAAGTGACTTTGCAGCCGCTGGAGCGCTACCGGCTGGATGCGGCGATCCTGTTCTCCGATATTCTGACCGTCCCCGACGCCATGGGGCTGGGTCTGGAATTCGTCGAGGGCGAGGGACCGAGGTTCCGCAATCCGATCCGGGGCGCCACAGACATCCACCGGCTGGGTGTGCCGGATCCGGAAGCGGAGCTGGCCTACGTGCCGGCCGCAGTGCGGCTGATCAAGCAGCACCTGGGCGATCGGGCGCCGTTGATCGGTTTTTCGGGCAGTCCCTGGACTCTGGCCACCTATATGGTGGAAGGGGGCAGCAGCCGGGAGTTCCGCAAGATCAAATGCCTCATGTATGAGGAGCCGGCGCTGATGCATGAACTGCTGGAAAAGCTTGCCGATGCGGTCGCCTTGTATCTGAACGCCCAGATCGCGGCGGGCGTCGATGCCGTGATGGTGTTCGATACCTGGGGTGGCAATCTGGACGCGGAGCACTATCTGACATTTTCGCTGCGCTACGCCGAGCGCGTGCTCCAGCAGCTTCGGCTGACCGCGCGGGGCCGCATCCCCGCGATCTTCTTCACCAAGGGCGGCGGGCAATGGCTGGAGGCGATGGCGGACGCCGGTTATGACGCGCTCGGTCTGGACTGGACCACGGACATCGGTTCAGCGAGACAGCGGGTCGGCGACCGGGTGGCTTTGCAGGGCAACCTCGATCCGGTGGCGCTCTATGCCAGGCCCGAAGTCATTCGCGGGGAAGTCCGGAAGATCCTCGAGCGTTACGGTACCGGCAGCGGCCATGTGTTCAACCTCGGCCATGGGGTCACGCCCGACATCAAGCCCGAGCACGTCGGCGCGATGATCGATGCGGTGCACGAATTCAGCCCGGCGTTCCACCGGATTTGATCCTGTGGCGGAGTCGAATCCCTGGCGCCTGCTAAGCCGGCGGGAGATCTACGACAACCCCTGGATCCACGTGGATGAGGACAAGGTCGTCAATCCCGGCGGCGGCATCAGCCTGTACGGCCGCATTCACTTCAAGAACCGGGCGATCGGTATCATCCCCCTCGACGGCCGGGGCAATACCTGGCTGGTCGGCCAGTATCGCTATGTACCCGATACCTGGTCCTGGGAGATTCCGATGGGCGGTTCGCCCGAAGGTGAATCCATACTGGAATCGGCCCGGCGCGAGCTGAAGGAGGAAACCGGTCTTACCGCCGCCTCCTGGACGTTCCTCATGCGACTCCACACCTCGAATTCCGTCACCGACGAGGAAGGTTTCGTGTTCGTCGCAGAAGACCTGGAGGAAGGTGAGCCGGAATTCGAGGAAACCGAAGACCTGCGCATCTGGAAGCTCCCGCTGGCCGATGCTGTCGCCATGGTGATCTCCGGGGAGATCACCGATGCCATCAGCGTTGCCGGTTTGTTACGCTTGGCTTTGGGTCGCGCCTCGAGTCAGGTCGGATCCGGCCTCAAGTGACGTTCCAGGTAGTCTCGCAGGGCGACGGCGCTATTGCATTTGCTATTGCGGGCACTGTAGAGCAGCGTCACGGTACCGCGGCTGCAGGCTTCCAGCAGGAGGGTCAGCGCTGCTGGCGCGCGGTCCAGTTCAGCAAAGTAGCGCTGCCTGAATTCCTCCCACTTGCGGGGATCGTGCCCATACCAGCGTCGTAGTTCATTGCTGGGCGCGATGTCTTTTAGCCAGCCATCCAACGCCAGCGCTGGCCGCGACATGCCGCGCGGCCATAGCCGTTCCACCAGGAAACGCTCGCCGTCTTCCGGGGAGCTTGGCTCGTAGACCCTTTTCAGCCGAATCGCCACGGCCGCCTCAGGTCTGCCGGCTCAAAAGCCAGTCCAGCCAGAGCGCCGACAGCTTCTCCTGCACCGAATTCTGCCGCAGCCGGGCCCGGAGATTCGGGAAATCCACACGGTCCAGTTCCTGATCCTGGTTGTAGCAGGAATACACGAAATACTCGCGTCCCGTTTCCGGATCCACGTGTTTGCACAGGCACTGGGCGCACACGCCTTTCATCATGCACTGCATCGGTGAGTTGATCGAGCCGATGGCGGCGTGGTGCGGCTTGAGGTAAGGCGCCAGCAGACCGTGGCGGGCATGCTTGACCGCTTCCATCATGCGGTCCGAGCCGATCACGATCATGTGGTCGACGTCGTCGAGATGGATGGGGGTGGGGCCCAGTTCGCCCTTGGTATAGGCCAGCATGGCCTCGACGATGTTGCCCATGAAGGACTTGTCGTCGGGGCGGGTGATCGGAATGGGGGTGTTGCCCTCACGCTTGTCCACCGTCCAGACCAGCAGATCCGATGCCGCTTCGAGTTCTTCAACCTTGAAAACGTCCGAGCTGTTACGGTAGCCAGCGAAATAGATCACCTGATTGCCGGCGCTTCGCAACGCCTTGCCGATCGAGAACAGCACCGCGTTGCCCAAGCCTCCCCCGACAAGCGCTACGGTTTGACCCGAAGGGATTTCGGTCGGCGCGCCGGTGACACCCATCACCACCAGCGGATCACCGGGTTTCCATTGCGCACACAGCCTGGAAGAGCTGCCCATTTCCAGCGCGATCAGCGAGATCAGGCCGTTGTCCTTGTCCACCCAGGCGCCGGTGAGCGCGATGCCCTCAGTGGCCAGCACCGTGCCTTCCACCACCGGGGCCAGCGCCTCGTAGTTCTGCACCCGGTAGAACTGGCCGGGCTGGAAGTGTTTGGCGGCGGCCGGGGCGCGGACGACCACTTCGATGATGGTCGGTGTCAGACGATTCACCGCGACGATGCGAGCGGTCAAAGCGTCGTCGATCACCGCCTGGAATGCCTGGAGGTTCCGGTCGCGGTGGGACTGTTCCGCCGGGTCCAGCCGCTTTAGCTCCTTTTCGAACAGACGGACGATATAGGGGTACCCGTCTTTGGCGCTGGCCATGGCCTTGACCACGTTGCCGGCATAGACCGGATGGTTGTCGCCGTAGAAGGTGATGAACTTGCCGCCACGGTGATAGGAGGTGAAGGGGGCTGGCTTGCCGATCTTAGGCCATGGCTCGTCCTGTACCGGCACCAGACCGGGTGTCTCACCGACCCATTCGGGCACGTGGCGCTTGTAGAACTTGTGATCCATCTCGAAGGTTTCCGGATGCTCGGATTCGTAGATGGTGTTGGGCGAGGTGCCCGCGGCGATGAAGAGGCTCCGCAGCGGAACCTCGATTTCACCGACGGGTTGCCAGCGACCATCCCGTTCCTCCAGCTTTTCGAAGCGCAGCGCCTTGAGGTGGCCGTACTCGTCTTCCAGCGCCTCCAGCGGGCTCAAGCCTTCCGCCAGTACGATGCCTTCGTCCATGGCTTCCTTGATCTCTTCATGGTTCTGGCGGTAAGCGGGCGAGTCCTTGATACCCTTGCGGTAGAACAAGGTGGCGCCGCCCCACTGGTTCAGCAGCGGCAAGAAATCCGGTGTCTCGCCGGCGGCTTCGGCGCGCCGCCGCTCGGTCTGGATCGCCCGGCCGTGCGCCAGGAATTCGTCGAGTATCCCGAGTTCCTCGGCGTCGTAGCGGGCGCGCACGGCCGGCTCGCCATAGGCCGCGCAGAGCTTTTCGTAGCGGTGCAGGATCTTCTCGACCTGGACCGGGTAATAGGCCAGCAATTCGGTGGCGGTATCGATGGCGGTGAGGCCGCCGCCGATGACACCGGCCGGCAGCCGAACCTGCAGGTTCGCCAGCGAGGATTCCTTGGCCGCGCCGGTGAGCTGCAAGGCCATCAGGAAATCGGAAGCCTTGCGGATGCCCCGGATCAGGTTGTTTTTCAGCTCGATCAGGGTGGGCTTGCCGGCACCCGAAGCGATGGCGATGTGGTCAAAGCCCAAATCCCAGGCTTCATTGATCGTGATCGCTCCGCCGAAACGCACTCCTCCGTAGCAGCGGAAATTCCTGCGCCGCAGCAGGTTCAGGTAGATGACCTTGAGGAAGTTCTTGTCCCAGCGCACCGTGATGCCATATTCGGCAACACCGCCGAAGCCGAGCATGATGCGTCGGTCCAATCTCTCATAGAGCGCGCCGAAGTCACGGATCGGCTGGGGCGGATGGTGTTCGTCGCCGATCAGCTCGGCCGGCAGCGGCTCGATCTTGAGTCCGTCGATGCCCACCACACCGAAGCCTTCGTTCACCAGATAATGCGAGAGGGTGTAGCCAGCCGGTCCCATGCCAGCCACCAGCACGTTCCGGCCGTTGTATGGCAGGGCGTAGGGGCGCTTGATGTTGAGCGGATTCCAGCGCGTAAGCAGGCTGTAGATCTCGAAGCCATAGGGCATGAACAGCACGTCGGTGAGGACGTTGGTCTCGATCTGCGGAATGTTGACCGGCTCGGTCTTCTGGTAGATACAGCCTTTCATGCAGTCGTTGCAGATGCGGTGGCCGGTGCCGGGACAGAGCGGGTTGTCCACCGTGATCAGCGCGAGGGCTGCAATGTTGTCGCCCTGGCGCTTGAGCCAGTGCATCTCGGAAATCTTTTCCTCCAGCGGACAGCCGGTGATGGGGATGCCCAGCGGATTGGTCTTGAAGCCGCCGTCCTTCTTGTTGCGCATACCCTTGGAGCAGGAATCGGCATCCCGGTCGTGGCAGTAGATACAGTGATCGACCTCGTACAGAACCCGGCGCTCGGGGAAGCGCGGATCGGTCAGGGCGAAACCGTCGCGGCGGCGGTGGTGGCCGGGTTCGGCGGTCCAGACGCTATAGCCATTGCGGTATTCCACGAGGTGGTGGACCAGGTGCCCGAAGTCGGTCTTGGCCGGAACCTTGAAGCTCACCCAATCCTTGACCTGAGATCTAAGGCACTCATCGCGGCTGGCGGCAAAGCACCAACGCTCGAATTCCCCGAACAGGCCGGCGGCGAAATCGGCATCGCCCAGGGAGGTCACATCCTTCCAGGCGGCAGCCCGCGGATGGGCGCCGAGCTGGGCACGAAGTTTGGCGATGCGCGCTTCAGGGTCGGGGAGCGGGCCACCGCCCGGCTGTTTCGATTCCGCCTCGTAGTGCGTGTGCAGATTCTGCAATGCCAAGCCAACCCTGGCCACCGCCGCTTCGCGGTCCGAGGCCGCGTATTCCGGCGCGAAGGCTTCGACGAGAATGTCGATCTTCGCCGCCAGTGCTGCCACATCCCAGTCTTCGGTGGAGACATTCTTGAAGCGGCTCGGCAGCTTCACCACGATTTCCGAGCGGAAGGCGAAGATCGTGGCGAAGCTGTCCCGAATTTCGGCCATCTGCCGTTCGCGCTCCACCTCGACGCCAAACAGGCGGGCGACGAACTCCCCGACATGCGGCGCCATCCTCACCAAAAGTTCCGAGATGGCCTCGGGCGCCATGTCGGTACCGTTCGATGCACGGTAGCCCTGGAATGCCGCGATCAGGTCGGGCTCCCGCTGCCGTGCCCAGTCTTCGAACGCCTGGTGCAGAAGCCGAAGCTTTTCGGGATCGTGGAGGTCGGGGTAGCGGAAATCGGCTATGCCGAGGCCGTGCATGGCGTCGTCGTTCATCAAGAGTGTCCCTGGGGAGAAATGTCAATACAATAACGTGTTAAAGGCCGTACCGCCTAGGGGGCCGCGGATCGGCAAGCCTTCGCTGTGGAGTCTTTTTGGTATTCCTCCGCTGCTGCGGAGGATTTCAATACGTCCGATTCGTTCTTTAAAATAGGGAGAGGAATCGATGAGTTCTGACAGTAATTACAAACACTAGCTGAGGGTCCGGGTCAAGGGATTCAACATGCCCCCGATTTCCGACGGCGTCGTGCTCAGCCGCGAGGCGCCGATCGGTTGGGTGGCCTTCCGGAAGGCAGATGCGGCCGGTTTTTTCGCCGTGTGAATAAAATGGGCGTCTTTCGCCCTAGGAATGAACAACGTCCAGCGGATATCGTAAGGTGTTCCGTGGTTCGCGCCCGCCTCTTGGGCGGGCCGCGAACATAACCGGCTCCCGGTTTTCTACCGCTCGAAGCTCTTGCTCAGGCTGTGGCAGAGATCGCAGGCCACCGGCTGGCCGGCTTTGACGCTCACGGTCTTGCCTTCCACCGAAAAGCTGCGGTCGGTGGCGGCGCGTGAGAGGACGGTACCGAGGTGGTCGCTGCCATGGCAGGCGCCACAGGTGCCGCCGCCGGGCTGCCCGTTCTGATCCTCCGCCAGATCTCCATGGGCATCGTTGTAGAACCGGCTGTCGTTGACCAGGTGCATGCCGTGGGGGCCGCCCTGGGTGCTGCTCGGCAGGCTGCCGGCGGTGTGGCAGGTCGTGCACTCGGCGATCGTGCCGGTATGGCCCTGCAACTGCGAGGCGGCCAGATTGTCGTTGGCATTGGCCGTGGCGTTCGGCCACTCGGCGTGGGTCGCGCCGTGGCAGCCTTCGCACATCACCCCGCCGTGGCCAGTACTCACCCGGTACAGCTTGGGATTACCCGCGCCCGGGTTGTTGAAGCCGTTGAACTGGACGGGAATGGCCGGCTCGGCGAAGCGCTTGTTGGTGGGTACGATGGGCGTGGCCTTGGCATCGCCCGTGCGGAAGGCTTGGCGCAGGCGGATGCCGTCCTGGTTGCCCTTGCTATCGACCTTGTTGACGATCACGTTGGCCGAGCCCGTCAGGTTGCCATTGGCGTCGCCCGTGTGACAGGAGCCGCAGCCGGGTTCGTTGGCCCAAGGTACCCGGGGCTGGCGGCTGGCCGGATTGTAGAAGTTGCCCTGGTTCAACACGAAGGCTCCAGGGTTGGCGGGGGAGACGCCGGTGGAGAAGTCGGCGCCGATCTGCTTCATGTCGCCGTGGCAGTCGCTGCACAGCATGCCGCCGTTGAACATGGCGCCGCGCAGGCATTTGGTTTCCTTGCCCGGATGGCACTGGTAGCAGTTCTGTTCCAGCGCCGTCAATCGTTCGGCCTGATTCCGGATGGCGCCGGTCGCAGGATCCTGATCGGGCGCCGGAATGGCCGTGAACAGGTCGGTGAAGGCGCCGTGGTGGTTGTGCATCACCCGCGAATTGCTCTGGTGCGCCAGCTGGTTGCGGCCGTTGGCGGGGCCGCCGACGGCGCCGGCCTGCGGGCCGACCTGGGCCAGGTCCAGGGCGGGGGTGTAATGGCAGCTCTGGCATACCACCGGCTTGTTCTGTACCACCGCCTTGTAGGTCAGGCAGTTGGCATCACCGTTGGAACTGGCAGGGAGGCCCGACTTGATATCGCAGGGCGTTTTCGCGCCGGTGGGATCGACGTAGTTCGCGCCCTGACGGAGGTCATGCAGGCGCAGGATGTTGATGTCGGCGGCGTATTCCACGCTGACCTTGCGGGGGTTGTTGGTGTCTGGGTCTTGGACCCCGGTGGCGACTGCCAGGCCGGCACCCCGCAATACGTCGGTCGGCCGGCTCGACCGGCTGGTCGTGACGTCGGCTGGATCGGAGTGGCAGTTGGTGCAGCTCGCTTCGCTCGATACCGGAAGCACCGTATCCACGGTGGCAAGCACGGTGTTGCCGCTCTTCGCCTGCACTCTCACCAGCGGGAAAGGGTTCTGCCGGCCGAAATCATCGAACGGCGCCAACGGGATGCCCGCTGCCTCGAACCAGTTGACGTCGTTCGCGACGTAGCCGAAGGGGAAATTTACGAACATCGGCTTGTGGGTATAACGCTCTTCGACGCGCTGCGGAGCGTTGGCGGCATACGGACTGGAAAATCCCGGCATCGCATGCTGAGCGACGGCGAGCTGTTCGTCGCCGCTGTTGACCCTACCGTCGCTGCCGATATAGAGCTTTTCCGCGTTGGGCACCGGAAGCCCTTTGTCGACGGGCACCAGATCGGCCAGTTTCGTGCCGGGGGGGAGGTTAAGCGGCGGCTGGTCCAGGGGCGGATAGAAGGCGTCATAGGCGCCATGGGCGAGGCTGTCCCAGAAATTGGTTTTGAAGGTCGTGCCGTCCGCGGCAATGCCGTTGAACAGGTCGTTCCGGGACAGGATGGGATCTTTGGGGTTCGATACCGCCGAATAATACAGCTCGACCCCCTGCGGGTTGATGACCGGTTTCGCGCCTTTCTGGACGACCTGTCCCAGCATCACCTGGAAGGGCGGCAGGATGTTGACAATGCGGGTGTCGAGATCGACACAGTGCATGCCCAGATCATTGACCGCCAGCACGCTGTAGTTGCTGCTGGTGACCTTGGACGGTTCGGCTACCGGGGTGGTCACCTTGGCCAGCGAGCCAGCACTGGTGGAATTGATCGAACCGGCGGAGGCGGCGGGCGGCGCGGCAACGGTGACCTGGACCGTATCGGCGGCGCTGGTCGCCCCCTTATCGTCGGTGACAGTGAGTGTGAAGACATACGTGCCCGCGGTCAGGGTGACGCTGGGGCTGACCGTGTCGGCGGGATCGGGATTGCCGGTCCATTGGTAGGATGCGATGCTGCCGTCCGGGTCGGAGGAGCCGCCGCCGTTGAGGGCCACGGCGATACTGCTCTGGCCCGGGGCGAGGGTGACGGACTGGTCCGGGCCGGCATTGGCGATCGGCGGCTGGTTGGGGGCGCTGCCGGAGCAATTGGCGGGAGCGTTGGAGACGTCGCGTTCGGTCGCCGAGTCCTTGGAAGTCGCGCGAACGCGGCAGGGCACGGTCGCCGGTTTCGAGAGCGTCTTGCTCCAGGCGCCTTTCGCGTTGGCCGTCGCCGACCCGAGTTTCGCATTGGTCCGGGCGTTGTACAGGGTGATCGTGGCCCGGTTTTCGCTGCTCCCCGCCAGGCTCAGACTCTTGGTTTTCGCATTCCACGATGCCGAACTGATGGTCAGCTCCTTGGCCTGGACCATGCCGGCAAGAGCGGCCAGGGAGACGGCGAGGACGCTCGCCATCCCCTGTTTGAAATGGGGGTTCATCGTATACATTGTGCGGTCCCCTTCTTTGTCCGCCCGGGCGCTGTCTAAGGAAGAGGCGGTACCCGGTGTTTTGTTGTCAAAGCGCCGACAGGATGTTCCCGAGCCCAATGTGCCGGCCCTGGAAAGATTAGACTATTTCCAATATTAATGAAAGGTAATTGATTTGACTGAAGGACTTGCCCTCTATGTTGCTGTTGCACTTCTCGCCGGGATCATGCTGCCCTTATGGCTGTGCCTGTTCCTTTGTTTGCGCCAGGGGCGGCGGCTGGCGTCGATTGCCTCAGAGCGTGAACGCATGGAACGCCTCCTGCGCGAAGAGCTGAACCAGGTCCGCGCCGAGATAGGCCGCGCTTCCCGTGACAACCGCGAGGAGATCGGCGGGGCGATCGGCCGGTTCCAGGCGGCGCAGCAGGATCAGGCCGAGCGGATGCGGCTGCTGATGGACGAAAAGCTCGTGCGGGTCCAGGCCGATGCCCGCGAGGGACGGGAGGAGATGAGCCTGGGGCTGAAGCGTTTCGGCGAGGTACAGAAGGAACAGCTCGACAGCGTCGGCCTGCTGCTGAAAAACCAGCTCGAAGCCCTCGCCGGGACCAACGAAAAGAGCATCGAACGCCTACGGCTCACCATCGAAGAAAGGCTCCAGGCGCTGCAGCACGACAACGGCCAGAAGCTGGAGCAGATGCGCCAGACCGTCGATGAGAAACTCCACAATACGCTGGAGCAGCGGCTGGGCGAGTCGTTCAAGCTGGTCAGCGAACGCCTGGAGCAGGTGCACAAGGGCTTGGGGGAAATGCAGACCCTCGCTTCCGGCGTGGGCGACCTGAAGCGCGTGCTGACCAACGTCAAAACCCGGGGTACTTGGGGCGAGGTGCAGCTCGACGCCTTGCTGGAGCAGATTCTGACGCCCGAGCAATACGGCAAGAACGTGGCGACCCGGCCGAACGGCGGGGAACGGGTCGAGTTCGCGATCCGGCTACCCGGCCGCGACTCGACCGACGCGCCGGTCTGGCTGCCGATCGACGCCAAGTTCCCGATCGAGGATTACCAGAAGCTGCTGGATTCCCAGGACAGCGCGGACCATGCCGGTATCGAGGCGAACGGCAAGGCGCTGGAACAGCGGCTGAAGACCGAAGCCCGGACCATCCGCGACAAATACGTGGAGCCGCCGCATACCACCGACTTCGCCATCCTCTACCTGCCCATCGAAGGACTGTACGCCGAAGCCCTGCGGCGGCCGGGGCTGGCCGAAACCCTGCAGCGCGACTACCGGGTGACTCTGGCCGGTCCGACTACCCTGGCCGCCATGCTGAACAGCCTGCAGATGGGTTTCCGGACCCTGGCGATCGAGCAGCGCTCGTCGGAGGTGTGGACCATCCTGGGAGCGGTCAAGACCGAATTCACCAAGTTCGGCGATGCCCTGGCCTATACCCGCAAGAAGCTGGAGGAGGCCACCAGCTCCATCGACAAGGCCGAAACCCGCACCCGCGTGCTGACCCGCAAACTCAAGGAGGTCGAGGCCATCCCGGCGCAGGAGGCGCGGTGGTTGCTGCCCTCGACGGCAGAGGCGGACGACTGAAGACTCAGTCGGCGCTCAGTGCCTCCAGGTCGCGGTCCAACTCCAGCCGCATCTCGCCGTCGCGCCACAGCGCCCGGCCGACGTCCTGCCAGGGTTGGCCGAGGTTGTACCGGCGCAGGCCCGGCTCCCAGTCCATCGGTGCTTTGACCGTTTTGAGCTTGAGCACGAACGTGGTCCGGTTCAGATCCAGCCCGAGCCGGGTGCCCCAAAACGCAGTCACTTTGCGCACGAATTTGTCCAGCCGGCGTGGGTCCATGTGACGGGTCACCGCGACGTTGGCCCACATGGAATGTACCCGGCCCCAGTTCGGCGACACGATCCGGCCATCCGCAGCGACGAACGGGAGCCAATGTTCCTTACCATCGGCATCGAGCCAGGTGATACCCAGGATGTGCTCGTAGCCCTGGAAATGGTCGTGCAGATAGAGCGGATGCGGGGTGATGCCGAGGAACGTGTGCGAGGCCGAAATCAGCGCATTGCTGAGCATCGTCAGCACCTGTCCGGCTTCATTGGCCTTGGTGTCCACGCCCAGTCGATAGAGGATGGCGTAGTGCAGGGTGCAGTTGATCTGCAGGATCAGCACGACCACCAGCATCCGGCTGATGCGGTTGGCCCGCTGATGCAGGTTGCCGCCGACCCATCGGGAGATGCGCTGGGCCAGATCCGGCTCTGTCCGCCCGGGCGCGGGGGCGCAGGACGCATCGCAGCCCAGCCGGACGCGGTTGTCGGCGATACGCCGGTAGATCCCGTTGGCGATTGCGTTCAGGCCCGGCAGCCGCATCACCAGTCCCACCAGCGCCGGATAACGCATGGCAACCAGGATGCGGGCGTAGGTCGCCACCCCAAAGTGGCGCTGTCCTTTGCAGTCGACGGCATAGAGATCCCCCAGCAAGTCCTGTTCGGGAATGTCCTTGAGCGCCGGTGCCGTCGCGGCATGGGTCTGCAGTCCGCGGAATTCCACGGCACGGAATACATCGAAATGCTCGACGGCGAGCACGGTCTTGAGGCATAGCGGACAGCGTTCATCGTAGAACACTTGCAACGTCGGTTCCGCCGGGCGCAGGGTTCGCGCGAGGGTCCGCCACCAGCGGAACGGCACCATCAGGAGATAATGCACCAGCATGCCGAAGCCGAACGGGTAGATGTTCAGCGATACGATGATGCCTGCGTGCAGCGACGTGCCGACCAGCATCAGCGGCACGCGGAAGCGGCGGAAATACAGCAAAAACGGGAAGCCGAACTGGAACGCGATGATCGTGTAGCCGATCGCCCGCTGCAGAGGCTCGATTTCCAGCAGCCAGCTCATGTCCAGCGGCGACATGTAATATGGCAGCGAGGAGGGCAGCCAGGGCCCCAGGCCATTGCGCCAGAATTCGGCGAACAGCTTGTGGATCACGGAATCGAAGTAAATGAACCCCAGCGACACCGCCAGCGGCAGGAAATAGCACAGCACCGGCACCGTCTGCGGCAGGGCGTACCGCCGATCCACCGTCGAATGGCGCCAGGCCAGGCGTAGCCGATCCAACGACCAGGCGCGTTCCGAGGGCAGGAAGATCAAGAGGAGGCTCGATCCCAGCATGAGCTGGTCGAAGCCGCCGTCGAAGTCCTTCCACATCGGCGTGAACACCGTGAAGATCAGCCAGAGCAGGTAGTTGGCGATGGCGGCGAGCCGGGTGTAAAGCCCCAGCGCCAGGCACAGCGCAGCCATGCCCCACAGCACCAGGAACAGATGGACGGAGGGCGAAGCGATGTCCAGATAGGGTACCGGATCGAAGATCAGCTGGCGGAAGTAATACAGGAAGCAGATTTCCTGAAACGCGACCAGGCCGAACGCCAACCGGAACAGGCCGAGGCCGGTGGCAGGCACCTGCTTCTCCAGGCCGCGCAGGACGAGATTGAACAAGGCTTTTTGCATGGGGGTTCTTCGATGGTTCGCCGGATTTTCCTACGCCCGGTGCGGGAATTCGGGCGGGTAATGGTATGCGCAGCAGGGGATCGCCTCAAGTTCGGATCGGCGGGCGTGACTGGTCTGCGCTTCGGGTTGAATGCGCAATATCGACTTTGCGCATAGAATGCGCATCAGAGGTGCGCAATGAAAACTATCGTCCATTCTCAGGTTCGCAAGCGCCCGGTCAACCTCAGTCTCAACGAGGAACTGGTGGCCCAGGCGCGCCAGCTGACTGATAACCTGTCCGGGGTTGTCGAATCCCTGCTTGCCGATTTCGTCGAATGCGAGCTGCAGCGCCAGCGCGAGCAATCTCGACGCGTCGAAGCGACCGTTGCCTTGTGGAATGACTTCGAGGAAAAACACGGTTCTTTTGCCGACGAGTATTCGACGCTTTGATGGCCCAGTTCGATGTCCACCGGAATACCGGCCCACACAGGGATGCCGTCCCGTTCGTAGTGATCGTCCAGTCGTCGCTCTTCGACGCTTATCGGCGCCGGGTCGTGGTGCCGCTGGTGCGTCGGGACCGGCTTGGCGCAGTTCCCGATCCGGGTTTCAATCCGGCCTTCACCCTCGAAGGCGTCGATGTCGTTCTGCACCCGCTGGAGATCGTGTTGGTGCCGGTCGCCCGATTGGGAGGGCGGGTAGGATCGTTATCGGATGTCGGAGACCAAATCATCGGGGCCATAGACCAAATGCTGAGCCAGGCTTGGCGGTAAGCCGTACCTGGAAAACGGCTGCGGAGAGGATGGCCGGGGCTGTGGCTTTTGCCTTCCTTTGCCGAACCGGTTCAAAATTGCGCTTTGTCAATCGAGCGAGGGCGGTACAGTGGAATCCATCGATATCCGGGGCTACCCGACGATTTTGAGATCCGACGGCAAGGAGCCGCCCAAGATTCCTTCCGTCGCGCCGGGGCACACTGGCGCGTCGGTGCTGGACGAACAGGCGTTCCGCGTCATCGAGGTGGATAAGCTGTTCGAGGCCGTTGACCATGCCACCACGGTCATCGGGCGCGCCGTGCTGTACCGCTCGCTCGCGCAGCCGCCGGTCGATCCCGGACTGATCCGCGCCAAGCAGGATGCGGTGCGGGAACTGGAGCGGAACGCAGAACTGCGAGCGGGACTGGAAGTCCTGCTGGCCGAAGCCGCCAGGCTGGAAGGGGAGTTCTACAATCTCCTCTACGCCCAGTTTCTGGGGCTGATCGGTTCGCCTGCGCATCCCCTGGAAGTCGAAGGCTACGGCTATGCCACTTATATCAAGGGCACGCGCTTCATGCTCGACCTGGTCGAGCGTGCCAACCGTTTGCCCGAACCGGGCAGCGCCTATCTCAAGGCACTGGTGCAGGAAGTCCGGGATTTCGCCCGGTCACGCGCCTACGCCCTGATGAAGGGGCCGGTGTACCGGACCGAGAAGCGGGTCTGCACCCGGGCCGAAAAGGGCTGGTTCACGCCGGGCATTCGGTTTCGGCCATCGCTGTTCAAGCCGGTCGGCCTTACCGTCACGGTGCTGCTGTTTCTGGCCGCAATGGAGTTTTTGCCGTTCGCGCTAGACATCGCGGCGTCGATCGCGCCGGTGTTCTGGCTGTTCCTGCTGCCGATCGGCTTCGTCTATGTGCCTATCGTCGGCGGCATGGACCGTGATGGCATCATCTATCCTCTGCGCGAGGTTTTCCGCCGCTCGGAGGAAGTGCAGGCCACGCTGGATACGCTGGGCCAGATCGATGAACTGATGAGCTTTCTCCGCTTCCGCGAGTCCTTCGGGCATTTCATGACGCTGCCGGATATCTTGGACGGAGAGCGGCACCGGATGTCGCTGCGCGGGGTGCGCAATCCGGTGTTGGCCAAGAACAGTCCGCTCTATGTGCCCAATGACATCGACCTGACCGAGCACCGGCTGACTTTCATCACCGGTCCCAACAGCGGCGGCAAGACTGCATTCTGCAAGACCCTGGCGCAGGTCCAGATCCTGGCCCAGGTCGGCTGTTACGTGCCGGCGGAGCGGGCCGAACTGACCGTCGCAGACCGGGTGTTCTACCAGGTGCCAGAGATCAGCCATCTGACGGACGGCGAAGGCCGCTTCGGCACCGAACTCAAGCGGACCAAGGACATCTTCCTGGCCTCGACGCCGCGCAGCCTGGTCATCATGGATGAGCTGTCGGAAGGGACGACCAATGAGGAAAAGATGGACATCTCCATCGCGATCCTCGACGGCTTCCGGGAGAGGGGCAACACCACGGTGCTTATTACTCACAACCATGAACTGGTGGACGTCTACCAAGGGAGGCGGATCGGGCAGGCGCGACAGGTGGAATTCCGCAATGAACAGCCGACCTACCGCCTGATCGAAGGGGTGTCGCGGGTCAGCCATGCCGACCGCATCGCCAGGAAGATCGGTTTTTCCAAGGAGGACATCGCCAGATACCTACAAGGCAAGTCCTGATGCTCGAAATCCTTCAAATCCCCGTGCTCGAAGACAACTATGTCTATCTCCTCCACGAGCCCGACAGCGGCGCCACCGCCGCGGTGGACCCGGCCGTCGCTGGACCGGTACTGGAAGCGCTCGATGCCAGAGGCTGGCAGCTCAGCCATGTACTCAATACCCATCACCACGGTGACCACGTCGGCGGCAATCTGGAGCTCAAGGCGGCGACCGGCTGTACCATCGTCGGTGCGGCAGTGGATCGTCGCCGCATCCCGGGAATCGATGTGGCGTTGAAAGA
Source organism: Methylococcus capsulatus (assembly GCF_036864975.1). Classification (NCBI taxonomy): domain Bacteria; kingdom Pseudomonadati; phylum Pseudomonadota; class Gammaproteobacteria; order Methylococcales; family Methylococcaceae; genus Methylococcus; species Methylococcus capsulatus. The sequence goes on along the minus strand of NZ_CP104311.1, from coordinate 511,714 downwards.
CGGTGATGCATTCACGCTCGGTGCTGCATCGGCGCGGATGCTGGAGGTTCCGGGGCATACCTCCGGCCACGTCGCTTTCTGGTTCGAGGATGATGCCGCCCTGTTCTGTGGCGACACGTTGTTCGCGTTGGGCTGCGGCCGTTTGTTCGAGGGCAGTGCGGAGCAGATGTGGCATTCCCTGGAGCGGCTGCGCGCGCTGCCGGCGGAGACGAAAGTTTTCTGCGCCCATGAATACACCCAGGCCAATGCCCGATTCGCCGTTACGATCGAGCCCGGCAACGCGGCCTTGCACGAGCGCTTCGAGCGGGTCGAGGCCCTGCGGCGTGAGAAACGGCCCACGGTACCCTCTTGCCTGGGCGAGGAGTTGGCGACCAACCCGTTCCTGCGTCCGGAAAGTCCGGAAATCAGAGACGGGCTGGGTTTGCGAGATGCACCGGACGTGGAGGTGTTCGCGGAAATCCGGCGCAGGAAGGATGGTTTTCGCTGAGCCCAATGGCTGCGCGGCGACTCTCCCAGACCTCCTTTCCACGGATCGAGTCTGGGACCGCTAGTCCGCCAGCCTGCTGTGGCGGTAGGAATAGGCGAAATAGATCATGATGCCCAGCCCCAGCCAGATCACGAAGCGCAGCCAGGTCAGTGCCGGCAGGAAGGCCATCAGGGCACTACAGGACAGGGCGCCGAGGATCGGAAACCAGGGCACGACGGGTGTCTTGAAGGGGCGGTGCAGCTCCGGCCGCGTGACACGGAGCACGATCACGCCCAGGCACACCAAGACGAAGGCAAACAGGGTGCCGATGTTGACGAGTTCGGCCAGTTCGCCCAACGGCACGAAGCCGGCCACCAGAGAAATGAACAGGCCGCACAGGACGATGACCCGTACCGGCGTCTGGGTGCGGCGGTTCACGGCGGAAAACCAGGGTGACAGCAGCCCGTCGCGGGACATGGCGAAGATGATGCGGGTTAGCGCGTAATAAAGCACCAGCATGACCGTGGTGAGCCCAGCGATCACTCCGGTGGCGACCAGCCCGGAAGCCCAACGGATGCCCAGCAGCTGCAGCGCGTGCGCGACCGGCGAGGAGACGTTGAGTTCGGTATAGGGCACCACCCCTGTGAGGAGTCCCGCCACCACGATGTAGATGAGGGTGCAGAACACCAGCGAGCCGATGATGCCGATCGGCACGTCACGCATCGGATTGCGCGCTTCCTCCGCAGCGGTGGAAACCGCATCGAATCCCACGTAGGCGAAAAAAACGATCGAAGCTCCGGCCAACACCCCGACCGGTTTACCGTTGGCATCGTGGCCGAACCAGCCGAAGGGCAGGAACGGGTCCCAATAGGCTGGATCGACGTGGGCGCTGGCGACGGCGACGAACACCGTGATGGCCAGCACCTTGATCGACACCATCACGGTGTTGAGGCGGGCGCTCTCCTTCACACCGACGATGAGCAAGAGCATCAGCAGGAAGATGATCGCTGAGGCCGGCAGGTTGATGAGTCCTCCCTTTTCCGGCGCCTTGGTCAGCGCATCCGGCAATTCCAGACCGATTGCGGTCAGAGCGTTGGCGAAATAGCCCGACCAGCCGTTGGCGACCGCGGCTACCGAGATCGCGTACTCCAGAATAAGGTCCCAGCCGATGATCCAGGCAATCAGCTCACCGAAAGCCGCGTAGCTGTAGCCGTACGCGCTGCCGCAGCCGCCCACGCAGGCCGCCAGTTCGGCGTAGGCCAGAGCGGCGAAGGCGCAGGCCAGTCCTGCGAAGACGAAGGAAAGAACTACGGCGGGGCCGGCCTGGGTCGCGGCAGCGATGCCGGTCAGCACAAAGATGCCGGTACCGATGATGGCCCCGATCCCGAGCAGGGTCAGGTCGAGCGCGCCCAGGCAGCGCTTCAAGCCGCTGCCTGAGCAGTCGGCCGTGGAAACCGCCTTGGTCCGAAAAATTCGCATGTCGCCTCTCCGTAACATTATTTTGAAATGTGGGGCGATTATGCCTGAACCGGTGTCTCCGCCGAACGGCGCTCGCCGTTGGTGAGGTGGAATATTGCAAGACGTTGAAATTCTCCATCCGGGCACCATGTTAAAACCATGAGACGCCCGCGATTTATGGGCGGGGAGAGTTTCCGATGACTAACGAAATTACGATGTATCTGCTGTTCCTGGCGGTCGGTTTTGGGCTGGGTGTCGTGGTGAGCCTGAACCATTCCGCGCAGCGGCTGGAGAAACGAATCCAGCGGCTGAGCGAGCCTGCGCCGCCGCGTGTCGAGATCAACGTCAGTGAAGAACTGGTGGCGCGGTATCTCGATTCGTTCGATCTGGTCGCGATCCCGAAAGACCTGGTGGTGCGGGTGGGGCAGGCGCCGACCCGGCACTGACTTGGGCGTGGGGCGGTTGCAAACTGGCGCGTAATTCCCTATAAGAACTCGCTGGACGCGGCGACACCGCCGTTTGAAAACAACACCACACCGAGGAGGAAGTCACCATGTTCACTCTACGTTTGCTGACCTGCGCCCTGCTCACGGCCGGAGCGTCGGCGGCGGTTGCCGATTGGCAGGCGCTGCCCGCCAAGGCCCCCGAGCCCGCGGCCAATCCGAGCACCCCGGCCAAGGTGGAACTGGGCAAGATGCTTTACCTGGACCCGCGCTTGTCCTCGACCGGCACGGTCTCGTGCAATTCCTGCCATAACGTGATGCTGGGTGGCGAAGACAACCGCGGCGGCTCGGTCGGCGTCCACGGCCAGGTCGGCGGCCGCAGCGCGCCGACGGTCTGGAATTCCGCCTTCAACTCCGTGCAATTCTGGGACGGCCGCGCGCCCAGCCTGGAAGCCCAAGCCAAGGGCCCCGTGACCAATCCCATCGAGATGGGCATGAAAAGCTGGGATGACGTCGTGGCCCGGCTCAAGGCCATTCCGGGTTATCCGGAAGCCTTCGCCGCCGCCTTCGGCAGCGGGGACGTAGTCACGGCGGACAATGCCGCCAACGCCATCGCCGCCTACGAGCGCACCTTGATCACGCCCAACAGCGCCTATGACAAATACGTCAGCGGCGACAAGACCGCCCTGACCGAACAGCAGGTGCGGGGTATGAACACCTTCGCCGAGACGGGCTGCTCCAACTGCCACAGCGGGCCGGCATTCAACGGTCCCACTCTACCGGAGGGAACGCCGTTCTTCATGAAGTTCCCGACCTTCGAGAACGGCATGTTCGAGGCCAAATACGGATTCAGCCAGGATAAAGGCCGCGCCGAGGTCACGAAGAAGACCGAGGACGAACATTTGTTCAAAGTGCCGACCCTGCGCAACGTTGCGCTGACCGCACCTTATTTCCACAACGGCAAGGTCAAGACACTGGACGAGGCGGTGCGGGTGATGGCGAAGCTGCAGCTCAACAAGGATCTGAGCGATCAGCAGATTGCGGACATAGTCGCCTTCCTGAACGCCCTGACCGGTGAATTCCCCAAGCAGCAGATGCCACATCTGCCCGGCTTGCCGAACAAGACCTTCGATTACGACTAAAGGCCTCCCGGTTTTTTCGGCTTGCGGAGCCAGCCCCCGGGGCTGGCTTTTTTGCGCCGGTTGCCTGGTGCGTCAAGGAGGGGTGTAAAGGGAAAGCCGGTCGATCCGCTCGTCGATGAGCTGTTTCAGCCGTTCGAACTCCGGGCTGTGGACATCCCGGAAGCGCTCGAAAAATTCGGCGCTGCGAAGGCGTTCCGGTAAATCACCGACATTCGGCATGAAGACCGTGTCGTCGGTACTGGCGGCCAGTACACCCTGGATCCTGCGGGCATAACGCGGCTGGGCTGCACGCTTGCCGAATACCGTGCCGGCGCGGTCGGCGGCCAGGTCGGTGAAGCTGAACCCGCTGCCGCTGTGCGTGTCGTTCAATTCCTTGATGAGACCAATGGCATCGGTGAGGGTGCGCTGGCCCGCAAGGGCGAACGCGGCGGAGGTCATGAAATGCCTGCCGAGGTCCTGCCGTCCCTGCAGCAGCACGGATCGTACGGGCAACGGAGTCGCTTCGCTGTCAGGGCCACTCATCAAATCATAGCCGTTCACATAAGCCGCCAGCAGCAGAATGACTGCCCGGTTTTCCGCCGCCGGATCTGCCGTACCGGACCGTTGTTCCGCCAGTGCGAACAGCGCCCGTGTCAGTATCCCAAGACGGATGAATTGTCGGGTGTTGGATTCGTTCAAAGCTGTGGCGAGCCGGCCATGATAGGCATGGACCCGTTCGGCACCGGCAGTTTCGATGATTAACGCGCGAAGGCTTGCGGTCGTCCGGGATTCGCCGGCCAAAGTCAGTTCCAGCTTCCCTTCGCGGATATGCGCCGACAGGATGAGCCCTCGATCGTCCGGCGTGTTCCGCAGCAGGCCCTTTTTTTCCAGTTGCCGGATCATGACGACATTCACCGCTTTGGACGGGAGCGGGAGCGACCCTACCCGCAGGCTGGTCAGGGCAGGCAAGGGATCTGCGTCTTCGACGGTCAGCCGGAAGTTCAGGAACAAGCCCGCCAAGTAAGGGAACCGCAGGGTAACGGCTGCCGTCAAGCGCCCCCCTTTCATCTCGGTGCGGACGGCGCCCTCGAGTTTCTTCCGGGCTAGCAGATCGTTGATTGAGGTTTCGATGTCGCCCGCTGTCAACTCGACCGTTTTGTCTTCTCCTTCCCGTTTGCGGACCTTCAGCAGTTCCTGTCCGTCATAGGGCCGGGCGGCTGGGGGCGGAGTATTCACCAGCGGTTGCGGCTCCAGGGCGAACCAGAGTGCCGCCACCGGCAGGAGGGCGGGAACGACCAGGACGGCGCGGACGATGGCTACTCGGCTGAGGCGTTTCACGCGGTTTGGTTGGCGGAGGCGAGGATGGCCATGGGGGCGAATGGTCCGTACGCGGGGATATTAACAGAGGGACGGTCAAACGGTTGCGACGTAGAACAGGCGGCTGGCCAAGATAGTGCCTGGGGAATCGCAAGCGATGACGCGGCTCGATCTGGGTGAAATGCCCTTGACATAGTGAGTGAGGTCACACCAAGGGGTGAGCGAAATAACTCACAAAGTGAGTGAAATGCCGCATTTCGCGATGACCTGTCATCGGGATATGTCGTTTTATCATTGACTTGCGGTAAATCTGACTCTGGCATGCTTAGTGTTTGATCCAATGGGCGCCGTCCTTGTCAAAAACACAAAATCCAATAGAGAGATAACGATGTCCACTATGAACAAAATCCTGTCACTATCCCTGCTGGGCGCGGGAATCGCACTAAGTGGAGGCCAGGCCCACGGACACGCCGGTTTCCAGGCTTTCCCTGACGGCTCGCCGGTGAAGTACATCGAAGGCAAGACCGTCTATCCGACGGCGATCATTCCTCACGACTGCAGCGAAGGCGAAAAGCACTTCCCGGTCGTCGAGGTCGTCGTGATGCCGCCTCAGGGGCACACCCTGAACCGCATCGCCAAGCCGGTTTCGGGTCAGCCCGTCCAGGTCATCGAGAACGCCATGATGTGGGACTGGGGTACCGCGCTTCCCTCGATGACCGCAGGGTTCGGCAAGGTCGAAACCCGTAACGGCCCCCTTCATCCGAGCGGCGAGGGCACCCGGGCGATGGTCTGGAAAAATGGCAACCTTCCCGGCAGCCGATACGCCGGTTTCTCCTTCCGGGTCAAGGCCGGCTGGCAGACGAAGCTCTTCCCCGCCGACGCATGTGTCAACCAGGCGGTGTACTACATGCCGGCGGTCCAGTACTGCAGCAAGAAGAAGGTCGAGGCCTGGCTGCTGGAGCCGACCACGGCATTCCCTTCCTCCACCTTGGGCGATCCCAACGGTGCATCCCCGTCCGTGACCGTGGTGCGCGATACGGCCAGCAATCCGTTGCCGGACGGCTGCACGTCGCCCGAGACTTGGTACTTCTACCCCTCTCCCAGCGACATTGATCAGTTCCTGTATCGCTGATCGCGCCACGCCCGTTCCGGGCAACAGGCCCTTCCGGCCGTGAGGCGGAAGGGCTTTTTACCGTTATGTTTCGAAGTCAGCGCCGGGATGCATCCGGCGCTGCCGGTTTCCAGGCCAGATCCGGATGGCGGGCGGCACGCACTTCATCCAGTCGGCGGACGGGCGTTTGGTGCGGCGCTTGTTTGAGCCGTTCCGGCTCCTCGGTGGCTTCCTTCAAGATCGCCGCCATGGCGTCGACGAAAGCATCCAGGGTCTCTTTGTTCTCGGTTTCCGTGGGTTCGATCATCAGGCATTCGGGGATCAGCAGCGGGAAATAAACGGTCGGTGCATGGAAGCCATAGTCGAGCAGTCGCTTGGCGAAGTCCAGAGCGGTGACCTGATGATCTTTTTTCTGCCTCTGCAGGCTGAGGATGAATTCATGGGCGGCACGGCGGGCCGGAAAAGCAGTGTCGAATCCGGCCTCCGCCAGTTTCTTCTGCAAATAGTTGGCGTTGAGGGTGGCGTATTCGGCCACTCGCCGCAGGCCTGGATACCCAAGCAGGCGGATGTAGATATAAGCCCGCAGCAGCACGCCGATATTGCCGGCGAAGGCGGAGAGCCGGCCGATGCTTTGCGGGCAGTCGTTTTCGGTGAGCCAGCGGCAGCCGTTCGAGCTTCTTGCCACTATCGGCAGGGGCAGGAAGGGTTGCAGCTTGGCGTTGACCCCGACCGGCCCGGCACCGGGGCCGCCGCCGCCATGCGGAGTCGAGAAGGTCTTGTGCAGGTTCAAGTGGATGACGTCGAACCCCATGTCAGCGGGGAGGACCTTGCCGAGGATGGCGTTGAGGTTGGCTCCATCGTAATAGAGCAGGCCGCCCGCGGCGTGGACCTGCGCAGCGATCTCGGGGATGCGACGTTCGAATACACCCAGGGTCGAGGGATTGGTGAGCATGATGCCGGCGGTTTTCGGTCCCAATGTCTGCTCGAGGGCATCCCGATCGACGTCGCCTTCCGGGTTGGTGGGGATTTCCCGGACCACGTAGCCGCACATGGCGGCCGAGGCGGGATTGGTACCATGGGCCGCATCGGGGACCAGGATTTCGTTGCGCTCGTGGTCGTTGCGGGCGGCATGGTAGGCACGGATCATGGCGACGCCGCAGAATTCGCCCTGGGCACCGGCGGCGGGGCTGAGGCTGACGGCGGTCATGCCGGTGAGCGTTTTCAGATATTCCTGCAACTCGTAAAGGCAGCTCAGGGTGCCTTGGCCGAAGCGCTCGGCCCCGTGGGGATGGACCGCTGCGAAGCCGGGCTGCCGCGCCAGTACGTTCGCCGCCTTGGGGTTGTATTTCATGGTGCAGGAACCCAAGGGGTAGAAGTGGGTGTCGATGGAAAAATTCTTCTGGGACAAACGGGTGTAGTGCCGTACGACGTCGAGTTCGGTCACTTCCGGCAATGGCAGCGGGGTTCGGCGCAGCAGGTGGCTTGGCAGGCTGGGGACTTCGGCGGGGATTTGCGGATACAAGCTGGCGCAGGCGCGGCCTTCACGGGAACGGTCGAAAATCAGCATTGGAGTACCTCCGCCAGCGCGGCTGCATAGCGGTCCATATCCTCCGGACCGCGGGTTTCGGTGGCGCACACCAGGAGGGCGTCGCCGAGTTCGGGATAGTCGGCCGAAAGGGCGAGGCCGCCGAGTATCCCCCGCTCGGCCAGCGCTGCCAGCACGCGGTCCGCCGCCTGCGGCAGGCGGATCGCGGCTTCGTGGAAGAACGGAGCCGGGAAGACCGGTGCGACGCCGTCGATGCGGGTCAGCCGCTCGATCAGCGCCGAGGTGTTGGCGTGGCAGGCGGCGGCGACGCCGCGCAGTCCCTTGGGGCCCATCAATGCCATATAGAGAGTTGCCGCCGTCACCATCAGTCCCTGGTTGGTGCAGATGTTGGAGGTCGCTTTGCCGCGGCGGATGTGCTGCTCGCGGGGTTGCAGCGCGAGGGTGAAGCCCTCGCGGCCGTCCACATCGACGGTACGGCCGACCAGGCGTCCGGGAAGCTGGTGGACGAAGGTCTGGCGGCTGCAGAGGAACCCGAAGTAAGGGCCGCCGGCGGAAAGGGGAATCCCCAGGGGCTGGCCTTCGCCGCAGGCCAGGTCGGCGCCGTGCTCGCCCCATTCGCCCGGCGGTTTCAGCAGAGCCATGGCGGTCGGGTTGACCACGGCAATGCTGCGGGCGCCATGGCAATGGGCCCAGTCGGCGAGGACGTCCACCTCTTCAAGCACGCCGAAGTGGTTGGGTTGCGGAATGACCACGGCGGCGAATTCCTCCCCCTCGAACGTTTCCAGCGCGTTTTCGGCGATCCGCCCCAAGCTCCCGTCGTAGTCCAGATCGACCAGTTCGACCTGCTGGTTGCGGGTAAGCGTCCGGGCGACGCGCTTGTAGACCGGATTGAGGCTTCGCGGCAACAGGACCTTGCGCGAACGGGATTCCGGGTTCGTCCGCAGCGCCATCAGGATCGCTTCGCCCAGCGCGGAGGCGCCGTCGTAGAGCGAGGCATTGGACACGTCCATGGCCATCAGGCCGGCCATCATGGACTGGTACTCGTAGAACACCTGCAGGCTGCCTTGGCTGGCTTCGGCCTGATAAGGCGTGTAGGCACTGTAAAACTCACCGCGCAGGGCGATTTCCCACACCGCCGCCGGAATGTAGTGCTCGTAGGCGCCGGCGCCCGCGAAGCAGAGGGCGCTGCGGTTCTCGGCCGCACGCGCCTCCATCAGCCGGCAGACCTCCCTTTCCGACAGCGCTTCGGGCAGGTCTTTCAGCTCGCCGCAGCGTAGGTCCAGCGGGATTTCGGCGAACAGCTCGTCGATCGATCCGGCGCCGATGGCCGCGAGCATGTCGCGGACTTCCGTTTCGGTGTGGGGGATGAATGGCATGGCGAAGTTTCCTCGCTGTTTCAGCAGGCGGTTTCGTAGCCGCATGATGACCGGTCTTTGGCGTTCTTTCGACCGGCACCCCTCGTAGCGATGCTATCAGATATCGATCAGCGAATTGCCGCGGTGGACAAAGCGCGGTTTCACCACCTTTGCGCGCTTGAGGCTGCCGCGGATTTCCACCCAGCAATCGCGCCCGGTCGCCGCGGGTACCCTGGCCAGGCCGATCGAACGCCGCAGGGTGGGGGAGAAGCCGCCGCTGGTCACGACGCCCTCGCCGACATTTTCGACGGCCACCTTCTGCCCGCTGCGAAGGATTCCCGCTTCCTCCAGGATCAATCCGACGAATATCGAAGGCGAACCCCCGATGCGCTCCCGCTCCAGGGCCCCGCGGCCGATGAAATCGCGATCTTCGGGTTCCCAGGCCACCGTCCAGCCGAGGCCGCAGGCAAGGGGCGTGACGGTCTCGTCCATGTCCTGCCCGTAGAGGCGCATGCCGGCTTCTAGCCTGAGGGTGTCGCGGGCGCCGAGTCCGCAGGGCTGGACGCCGGCCGTCAGGACCTGGCGCCACAGCGAGCCTGCTTCGGCCTGGGGCAGAAGGATTTCGAAACCGTCCTCTCCGGTATAACCGGTGCGGGCGATGAAGCGGTCGTCTCGCTGCATGGCGCTGAACGGTTTCAGTCCGGAGCTTCCGGTGGCGATCACGGCATCGGCGATGCGGGGGGAGTCCGGGCCTTGGACGGCGATCATGGCCAAATCGTCACGGGGAGTGACGTCCGCCGAAAAGGCGGCCGCCTGGCGGCGAAGCCAGCTCAGGTCTTTTTCCCGTCTTCCGGCATTGAGGATGAGGCGGAAGCGCCGATCGTCGACGAAGCCCGCGACGAGGTCGTCGAGGATGCCGCCGTCCTGGTTGAGCATGCAGGCGTAGAGTATCCGTCCCGGCTCGGCGAGCCGGGCGATGTCGTTGGCGAGGATGCGGCGCAGGAACGGGGTGGCCTGAAGTCCATCGACGTCGACCACGCCCAGATGGGAGACGTCGAACATGCCGGCGGCCCGGCGCACGGCATGGTGTTCAGCGATCTGCGAGCCGTAATGGAGCGGCAATTCCCAGCCCGAAAACTCGGTCATCCGGGCTCTCAACGCCAAGTGTTCTTCGTAGAGTGCGGTGCGTCTGCCCATGGTGTCGTGTCCTCGCAGCTCCGGGGTTGGGGGATCCCTCGGCGGAGCGTAGTATTGGCACGGTGTGCCGGCTGGGGAAGGATCGAATGGCCGAAGCGTCCCGAACAAAGTCCGCAAGCCAATACGGAGAGACCATTATGAACAAAGACAGGCTTCCGAAAAATTATGTGCTTCTGCAACACGAGTACCCCGGTTTCATGGCGGCAGTGGAACGGCTGGGTGCGGTCTTGAAGGAGCAAGGTCCCATCGACGACAAGACCGCCCATCTCATCCAGCTCGCGGCGGCCGTGGCGATCCATTCGGAAGGCGCGGTTCACAGTCACGTAAGAAGAGCGTTGGCCGCGGGCGCCTCGCGTGAGGAAATCAACCATGCCATCATCTTGCTGACCAGTACGCTGGGGTTTCCGACCGCCAGCGCCGCGCTGAGCTGGGCTCAGGATATCTTCGGCGAGGGCAAGGACTGAGAAACCAGCGGATGTGCCCGCAGCATTCGGCGGAATGCCGAAACCCAAATCACCCATGATTGATACAGGAGGACCCATGAAAACATTGATCATTTCCGGCAGCCGGGGAACCGACGATCCGACGATGGCGACCCTTCCGTTCATCGCTGCCAAAGCGGCCCATGAACAAGGCCACGACGTGATCCTTTGGCTATGGAACGAAGCCGTCACGCTGGCTCGCAAAGGCACTGCCGATCACGTGGTCGGCGTCAACCTGACGCCGCTCAAGGATCTGCTGGCGGCCGTTCAATCGGCGGGAATCCCGATCTGGGTCTGCGGCGCCTGCGCGGTGGCACGCCAGATAGGCGAAGCCGATTTGATCGGCGGGGCGGCGATCAAGGGCATGCCCGACTATATCGTTGCCGTGCTGGAACGCGACCGGAACATTGCATTCTGATCCGGCTGAAACGACGGAGGATTTCCGCGGATCGATAGCGAGCGGTTCCTCGTAACCATGACAAGGTGGGAGAAGGAATCCACATGCGCTACTGGCTGATGAAAACCGAGCCTGGCGAGTTCGGAATCGACGATCTTGCGGCACGTCCGACCCAGACCGAACCCTGGGACGGGGTTCGCAACTACCAGGCCCGCAACATGATGCGGGATGAAATGAAAGTGGGAGACGGCGTGCTGTTCTACCACTCGAACTGCGATGTGCCCGGCGTGGTCGGCATCGCCGAAATCGCGCGGGAAGCCTATCCGGATTTCACGGCCTTCGACCCCGACCACAAGCATTACGATCCGGCCAGCAAGCCGGAGGCTCCGCGCTGGTTCATGGTGGACGTTCGCTTCGTGCGCAAGCTGCGCCGCACCATCGCCCTGAGCGAATTGAGGAACCGGTCGGAACTGGAAGGGCTGCCCCTGGTGCGTAAGGCCAACCGGCTGTCGGTGATGCCGGTCAGCCCGGATCAGTGGAACTTCATCCTGTCCCTGGAGTGATCTCTCCAGGGGCAGTTGACGTAGATCCGATCAGCGCAGCGTCATCGGGCGATATTTTGATGCAAGGATCATCACCCCCGCTCGCTACCCCCCGCGAACAGCCGGTAGGCGGGATTTTGGGTTTCCTCCTTGAAGGCGTAGCCGATGGCTTCGAGGAATTCCCGGAAGGCTTTGCGTTCGGGCTTCGGCACCTGGATGCCCATCAGTACCCGGCCGAAGGCGGCGCCGTGGTTGCGGTAGTGGAACAGGCTGATGTTCCAGCGCCCGCCCATGATGGACAGGAAGCGCAGCAGGGCGCCGGGGCGTTCCGGGAATTCGAAGCTGTAGACCTGTTCGTCCAGCAGTTTCGGCGCGTGGCCGCCGACCATGTAGCGGATGTGTTCGATGGCGAGTTCGTTGCCGGTCAGGTCGAGCACGCCGAAGCCGTGGCGCTCGAATTCGCGTACCAGGCTTTCGCGGTCGATCGAGCCGCTCGCCACGGGGAGGCCGACGAAGACCTGCGCGGCCTTTTCGTCGAAGAAGCGGTAGTTGAATTCGGTGATGTTGCGGCGGCCCAGCACCCGGCAGAATTCGAGGAAGCTGCCGGGCCGCTCGGGGATCGTCACCGCCAGCAGCAGTTCGCGCTTCTCGCCGATCTCGGCGCGCTCGGCGACATGGCGCAGCCGGTCGAAGTTGATGTTGGCCCCGCTTTCGATCGCCACCAGGCAGGCTTTGCGGAGGCCAGTTTCCGCCGCGTATTTCTTGAGTCCGGCGATGCCCAGCGCGCCCGCCGGTTCGGCGATGGAGCGGGTATCGTCGAAGATGTCCTTGATGGCGGCGCAGATTTCGTCGGTGTCGACGGTGACCACGTCGTCCACCCACTGGTGGGCGATATGGAACGGCTCCTTGCCCACCTGCTTCACTGCGACGCCGTCGGCGAACAGGCCGACCTGCTTCAGGATCACCCGCCGCTTGGCTTTCAGCGCACGGTGCAGGCAGTCGGCGTCTTCCGGTTCCACGCCGATGATGCGGATGTCCGGGCGCACGAACTTGACGTAGGCGGCTATGCCGGCGATCAATCCGCCGCCGCCCACCGGCACGAAGATGGCGTGGATGGCGTCCTGCCGCTGGCGCAGGATCTCCATGCCGATGGTGCCTTGGCCGGCGATGACTTCGGGATCGTCGTAGGGGTGAACAAAGCTCAGGCCCTGCTCGCGGGCCAGTTCCAGCGCGTGTTCGTAGGCTTCGTCGTAGGCGTCGCCGTGCAGTACGGCTTCCCCCCCGCGGTTGCGCACGGCATCGATCTTGATTTGCGGGGTGGTGCAGGGCATCACGATCACGGCCCGGATGCCCAACCGCTGCGCCGCCAGCGCCACGCCCTGGGCATGGTTGCCGGCGGAAGCCGCGATCACGCCGGCCGCGCGTGCCTCGGGCGTCAACGATGCGATTTTGTTGTAGGCGCCGCGCAGCTTGAAGGAGAACACCGGCTGCAGGTCCTCGCGCTTGATCAGCACCGTGTTGTCCAGCCGCCGCGACAGGCCGGGCGCCGGTTCCAGCGGGGTTTCCTGGGCCACGTCGTAGACACGGGCGCGCAAAATCTTTTCTATGTATTTCTGCAGCATGGTTCGGGGCAGGGGGCCATCATGGCAGCGGGACGGTTTTCCCAGTATCATCCGCCACCGGTTTGATCATGCAACGATGGCAGATAAGGCAATGACTCAAGACGAACTCAAACGGAAAGTCGCCGAAGCGGCATTGGACTATGTCAAGGACGTCACCATCCTGGGGGTGGGAACTGGCTCGACCGTGAACCATTTTATTGATTTGCTGGCCGATCTCAAAGGCAGCATTGAAGGCGCCGTATCCAGCTCCCAGGCCAGCTCAGAGCGCCTGAAGAAGATCGGCATCCCGGTGCTCGACCTCAACGCCGCCGGCACCCTGGACGTCTACGTGGACGGCGCCGACGAAGTCAACGCGGCCAAGCAGATGATCAAGGGGGGCGGCGCGGCCCTGACCCGCGAGAAGATCGTGGCGGAGGCCAGCCGCAAGTTCGTCTGCATCGTCGACGAGACCAAGTATGTCGACGTGCTGGGCAAGTTCCCGCTGCCGGTCGAAGTGATCCCGATGGCGCGCAGCCTCGTCGCCCGCCGTCTGGTGGAACTGGGGGGCACGCCGGTGTGGCGGGAAAACTGCATCACCGACAATGGCAACGTAATCCTCGACGTGCACAACCTCAGTATCACCGATCCAGTTGAATTGGAACGCCGGATCAACGATATTCCCGGGGTGGTCTGCAACGGCGTGTTCGCCCTGCGGCCTGCGGACGTGGTGTTGATCGGATCGCCCATCGGCGTGCGCACGCTTCTCTGAGGTCGGCATATCGTCCCGACATCGGGGGCTTCGCTGGGCCTAAGACCGGTGTGCCGGCCATGGGTCTGGCGGGATCGGCGCGGGCACGGTGGCGCCGGGACCAACCGTTCGGTTCGCCGGGCGACATGGCCGTGATCCCGGCCAAAGACGGTCGGCGGTGAACGGTGACCCGCAAGCCCCGGGAATAAATCCTCCGTCGCCCTACGCCCGGCGACTTGCCTGGGATGGTTAAAGTACGCCTTTCTTCTGGGCATCCCGGATGAACCGACCGATACAATCAGCCATGGCAAGCTCAATCGGTTCCGAGGCGTCTTCCAGCTTATAACCTTCCTTTCGGGCTTCCCGCGTGGATTCAATGAGATTCGAGTAAACGACCTTGCCGTTCTTCGTCACTGTGAAGTGAACGGCAATATCGAACCTCATGCCGGCCATGCCAACCCAATCGAAACTGAAGCGCTGGATTTCACCGGATACGCTGCGCGAACCACCATCCGACAGCGCATAGCCGGAGAAGCCGAGCTCTTTTTTAACGGCACTGGTGAACAAGGTATCAACGTTGTCCTGGAAAAAGGTATATGCCAAGCCCGATTTTTCCTGCTGAGCCTCATCCGGTTCGACATCGCCCTTGGTGGCAGGGAGATATTCAAACGTTTTCACCTGGATCTGACCCGTCCCTTTAGACAGGTTGGCGGGTTGATATGAGATATCGACATGCTGGGCGCATCCGCCGACCAGACAGGCAAAGGTGGACGCGGCTATCAATTTCTTGAGCGAAAATGTGAGCATGGGCGGCTCCTAAGTCTCTTGATTGGGTGGCGAGGTTTGAGGGAAGTCAATCATGGGAATGTCTGTGGCTGTACGGGGCACTGATCGGCCAGCGGTATCAGGATCTCCGCTGGCAGTCCGTCAACGCGGTCTGACCGATGATAAAGGCCGTTGGAAGGGTGATCAGAGCCAGCCCAGACGTTCGCAAGCGCCATAGATGAGGTAAATCCCGACGATCCATACGAAAATGCCGAACATGAGGCGAAGATAGGGGCCTGGAATCTGATTGGCGAAATAAGCGCCCACCCAGGAACCGATCAGCATGGTCACGGCCAGAATGATGGCGGCACGGACATCCACGTTTCCGTGCCGGTAATACTCGGCCGCCGCCGCGAGGCCGATGGGAGGGAGCAGGACCGCCACGGATGTTCCGGTTGCCATGTGCTGAGAATAACCTGCCCAGTAAATGAGCGCCGGCACGATCACCAATCCGCCGCCGATTCCGAAAAAGCCGGCGGCGAGGCCGCCGAGAATACCGATGATTACCAGGATCAGCCATAACGGCATGGAAGCGCCCTTCGATGAGTTGAAATTCTTGGTTCGACTGGTGGATCAGCCGCCATTCACCTCGCTCCAGCGGAAGCAGTCGACCAGGTGGTCATTCACCAGCCCCGCCGCCTGCATGAAGGCGTAGCAGATGGTGGAGCCCACGAAGTTGCAGCCTCGCCGTTTGAGGTCCCTACTGAGTGTATCCGATAGTGGCGTGCTCGCCGGGATTTCGCACAGATCGCGCCAGGCGTTCCGTACCGGCATGCCGTCGACGAAACGCCACAGATAGTTGTCGAAGCTGCCGAATTCGTCCTGGATGCGCAGATAGACCCGGGCATTGCGCACGGCGGATTCGATTTTCAGACGGTTGCGCACGATGCCGGGGTTGGCCAGCAGGACGGCGATCCTGGCCTCGTCGTAGTGGGCGACGGCTGCCGGATCGAAGCCGTCGAAAGCCTGCCGGTAGGCTTCCCGCTTCTTGATGATGGTGGTCCAGCTCAGTCCGGCCTGCGCCCCGTCCAATACCAAGTATTCGAACAGTTTCACGTCGTCATGCAAGGGAACTCCCCATTCCGTATCGTGGTAGACGGTTTCCTCTGGGCTACGCAGCGCCCAGGCGCAACGGTGCAGGGAGGTCATTGCGCGGTCTCCCAGCGGGTCCAGACCGGCGTGAGGCCGGCCGGCAGCGGCGGAATTTTTCCGAGCCTCAGCCAGACCTGCTCGGGGCCATGGTAATCGGAACCGACCGATGCCAGCAGCCCGTAACGGCGGGCTATGCCTGCGTTGGTCTGGATGTCGGATAAAGTGGCGTTGCCGGAAACGACTTCAATCGCTTGGCCTCCGGCGGCCTTGAAGTCGCCGGCGAGGCGGCCGATCCAGCTTCCG
Organism: Methylococcus capsulatus; assembly: GCF_036864975.1. NCBI lineage: Bacteria > Pseudomonadati > Pseudomonadota > Gammaproteobacteria > Methylococcales > Methylococcaceae > Methylococcus > Methylococcus capsulatus. Next base: position 495,710 of record NZ_CP104311.1, on the reverse strand, counting down.
GTCATCTTGTAGCGTTGCGGATGCGCCAGCACCGCAACGCCCCCTGCATCGATAATCCAGCCGACGGCGGCGGTCATTTCGGCCCACACGGTGGGAACATGGCCCGGCTTGCCCTGTGTCAGGAACTTGTCGAAGACGTCCCGCACGTTCGCGGCCTGGCCGAGCTGCACCAGGGCGCGGGCGAAATGGGTGCGGGTGACCATGCCGGCGCCGGCCAGCCTTGCCGCGATTTCGAGGGTGCCGGGAATGCCTTTCTTCTCCAGTCGACGGTCCATTTCCTGCGCACGTTCGAAGCGTACGGCCTGGAGTCGGCGCATACCTTCGTCCAGGCCGGGGTGATCGGGGGCGATGTTCAAGCCCACGATGTGGATGGTCCGCGACTCCCAGGTGACTGACAGTTCGACGCCGGGAATCAGGCGCAGTCCCGCTTCCACCGCCGCCGCGCCGGCGTCGGCCAGGCCGGCCACCGAATCGTGGTCGGTCAGGGCGAGCGTGCGGATGCCGCTGGCGACAGCGGTGCGTACCAGTTCGGCGGGGGAGAGCGTGCCGTCGGAGGCGGTCGAATGGGAGTGGAGGTCGTACAATGGGTTCTAATCGCGGATCAGGAGGCTGTCCGGCCCTAGCGTTTCCACGTGTAGGCCGAAGGCGCCGCTGCGCCGGTCCTGGAAGAACAGGGTGAGCGAGCGGCGTACGGTTTCGAAAGCCAACTCATCCCAGGGGATTTCGTTTTCTTCGAACAGTCGCGTTTCCAGGCTTTCCAGGCCGGCGGCCACGTCCGGGCTGAGCAGCTCGGCCCGGAAGAAGGCATAGATCTGCGACAGATGCGGCAGGCTGAACAGAGTGTAAAGCGAACCGATCCGCACCCGGGCAGTGGCTTCCTCGTAGGACTCGCGCTCCGCCGCCTGTTCCAGCGTCTCTTCCAGCTCCATGAAGCCGGCGGGCAGAGTCCAAAACCCGTAGCGTGGCTCGATGGCGCGCCGGCACAGCAGGACCTGGCCGTTCCACACCGGGATGCAGCCGGCGATCACTTTGGGGTTGCGGTAATGGATAGTGCCGCAGGCGTCGCAAATGTGGCGGGGCCGGTCGTCTCCCGCTGGAATCCCCAGGCGCAGCGGCGCGGCGCACTGGCTACAGTACTTCATGCTTTTTTACCCAACTGCCGGCACATAAGCGGTGTGGCTGTCGGATCATCATCCGCGTGGCTTGTATCATCCATGCCGCACAGTATGCCATGTCCAGGCCGGCCCAGCGCGTATAATTGCGGTCACCTCATCCGAAGCGGAAAGCGCGATGTCCGATCTATTGCGGGCGTAGACCCATGTCCTTCCGTGCGGAGAGCAAGCAGTTTCCAAAATCGATCCGGAGTCTCGTATCTCATGAAAATCCTCATTGTCGGCAGCGGTGGCCGCGAACATGCCCTGGCCTGGAAGGCCGCGCAGTCACCCCGCGCGCGTAAAGTATTCGTGGCGCCTGGCAATGCCGGCACGGCCCTGGAGCCGGGCATCAAGAATGTGGCCATTGCGGCAGATGATGTGGCCGGCCTGCTGGCATTTGCGAAAGAGGAGGGGGTGATGCTCACCATCGTCGGCCCCGAGGCACCGCTGGTTGCCGGTATCGTCGACGCCTTCCGTGCCGCGGGACTGGCCTGTTTCGGACCGACCCGGCAGGCGGCCCAGTTGGAAGGCTCCAAGGCCTTTTGCAAGGACTTCCTGGCCCGCCATGGCATTCCGACTGCGGAATATCAGGTTTTCACCGACGCCGGGGAAGCCGAGGACTACATCCGCCAAAAAGGTGCGCCCATCGTGGTCAAGGCCGATGGGCTGGCGGCCGGCAAAGGCGTGATCGTGGCGCAGGGGGAGGATGAGGCGATCGCGGCCGTGCGCGACATGCTGGCCGGCAACGCCTTCGGCAGCGCCGGGCACCGGGTCGTGGTCGAGGAGTTCCTCCAGGGGGAGGAAGCCAGCTTCATCGTCATGGCGGATGGCGAGCATGCCCTGCCGATGGCGACATCGCAGGATCACAAAGCGCGCGACGAAGGTGATCGGGGCCCGAACACCGGTGGCATGGGGGCCTATTCTCCGGCGCCGGTGGTGACGCCGGAAATCCACCAGCGGGTGATGGAGGAAATCATCCTGCCGACGCTTGCCGGCATGAAGGCGGACGGGATGCCCTATACCGGGTTTCTCTATGCCGGACTGATGATCGCTCCGGATGGCGGCTGCAAGGTGCTGGAGTTCAACTGCCGTTTCGGCGATCCGGAAACCCAACCCATCATGATGCGGCTGCGCAGCGACTTGGTGGACCTTTGCTGCGCCGCGGAGGAGGGCAGGCTCGATGTGGTGAAGGCCGACTGGGATCCGCGCGTGGCGCTCGGAGTGGTGATGGCCGCCGGGGGTTATCCGTTCGATTATCGTAAAGACGATGTGATAGAAGGGCTGGGACTGGCTATTGCGCCTGGCGCCAAAGTGTTCCATGCGGGAACCCGTCTGGACGGCGGTCGGGTGGTCACGGCCGGCGGCCGGGTGCTCTGCGTCACGGCGTTGGGGAAGACCGTCGCGCAGGCGCAGGCCGCCGCCTACCGGCTGGTGGGGAAGATCCACTGGCCGGATGCGTATTGGCGCCGGGACATCGGTCACCGCGCCATCGCGCGCGGCGTCTGAGCGAACCGGCTGCAGCGCACATGATGGAATCCTGCGCGGGTGAGTATGCGGTCGCCGAGTATGCCCTCGTCGCCTGCCACGACTGCGATCTGCTGTTCCGCAAACCCCGGTTGCGGCCGGGGCAGAAGGCGCGTTGCCCCCGTTGTGGCGCGGTCCTGTTTCAGCGCAAGCGCAGCGGGATGGATCAGTCGCTCGCGCTGGCATGCACCAGCCTGGTCCTGTTCATTCTGGCCAATGCTTATCCCTTGCTGCGGATGAACATCGCGGGCCGGGTACAGGAAGGCTCGTTGCTGACGGGAATCGAGGAACTCTATTCGCAAGGCTATTGGGAGATTTCCGTGCTGGTGTTCGTTGTCACTTTTCTGGCGCCACTGGCCAAGATGCTTTGCCTCTTCTACGTGCTGCTGCCGCTGTGGCTGTTCGGACGGCGGGCGCCGAAGGCCGAGCGGGTATTCCGCTGGATGGAGCAGTTGTCGCCCTGGGCCATGACGGAGGTGTTCATGCTGGGCATCCTGGTGGCTGTGGTCAAACTGGCCGATCTGGCCGCTCTCACCCCAGGCATTGCGCTTTATTCCTTCGCTGGCCTGATGGTGACCATGGCAGCGGGCGATGCCATGCTGGACGACCATGAGGTTTGGGAACGGCTGGAGGCCGCGGATGGCTAAGCATGCGATTACGGCCGCCGAGGCCGGGTATCTGCTCTGCCACTGCTGTCATTTGCTCTGTCGGCCGCAGCCCGGATCGATCCATTCCCGCTGCCCGCGCTGCGGCGCGGTCCTGCACCGGCGCAAACCCAACAGCCTGGCGCGGACCTGGGCGCTGACCCTGACGGCTTATATTCTTTACATTCCCGCCAATCTGCTGCCGATCATGACCGTGACGATGTCCGGCCGGGGCGAGCCTGACACTATCCTCAGCGGCGTCAAGGAACTGATCGTGGGCGGCATGTGGCCGTTGGCCCTCCTGGTGTTCTTCGCCAGCATCACGGTGCCGGTGCTCAAGCTCCTGGCGCTGACCTTCCTGCTGCTGTCGGTCCGGTTCGGTTCGCACTGGCGGCCGTGGGAACGCACCGTGCTTTACCGGCTCACCGAATCGATCGGGCGCTGGTCGATGATCGATGTTTTCGTGATCACCATCCTGGTGGCCGTGGTCGAACTGGGGACTCTCGCAACCATTGAAGCCGGCGCCGGTGCCGTGGCGTTCGGCGGCGTGGTCGTGGTGACCATGTTCGCGGCGATGAGTTTCGATCCGCGCCTGATCTGGGATTGCATGGCGCCGAAAGACGGCGAGGTTTCTTCCCATTCCCGCCCCGAGGGCGCCTACAGGATGCAGCGATGAACGAATCCCCGAAGGAAGGCGCTGGCGATGCTCCGGAATACGATGCCTGGGAGGCGGAGGTCAAATCCTCACGCGGCCTGCCGCTGGTATGGCTGATTCCTCTGGTGGCGCTGGGCATAGGCATCTGGCTGGCCTATAAGACGCTGAGCGAGGAGGGGCCGACCATCACCCTGCTGTTCAAGGAGGCGCCGGGGCTCGAGGCGGGAAAAAGCAAGATCAAGTTCAAAGACGTGGAAATCGGCACGGTCGAATCGGTCGTGCTCAACGAGGATCTGACGGGGGTCGTCGTCACCGCCAAGATGGAGAAGCACGTCGCCACTCACCTCGGTGAAAACACCGCCTTCTGGGTGGTGAAGCCGGAACTGGGGCTGGCCGGCGTCTCCGGCCTGGACACCCTGATGGCAGGAAACTACATCGCCGTCGAGTTCGGTGGCGGCAAGGTGGTCCGCAGCTTCGTCGGACTCGAACATCCGCCACGGATCAAAGCCGACACCCCGGGCCGCACTTTCTTCCTGGCAGCGGACAGCGCGGGCCCCTTGAAATACGGTACGCCGATCTACTTCCGCGACATCCAGGTCGGACAAGTGGTCGACGTCGGCTTGGCCGAGGATAACCAGAGCGTCCAGGTCGAAATCTTCATTGATGCACCCTATCACCGCATGGTGCACAACAGCACGCGCTTCTGGCAGGTCAGCGGGATCGATCTGTCCCTCAGTGCCCAGGGCGTCAACCTCAAGGTCGGTTCGATCATGTCCCTGCTCCAAGGCGGCATCACCTTCGAAACGCCGACGCTCAACGATCCCAAGGTGCAGTCCAGCGAGCCCAACACCCATTTCAGGCTGCACAAGGATTTCGCCAGCATCGCCGAAGGGACCTATACGCTGCGCCAGCCTTATCTGCTGTTCTTCGATGACTCCGTCCGGGGGTTGAGCGTGGGCGCGCCGGTCGAACTCAAGGGCATCAGGGTCGGCACAGTGACCGAGCTGAAGCTCGCGCTGGATTTCGGCGCGCATAAGATTCGGATTCCCGTCGTCATCGAAATCGACCCCGAGCGGCTCATTCCCTATGGTGCGGAGGAAGTCATCCAGCGGGTCAAGGAAGAATACAAGGCGGCAATGGAGAGCGGCCGGCGTCCGTTCATGGAAAAGCTGGTGGAGCGGGGCCTCCGCGCCCGCCTCAAGACCGGTAACCTCTTGACCGGACAACTTTACGTCGACCTCGATTTCTACCCGGAGAGCCCGCTGAAAAGTCTGGATTACAGCGGTCAGTACCCCGAGCTGCCGACCCTGCCCTCGGTGGCGGACGAGTTGCAACGGAACGTCACGGAGATCGTGGCGAACTTGAAAAAGCTGCCTCTGGACAAGATCGGCCAGGAGCTGCTCGGCACCGTACAAGGCAGCAATCGCCTCATGAATTCGCCGGAGCTCAAGGAGGCCATCGTCTCCCTGAACGCCGCCATGAAGGACCTGCGCCATCTGGCCCAGACCGCGGACCGGGAAATGGTGACCCTCAGCACGGAGGCGGAAAAGAGCCTCAGCGCCACCGCCAGGGTGCTGGAGCAACTCGAACCCGGATCGGCGATGGCGGTGGACATCAGCAACGCGCTGGAAGAACTCGCCGCCTCCGCTCGTTCCATCCGCGCCTTGACCGACTATCTCGAACGCCATCCGGAAGCCCTGTTGCACGGCAAGGGCGGCTCGGGAGGCAAGCCATGAGGGAACCCATGATGCGATCCACCTTTCTGGCGGCGAGCCTCGCCGCGCTGCTCCTCGGCGGCTGCGGCACCAGCCCCGACACCCGCTTCTACGTGCTGTCAGCCGCCCAGGAGCCGGTCCGCGCGCTTGCCGGTCAGGAGCGCGAGATCGCACTCGGCGTGGGCCCGGTCGAATTGCCGGAGTACCTGGACCGTCCCCAGATCGTGACGCGTACCGGCCAGAACGAGCTCCAGCTCGCCGAATTCGACAAATGGGCGGCATCGCTCAAAGACAGCGTGACCCAGGTGCTCGCGGAAAACCTCGCCACGCGCCTTCCGAGTCGGAAAGTAGTGACCTACCCGTGGAAGCGTTCGGCCCAGGTGGATTATCAGCTCGTGGTGAAGGTAATCCGGTTCGAAGGGAGCGGGGGGGAGGCCGTGCTGAACGTGCGCTGGTCGGTGGTCAGCGGCGACGGCAAGACCGAGCTGCTGGTCCGTGAGTCCAGCTATGCGGAGCCTGCCGCCGGGACGGACTACCGCGCGACCGTGGCCGCCATGAGCCGGGCGCTGGCCCGGTTCAGCCGGGACGTGGCCGAAGCGGTAAGGGGGCTGAGCCGAGGCTGATCACGCAGGCCGGAGCCGATCGGGTCCCGCCAGACCCTGTCCTATCGTTCTATCTTTCCCATCCATCGCCCGGGCGATCTTCTCGTGGCCGGGCTTCGCCTCATGCTCGAGGCGCGGAATCTCGGTGGTGTGTCGCATGGAACTCCTCTTTGCCGGCACGTCCCCCCTTCGAAAGAAAAAGGGCGGCTCTATGCCTGTGTACGCCCGACATGGGCATGAACTGATGGGGTGAAAGTCCCCTGTAGGAGTACCTGTAATGCCCATTCTTTGGGCTAATATGACGACTAGCCGACGGCAAGGGCAATCCCGCGAGCCGGTTGCTTGCAGCATGCAGGCCAGATCGCGCTCCAGGCCGCCCGTGGCTTCCATGACGATCAGATCGACCGTCATGCCGAAGAGCTTGGCGACGAAGGCATCGTGACCGGCGTCGTCATTGGCGAAGGTCCCGATGCGGCCGGTGACGCCAAAAGCGGCATCGAAGGTCTGTTTGGCGATGTCGATGCCGACAACGATTGCTTCAGGCATGTTCCTCATCTCCCCTCCTTGCAAATGCGATCTTGGGTCAAACAACTGTTCGGGCTCCAACGGAACGGTCACGGCGGCGCGCCATCGGCTCGCGGACGGGTTTGGTGGCCCCAGGGGGGAACAGGCTGCGCCGCCGTGCCCGAAACAACGGACGCCGTGGATTTGTGGGCAGCCGGCTGCGCCGATTCCCGCCTAACCGGCAAAGCGCGGTTCCCCAGGGACAAGCCGTGGAAAACGCTGCGCGTTTCCCACCGCTTGCCCACAGGTCGGCGGCTGCCCACAAGCTCCACTCCGTATCATCAGCAACTTTCATATTCATGATTCGGAAGATACAAGGGGTGGTCTGAAGGAAGTCCGAGCGCAAAGGTGCGAGCCGACGAACAGACAAAATCGCCGGGAGCGATTTTGAACAGCCGGAGGCTGGCCCGAAGGGCGAGCCGCAGGGACGTGGCGAGTAAACCGCATAGAAGGCTCAGTCTCCGGGCGAGTCAGCACAAGATGACAAAGCCCACCGGGTGCAGGAGATAGGGTAAATGCGGCGGTTGTGCACCGAGAGTTCATGTTCTTATTCGGGGGTGAGAAGCACTGCTTCGAACGCGCAGGCAGGATGCCGAAGCTGGGCTTTTCTGTGAAGCAGGATGCGAAGCAGAAAAGTCTGTCCGGCGAGCGGCTGGGGCAGGTTATGGGAGCCGGACTGAGGGCCACGGCGAAAGCCGTGGAGAAACCACCGGACCCTACGGTCTGTTCTTGGCAGCGCGCCGTGTGGTAACACACGACGTGACCGGGCAGAAGTCAGCAGAGGCCATACTAGCCGTGTTGGTCTGGAAGACCGGGCGGTGAAGGGCCTAACACGAGAAGACAAGGAGGAGCCATGAGTCACTCGCAGCCGTTGATGAACCCGACCGGGGGAGACGGCCTGCGGCGTGGTCGCATGCAGCCAGCCTTGCACGATGAGCTGATGGCGCGGGTCTTGGACCCTGTGAACTTGCGACGGGCATGGAAGCGGGTGAAGGCCAATCGGGGCGCGCCCGGCTGTGATGGGATGCGCATCGAGGACTTTCCAGAGTTTGCGCGTTCGCAGTGGACCGAGATTCGCCAGCAATTGAACGATGGCCGCTACCAGCCTGAACCGGTGCGCCGGGTGTCGATCCCGAAGCCGGGAGGCGGTGAGCGACTGCTGGGTATGCCGACCGTCGTGGATCGGGTGAGCCAGCAGGCCATGGCGCAAGTATTGATGCCGATCTTCGATTCGGGCTTTTCCGAATCGAGGTTGCGAATCCCTTCCTTGGGATTCGTCCTTCGGACCCGCCTTCGGCTGTCCAAAATCGTTCCCGACGATTTTGTCGGCTTTCGACCGGGACGCTCTGCCCATGGAGCGCTGAGACAGGTACAAGCCCATCTTGAGGCCGGTTACCGTATCGCTGTCGACCTGGACTTGGCGAAATTTTTCGACCACGTTCAGCACGATGTCTTGCTGGCCCGCGTGGCCCGCAAGCTCGGCGACAAGCGGTTGTTGGCATTGATTGGCCGCTACCTGCGGGCAGGTGTTCTGGTCGGAGAATCCATCCAGGCAACGGAATTGGGGACGCCGCAAGGCGGCCCACTGTCGCCGTTGCTCACCAACATCCTGTTGGAGGATATCTGGACAAGGAATTGGAAGGGCGTGGCCACCGATTCGTCCGCTATGCGGACGACCTGGTGATTCTGGTGAAGAGTCAGCGGGCCGGTGAGCGGGTCAAGGACAGCGTCACACGCTTCCTGACCCGCAAGCTCAAGCTGGTGGTCAACGAGCAGAAAAGTCGGGTGGTCAAGACCAACACAGCCGAATTCCTGGGGTTCAATTTCCAGGGAACCAAGCTGCGCTGGTCCGACCGGGCGTTCGAGGACTTCAAGCACCAGGTTCGGAAACTGACTGGGCGCAGTTGGGGCGTCTCGATGGCTTACCGGTTTCACAAGCTGGCCCAATACGTCCGCGGCTGGATGGGTTACTTTGGCATCTCGGTGACTCACGCCCGATCCCCGACTATTTCGCCGGGAGCGAAATAGGTCGCACGCGAGTGCGCCCGAAGGGGGCGCGCCAGGGATGGTGCGCCACAGCTCGACCACTGGCTTCGGCGCCGGGTGCGCATGTGCTACTGGAAACAGTGGCGCTACGTGCGCACCAAGGTCAAGAACCTGTTGGCTCTGGGAACGAGCAAACGCCAGGCGATCCTAACGGCGGTCAGCAGCACAAAACGATTTTGGACAGCCGCAGGCTGGCCCGGAGGGCGGACTCCAAGGATGGACTCCGCAACAGCGACTGGCGCCTGTCGCGGACGCTGGCGACCCAGACCGGGATGATCAACCAATGGCTGAAGACCCAGGGGCTGATCTCGATCCGCGATCTGTGGATGAAGGCCCATGGCTACGCCTGACATCGTCGTGTGCTCCCTTCTCGTGAATCGCGAAGGTAGCGGACCCGCATGCCGTGGTGGTGTGGGGACTGGGGGTTAGAGACCCCCGGTTACCCGATTCGGCGTCATTTCTCCACGCGATAGCCCCGTGGGGACTCCAACAGCCTAAGCTGATGGTCCGAATGCCCCTTTCGCTTCGCCACTCCGTAGTATGAGTTCTCCTCGACATTTTCATTGCCCCACTGCTTCCAACCCTCGCGCGGAAATCTCGCAAACAACTCTAGGTAGGGCCCCGGAGAGCACGACTCTATGAGATCGTAGATTTGATCAGGCTTTCTTGAATGCTCCCGCTTTCGAGACGAGAAGAGATTGACCTGAGTCCGTCCAGGGCCAAGGGTTCGCATGCTCCCACGTACCCCGAACAGAACGAGTTCCGTTACGTTGCGGAAATAGAACCCGACCCCACGCCCGTCTGGGCCACCGTCTTTCCTCGTCTTGTACCAAACGAGGTTGGTCTTGTAGGTAAAGCCCCATGCTTCCATGACCTTGAGCCCTTCTTGAAGAAGGGCATTCGGAACCCACAAGTACAGATGGGAACGCGCAGCCGCCAACTTGGACACTGGAAGTTCGATGATTTCCTTCAATTCCATGGTCGGATAGCGCAGCAGTCGTCTGTGTTCTGGTGCCACCTTTCCGGTCTTGTTCTGGAACTGCCAGGGCGGATCTGCCAGTATCGTGGAAAACTGCCCCGCCATCTTCGCGAGCAAGTCTTCCGAAGGATTAGGTTCCGCAATGTTATAGATTTTCCCAGCCATTATTTTCTCCCCCAGTTCATTCCACAATAGCCTTCGGAAGGCCAATAAGCAAAAGCGGGCATGGATTCCCTACACCGCGCCGAACACGATCTTCAAGTTTTCGCCAATGGGTAGTGGCTTCTCCGAACTTATCCGAGACGAAAACATGGGCCCAGCCATCTTCAAATGAACCTCTTGCTACGACTGCCCTCTCGATCAGAGCCCGCTGGCGGGTTGTTGGCGAGTAATACTCAGAAAGCGCATCTATCTGGCTTAAACCGCGCGTACGTGCGAAGTCGGCAACGATCTCACGAAGAGAGTTCTGCAGTGTCTCCCCGCGTGTGATGATGCCGCCAATTGAGATCACTCCGTCTGCGTGCAGCCCAGGGTTGTTCAACGCTATATCCCCTCATAGTCCAAGAGCCGCTGCAGGCAGAGGGCATTGTCGAAAAGGGCTTGTCGGATGTTGGCTTGTCCATTGTGTCGCAAGAGGTTCAAGGCGAAATGGCGCAGCAGGGCAAAGACGCCGGGATTTTTGCGGATGCGGCTGGAGTCCTCGTCGAGTGAGACATCGAGCCCATGGTGAAGGCGGTTTTCGATGGCCCAATGGCCGCGGATGACCTGAGCTACCGTGGCCGCCGAGGCCGTGCAGGTCGCCAAATAATAGGCGGGGGGTTCCTGGCGGGGCTCGAAACAGCGGCGGTAGGGGTTGAACACTTCGGTCTGGCGCTGCACCTCGATCACGGTCTGGAAGTGGTCGTGCCAGGGTTCGGCGCCGCTGCCCGCGGGAGCGGCCACAGGCGCAGGGTGCGCTGTTCGATGCGGTTGCGCCGGCCCTGGTCGACGGTGTAGTGCTGTTCGGCGTGGGCTCGGCTCTGGCATAGCGTCCGCACCGCGGCCAGCCGCTTGGGATGATTGCCTTTGAGCTGCACCAGGAGGTCGTTGCCGGTGGCAAGCACGGTTTCAACCGTTTTTTGAAGGTGGAGGGCATCGAGCGTATAGAGCCGCCCGCTCAATCCCAAGGTTTCGATGAGGCGCTGGGCCGCCTGGATTTCATGGTCCTTGCCCGCATCCTCGATCAGGATCTGGCCCAGCACGATCCGCTCTTCGGTGGCGAAGGCGCTGAGCACCCGGGCGGCCTTGCGGTCCTCGAAACGGTCCAGGCTGCCGCGCAAGGTCTTGCCGTCGAGCGCAATCACCGCCGCCCCTTCGGCCAAGCGCGCGGCATGGGCGCGAAACTGCGGCGCCAGGGCTTGCACATCCAAGCCCTGCAAGGCATAGCGGATCGAACGGTAAACCGGCGTGCGCCGCCACCGGCAACCGTAGGCCGGGTTCAAAGCCGCCGGATGGGTGTACAGGAACTGATTGCATACGCCGGTAGGACTTCGCGCCGCTCAGGATCGCCAAGATGCTGAAAAGGAGCCTATGTGGCCGGTCGAACAGCCGCCCTTGGGCACGGCGATGATCCGGAATGGCCAGCAGGCTTTGTTTCAGGGCGGACAACGGGAACCTCTTTGAAAATCCCGACTTCTTGCAGCAATTTTTCAGCATTGAACGGCCCTGGATACACCACAAGGGCTTCTTGCGCCGGGATCAGCGTGGTTTGCAGGCGCTGCGCCGTGGGCGACCGGTCGTTGAACGCCGTGCGCGATTTCCACTGGCGGACGGTGGCCTCCGTCACGGTGTACCGGCGCGCCAACACCCGGATGGGATCCTCGCTTTGCGCGATCTCCGCACGTACGGCGGGTGTCGTGCGGGCTGGTTTATGCAGAGCGATCTGCATGGGACGGACTCTCTTACGTCGATATCACATGATGGCGCGAAATGCGCCGTCAACAGCGCTCGCGCATAGAATAACGGATAACGCCTTTCGTCTATAGGATCGTCCTGGACGTAACACCTAACCAATCATGATCGGCTTCCCGCTCGCCCCTGAGCATGAAAGCCGGTGTGAATTCGTGCCATCCTTGAGGTTGGAAGATGGCGGACAAGAGATCGTTGTACGTTTGGTGGTCCGACCCCGACGCCTAACCCGATTCTGCCTGGCCCCATCGCACCCCCGATGGTTCTTTTGAGAACGCTTAGGTCAAAGTGAGCTGCGCCAGTGGTTTGGACGCAAGCCGTCGGGACTGGCATGCCCGCTGTCTTCCATGATCGCAGTCTAATCCTGGGAGGTCCGCTATGAAACCCCTCTATCGCTGTGTTGCCGGTCTGGATGTGCATCGCATGCTGTATGTCCTCACCGTGTGGATGGAACAGGCCGACGGTAGCCTGTCCAAACAACAACGCCAATTCACAGGCTTTAAGCGTGATGTGCGCGAGTGGGTGGCCTGGTTGCAATCTTTGGGCGTGGAACGAGTCATCATGGAAAGCACCGGGATCTATTGGAAAAGCATCTACGCCGCACTGGAGGCGGCCGGCATTCCCGCCCAAGGGGTCAATGCCCGTCATGTGAAGACTGTTCCCGGTCGCAAGACCGATATCGCCGACTCGCAATGGCTGGCGCAACTGGGCCGTTTCGGGCTGGTCCGTCCCAGCTTCATTCCGCCCAAGGACCTGCGCGAACTGCGGCCGGTCTCCCGCTACCGGCAGAAGCTCAGCCAGATGCAGGCCAGTGAAAAGAATCGCCTGCATAAGCTACTCGACGATGCTGGCATCAAGCTGGGCGCGGTGGTGGCCGATATCGACGGTGTTTCCGCTCGCGCCATGATCGAAGGCCTGATCGCCGGCCAGCCCGTCGAACAACTCGCCAAGCTGGCCCAAGTCGGACGCCGGCGCGCATCCCGCGTTGAACCCGGCTCGTTGAGCGAACCGATTATTCCAACAAACAGCCCGTTCAGCGGGAGGACTTTGCTCGCGCCTCTTATCGGGGGCTAGAAGTGAGGGGCTGCTCGCTTTTGCGCAGTCCCTCTCGACTGACAGGTTAGAGGTGCGTTTTAGTATGGCCACTGCCGTTGCCTCGCTTTGAATTCCGCCGCATGCCGAGGGCGATACCAAAGTGCCAAAGACGTAAACAGCACCGCATCGATGAACTTCGCACGGGTGGTTCTTTCGATTCCCTTTTCTTTCGCATCAGGCATTTGATCACGCAGATTGCCACATAAGGAGACAACAGCGGTAAGAGGTTTGAGCCGAGGCTGATCACGCAAGCCGGACCCGATCGGATCCGGAGCCAAGCCGAGGAGACGCGCCGCCTGGCAGCGGAGCGCCTCCCGCTACCGCGGGATTACCGGAAGGAAGCTTCGAGGATTTTCTGTTTCTGGAACACCGTCGGCTTTCCTCCCGCGTCGGTGCCCAGGTCGACATCGTCAAAGGCGAACACATAGAAATTGTTCGGATTGGCGACGCCGTTGGGGTGATAGGAGTCGGTGATGCTTGGCAGGAAGTCGTTGTCGTTGGCGACGAACAGCGTGTGTCGCTTCCGGCCGTCGATCATGACATCCGGGCCGAATGCGATGCCTTCGATCTTGGATGGGATGTCGTAGGCGCTGATGCCGGCGTCGACCAGGGCGGCCTTGAAATCCAGGAACAGGGTTTTGGGGACGGCGTAGGCGGACAGATCGCCGCTGATTCCACTCACGTCGGCGGCGCCGGCGAGGTCGATCTTGAACAGCTTTTTGACCTTGGCGGCGCTGTCGTCGCCCAGTCCCTTGCCGTCGCGTTCGTCCACCAGGAATTCGTGATTGTTGATCGCGAGGATTTCACTGACGCCGGAGCCTTCCGTCAGCCGGTAGGCGTACTCGTGGGTCATGCCGCTCGCGATGCTGAGTGTGATGATACGGACGCTGTTCTTTTTGTCCTGCGCCAGGTTGGTCTGCATGATGCCAACCAGGGTCTTGCCGTCCGGTGTGATGGCCAGGCCCTCCATGCCTTTGTTGGCGATGCGCCCTGCGGTGTTGCCGGCGATTTCGTCAGCGCCTCTGGGGCTCAGGGTCGTGACGGCGAAGTGGTCTGGCAGAGTGAACGATTTGATCCGTTTACCGCTGATACGGTCGAACTGGTAAACGTAGGGGCCGTATTCGTCGGAGACGAATACGCTGCGACCGTCATTGGAGATGCGGATGCCTTCCGGGTCCAGCCTGCCGTTGTCGGGATTGGTCGAGGGGGCGGCGGGCTCGAAATTGTCCGAGCGGCCGCTGAAATAGAAGCTGCGTCTGCCGTTCAATGTCGGCGCTCCACTTCCCAGGGTATGGCTGGTATCGGTGCCGAGGGCGCCGGTTCCATAGACGAGCGGCGTCGTGCTGGCGAGGAGCGTGGTGGAGAGCAGCTCGGGTTTCAGGATGAACGGGAGACCCGAGCCACTGCTGTTGCGCTTGAGCCGGAAATGGAGGGTATGGAAGCGGTTGATGTAGGAGGTGGTGTCGTCCACTAGCGGGTTGTAGGGCGTGGCGTTCGGGCCGCGATCGGGAGCGGCGATGAACAGGGGGCCGCCGGCCCAGGCCAGCCCGGAGCCCAGGCCGCCGAGGAGGTTGCCGCTGACGCCGTTTTCCAAAGGAGCGTGGGTTCGAGGCGCCCGGTCGGAGGAAGCCGGGTCGACGGTGCCGATGGCGATGAGGTCTGTACCGGCATGGCAGACTGTCGCGGCGAACAGCGCCGGGGCAAGGCTTTGAGACAGCAATGTCTTGGGCATGGTTCTTCTACCTTGGGTTGAAATGAACCAAGAATGCTAGCAATCGGCCGTTACAGGACGATTGCCGGAGGATGACGAATGCTTTTTTGCCTTCATGCCGATGCGATGTGTATTACCGTGTCAGTGCGAACTCGTCCGCGAGGTCGATGTAATGTGGTTTGCCGAGCATCTGTTTGGCGTACTCAATGGCCAGGATGGATTCCATGTCGTCCCGGTTCAGTGATTCCAGGTAGTGCCCGGCGCTAAAGAGGGCCTGTACCTCGCCATCGGCGAGCAGTCCTTCCTCTTCGCAGCGCTTCCGCAATGCGGTGAGGTAGTTCTGTGCGAGCCGCTTCAGGCGGGCCAGCGGCAGGCGTGACACGGCGTGGAAGTCCCGGGCCAGTGCCATGGTGTCGTCGGTGCGCGGATGCTCGGCGATCTGCCTGAACACCTCGCCGAAGCGTCGCAGGCCGCTGAAGATGTGTTGGCTGTTGACCACGTTGATGCCGGCCCAGCCGGCCCGGATCCATTTGAACACTCCGAAACGCGTTTTCGGCGGGGTGTCGCCGGTTTCGAGGTAGAATGCCACCGATTGCGAGCCGTACATATAGGTGTTGGCCCAGCCGAGTCCTGTGCGGTTCAGGCCGGTCTGGTCGGTGTAGAGATAGTCCCAGTTGTCGTCCGGTCCTACGATGATGCCCTTGCGCCCGACCCTGGACTCGCCGGTCTGGCTGGAGAGGCTGATCAAGAGCTTGCGCCCGCCCACCCGGGTCAGGATGAGGGTGCGGTACAGGTCGTATTCGTAATAGGCGCCGGAGTGGCTGTCCGGGGAATTGACCAAGTGTTCCATTCCGGTAACCACGACCGGCTTGTCCGGCGTGGCCGGCTGGATCCACAGTGCCGGCAGCTTTTGTCCCGGCGCGTCGACCGCGGTCCAATGCTCGGTGCGCACGGTGGAGGGGGCGGTGAACACCGAAGGGATGTCGTTGCTGTAGGTCAGGCGCAGAAGGTGGTCCAGGCTGCGGCGGATGTCCGACTCGTAGTAGGCGGAAGTTGCGCCCTCGCGCTCCCCGGCGCGGTATATCCAGTCGTCTTTCTTGGGGCTTTCGATGAAATCGAGGAGCCGGCCGATGCGGGCGGTATCGAAGCGGTGGGGATCGAGCCGGTTCTTGCCGACGAAATCCAGCAGATAGGTGAGTTCGTTGTCGATCGCTGCAGGCAGTTCGGTTTCGCGCATCGCATCTTTGGCGCGGACCGTGAGCGGCAGCAGCAGGAGGATGGCCAGAAGGAGGGGGCTTCGCCCCGGCTTAAATAGGGAAGGGTGCAAGATCATGGAGAGCAGGGGCGTCGTGGGATGCAGATTCTAACGTCAGCTGCTCCGGCATGCCATGAGGCCCGATCCCGCCATTCGGTTGACCCCCGCCTTCGGACGGCTACAATGCCCGCGCCATGATCGCATCCCACGAGCAGCTCTTCCGGACCGAAAACGACGCCGTGCCGCTCACGCGCAACCTGTTGCGCGGTCTGCCGGAGCTGCGCGAGATTCTGCTGCTGGTGGAACATCTGAAGGAGTTCCCGGAGCTCGGCCGGGTCGAAACCCTGGCGTGGTTGCGCCATGGCGAGGAAAGCTTCCCATTGCTTGCAATCAGCTTCGGGCCGACCGATCCTGCCACGCCGGCGCTGGCGCTGTTCGGCGGCGTGCACGGTCTCGAACGCATCGGTACCCGTGTGGTGATCGCCTATCTGCGCACCATCCTGGAACTCGCCCGCTGGGACGAGGTGACCCGGGAGATGCTGCGGAAGACCCGGCTGTTGATGGTGCCGCTGGTCAATCCCGTCGGAATGTATCTGAAGCGCCGTTCCAATGGCGAATTCGTCGACCTCATGCGCAACGCGCCGGTGCAGGCAGAGGGGCTTTCGCGCTGGCATCTGTTCGCGGGCCAGCGGCTGTCGCCGAGCCTGCCCTGGTACCAGGGTGCCGCCGATGCACCGATGCAAACCGAAGCGCAGGCATTGTGCGACTTCGTGCGGCGGGAAATCTTTCCGGCACGCATCGCCCTGAGCGTGGACGTCCACTCGGGCTATGGCCGGATCGACCGACTCTGGTTTCCTTATGCGAAGACGCGGGAGCCGTTTCCGAACCTGCCGGAAGCGGTGGCGCTCAAACACCTGCTCGACCGCACCCATCCCAACCACGTCTATTGCATGGAGCCGCAGTCCCGCCAGTACCTCGCCCACGGTGATTTGTGGGATTACCTTTACGACTGCTATCGGGAAGTACAGCCGGACGGCCAGTTCATCCCTTTCACGCTGGAGCTGGGCTCCTGGGCCTGGATCAGGAAGAACTGGAGCCAGTTGTTCTCCATTCTGGGCGTATTTAATCCGCGCATGCCGCACCGCGTGCGCCGCACCCTGCGTCGCCATCTGTTCCTGTTCGACCTGCTTTACCGGGCGGTGCGATCGCCTGGGCCGTGGACCGGCCTGGATCGCGGCGAGCGGCACCGGCTCATGCAGCAGGGTCTGGACTACTGGTATGTCTAAGACGACCGGGCCGGCGGAATGGGTGTTCATCCGCGGGCTGGTCCGGGAAAGCGCACATTGGGACGAGTTTCCGCACATGTTCGCCCGCGCCGTGCCGAATGCCTGCGTCCGTACGATCGACCTGCCCGGCAATGGCCGGCACTGGCGTCTGGACAGCCCGCTTTCCATACGGGAGGCGATGGAGTTCGCCCGCGCCGAACTCGGAACCAGTGCCGGCATGCCGCGCTATCTTCTGGCCCTGTCCCTCGGGGCGATGGTTGCCCTCGAATGGATCGCACGCCATCCCTGTGAAATCGCCGGCGCCGTGCTGATCAACACCAGCCTGAGCAGTCTGAGTCCGCTGTACCATCGCCTGAACTGGCGCGTCTGGCCGGAACTGGTGCGAGCGCTGCTGACGGCCGACGTTGCCGCGAGGGAGCGGGCCATCCTCCGCCTTACCAGCCGGTTCGCCGCTGACGATCCGTCCCGCGTCCAGTCGCGGGTCAACGCTTACCGGGAGCATCCGATCCGGCGGGCCAACGTATTCCGCCAGCTCTGGGCCGCGGCCCGCTATCGCCCCTCCGCCGATGCGCCCGCCGTTCCAGCCTTCCTGCTCGCCAGCCGGGACGACCGGCTGGTCAGTCCGGAATGTTCCGAAGCCATTGCACGGCACTGGGGATTGCCGTTGAAAATGCATCCGGACGCGGGACACGATCTGCCGCTGGATGACCCGGCTTGGACGATCGAAGCCGTTTTGGGCTGGCTGGAGACCGGGCCGCTAGGTCCAACGCGCGATGCCCCGGCGTGAATTGGACGGAACGGACAATCGATCGGGTTCTGGGGATGGCTCTGGACGCTGGAGTTCGGGCCCCATACGGAATGACAGAATAAGGGATTTAGGCTCAGCACTCACGGCTGGGCTGTGCGCTCGCTTCCGATCGGCGTAGGCTATGCCAGTGGCCGTTCCGGAGTCCTCGGCAAACGGCTGGATGTCGGTCACTGTCTGGCGAGATGGGAGGCGCAGTGGGCACGCGGGGCAATGAGGATTTGTACGCGCTGGCCGGGAAGGTCGGCCGACAGATGCAAGATAGGGGCTGCCGTCTGGTCACGGCCGAATCGTGCACCGGAGGCTGGATCGCCCAGTGTGTGACGTCCATCCCCGGCAGCTCGCGCTGGTTCGAGCGCGGCTTCGTGACTTATAGCAACGAATCCAAGCAGGAGCTGCTCGGCGTGCCGGCCGAGGTGATCGCCACGCGCGGGGCGGTGAGTGCGGAGACCGTGGCAGCCATGGTCGGCGGGGCGCTGGCGCACAGCCGGGCCGACTGCGCGGTGGCGGTCAGCGGCATCGCAGGGCCCGACGGGGGCAGTCCGGACAAGCCGGTGGGGACCGTCTGGCTGGCTTGGCAGTTGCGGGGAGCGGCGCCCGTCACGCGGTGTTTCCGGTTCGAGGGTGACCGGGAGTCGGTGCGGCGGCAAGCCGTGATGGCGGCCCTGGAAGGACTGATCGATGTCTGCACAGGCTCCTCTTGAGCCGCCGCTGCGGCTATTTTTTGCGATCTGGCCGGACGCCTGTGTTCGTGAGTCCTTGGGTAAGCTGGTTCGCCCCGTCCACCAGACAGTCAAAGGCCGCTGGGTGCACCCGGACAAGCTCCATCTTACTCTGGCGTTTCTGGGGGCGGTGCCGGCAGAACGTTTGCCGGCGCTGACCGTGATGATGGAGGAACTTGATCTGCCGCGGTTCGAGCTGGCGCTGGACCGGCTGGAATACTGGCAGCGTAACCGGGTGTTATGTCTGGGCGCAAGCGCCACCCCACCGCTTCTGCTCGAACTGGTCGGAATCCTGAATTCGAAGCTGAGTCAGGCGGGATTCCCCATCGAGCGGCGACCGTTCCGGCCACATCTGACGCTGGCGCGCAAGGCCGAGGCGGTCTGGTCCGCCATGTTATTGAAGCGACCCGTGACCTGGGTCGTGGACCGTCTCACCCTCGTCGAGTCACGCCTTTCCAGTGCCGGTCCGGTCTACATCGTGCACGCCGAAAAGCGGCTGCGGACTATGCCCGAAATGGCCGCTATGAAATAATGTCGATTTCCACTTTCGATGCAGTAACCCGGATGGACGAGAACAAACGTAAGGTCTTGGGTGCCGCTCTTTCCCAGATCGAGAAACAGTTCGGCAAGGGATCGGTGATGCGCATGGGCGATGTCGCGGCGGTCCGGGACATCGACGTGATTTCCACCGGTTCCCTGGCGCTGGACATCGCGCTGGGCTGCGGCGGTTTGCCGCGCGGCCGCATCGTAGAGATTTATGGGCCGGAATCCTCGGGCAAGACGACGCTGACTCTGGAGGTCATCGCCCAGGCGCAGAAGACCGGTGGCGTGGCGGCCTTCGTGGATGCCGAACATGCCTTGGATCCGGTTTATGCCGAAAAGATCGGAGTGAACCTTGACGAGCTGCTGGTCTCCCAGCCGGATACCGGCGAGCAGGCGCTGGAAATCGCGGACATGCTGGTGCGTTCCGGCGGCGTGGACGTCGTAGTGATCGACTCGGTGGCGGCACTGACGCCCAAGGCCGAACTCGAAGGTGAAATGGGCGATTCGCACATGGGCCTGCAGGCCCGGCTGATGTCACAGGCGTTGCGCAAGCTGACCGCCAACATCAAGCGCTCCAACACTCTGGTGATCTTCATCAACCAGATCCGCATGAAGATCGGCGTGATGTTCGGCAACCCGGAGACCACCACCGGCGGTAACGCGCTCAAGTTCTACGCCTCGGTGCGGCTGGACATCCGCCGTTCGGGTGCGATCAAGAACGGCGACGAGGTGATCGGGAATGAAACCCGCGTCAAGGTCGTAAAGAACAAGGTGGCTCCCCCGTTCCGCACTGCCGACTTCGAGATTCTCTACGGCGAGGGCGTCTCGCGTGAGGGCGAACTGATCGACCTCGGCGTGAACCACGACATCGTACAGAAGTCCGGCTCCTGGTACAGCTACGGCGGCGACCGCATCGGCCAGGGCAAGGACAACGTCCGGATCTATCTCAAGGAGCATCCGGAGGTTGCGGCCGCCATCGAGGCGGCCGTCCGCGAGAAGGCGCTGGCGGGGCTGAAGCATGCGGTGTCCCTGGAGCGCTCGGTGGTGGAAGAGAGCGGGTTCTGAACGAAACCGAAGACACGCTCGAAGCCGCCCGCGCGGTTTGCCTGCGGCTCTTGGCGCGGCGCGAGCACAGCCGGCTCGAACTCGAGCGCAAGCTCGCCGCCCGGGGTTTTGACTCCCCGACGATAGAAACCGTTCTGGCCGAATGCTCGGACCGGGGATGGCAGAGCGACGACCGTTTCGCCGAAAGCTTCGTCCGTGCCCGTCAGGCGAAAGGATACGGTGTCAACCGGATTCGGCACGAGCTGCGCCTGCGCGGCGTCGATGCCGACCTTGCGGCTCCGCAAGACTGGATGAGCGACATGGATCGTGTCTACACGAAAAAATATCGCGGAAAACTTGTGATGACGACGCCTCGAGAGCGGGCGTCACGGGCGAGATTTCTCGCGCAACGGGGTTTCACGTCCTCCCAGATCCGGGATTTTTTCGAGCGTCTGGGACTGGGCGGCGAATACCCGGACATTGATTGAAGACCTTGGTAAACCGAGCATGACCAGTGCGGAATTACGCGCCCGATTCCTGAAATTCTTCGCAGACCGCGGCCATACCATCGTGGCCTCCAGTTCGCTGGTGCCCGCCAGCGATCCCACCCTCCTGTTCACCAATGCCGGCATGGTGCAGTTCAAGGATGTATTCCTGGGGCGCGAGCACCGCCCCTATGCGCGCGCGGCCAGCGCGCAGCGCTGCGTACGCGCCGGCGGCAAACACAACGATCTGGAGAACGTCGGTTACACGGCGCGTCATCACACCTTCTTTGAGATGCTGGGCAATTTCAGCTTCGGCGACTATTTCAAGCGCGAAGCGATCGTCTACGCGTGGGAGTTCCTGACGGAGGCGCTCATGCTGCCTCCCGAGCGGCTATGGATCACGGTATATGCCGAGGACAAGGAAGCGGAGCGGATCTGGTTGGAAGAGATCGGTGTCGACCCCAGCCGCTTCACTCGTATCGCCTCGTCCGACAATTTCTGGTCCATGGGTGACACCGGTCCCTGCGGACCCTGCAGCGAGATTTTCTACGACCACGGCCCCTCCGTCGCCGGTGGCCCCCCGGGAACACCGGAACAAGACGGCGACCGCTACGTCGAAATCTGGAACCTGGTGTTCATGCAGTATGAGCGCGCCGCCGACGGGACGCTGACGCCCCTACCCAAGCCTTCGGTAGATACCGGCATGGGCTTGGAGCGGCTCGCGGCGGTAATGCAGCGGGTGCACAACAATTATGACATCGACCTGTTCCGCAATCTGGTCAAGGCGGCGGCCGAGCTGGCCGGTACGGCCGATCTCGACCAGAGTTCGCTGCGGGTGATCGCCGATCACATCCGCTCCTGCGCCTTCCTGGTCACCGATGGTGTACTTCCATCCAACGAAGGGAGGGGTTACGTCCTGCGCCGGATCATCCGCCGGGCGATCCGCCATGGCTACAAGCTCGGTATCCGCGAGCCGTTCTTCCACAAGCTGGTCGGGCCGCTCTGCGCGGAAATGGGCCAGGCCTACCCCGAGCTGGTCGCCGCTCGCCAGCGGGTCGAACAGGTTCTCAACAAAGAGGAGGAGCGTTTCGCCGAGACGCTGGAGCAGGGCATGAAGATACTCGAGGTCGCCATGCATGACCTGAGCGGTACGGTGATACCGGGCGACACAGCGTTCCAGCTCTACGACACCTACGGCTTCCCGGTCGATCTGACCGCGGATGTGGCGCGCGAACACGGCCTTAAGGTCGACATGGCCGGATTCGAGCGGGCCATGGAAGCCCAGCGCGAGCGGGCCCGGGCAGCCAGCCATTTCAGCGTGGACTATTCGCAGGAGATCCATCTCGACATGGCGTGCGAATTCACCGGTTACCGCAGTGCTGTCGAAGACACGCGGATCGTGGCGCTGCTGCGTGACGGTCAAGCCGTGGACCGGCTGGAGGCCGGCGATGACGGTGTGGTCGTGCTGGAAAAGACGCCGTTCTATGCCGAATCCGGCGGCCAGGTGGGTGACCGCGGCGTGATCCGCAGCGACGAGGCGGTGTTCGAGGTGGCGGACACCCGCAAGCAGGGCAACGACCTGATCCTGCATCGGGGAACGCTGCGCGAGGGGGTCCTGCTTCGGGGGGCGGCCTGCCGGGCCGAAGTGGAGCAATCCCTGCGCCAGGCCACCGCGTTGAACCACTCCGCCACGCACCTGCTGCATGCCGCGCTGCGGCGAGTGCTGGGCGAGCATGTCACGCAGAAAGGGTCCCTCGTCGACCCCGAACGGCTGCGGTTCGATTTTTCGCATTTCGAGCCTGTCACTCCTGCGCAGCTCGACGAAATCGAGCGTCTGGTCAACAGGGAAATCCGTCGCAATGCCGAAGTCACCGCAGAGGTCATGGCCAAGGATGCCGCGATGAAGCTCGGTGCCATGGCGCTGTTCGGCGAAAAATACGGTGACGAGGTGCGGGTGCTCAAGATCGGTGATTTTTCCACCGAGTTGTGCGGTGGCATCCACGCCCGCCGTGCCGGCGATATCGGCCTGTTCAAGATCGTGAGCGAAAGCGGCGTCGCCGCCGGCGTGCGCCGTATCGAAGCCGTCACCGGGGCGGCTGCAGTGGAGGCGGTCGAGGCGACGGAACGCTTGCTGCAACGATTGGCGGACCGCATGAAAGCCGGTCGCGATACACTGGAAGATCGGCTCGAGCAAATGTTCGAGAGGAACCGGGCGCTGGAGAAAGAGCTGGAACGGCTGAGGGCCAAGGCGGCCGGCGCGGCGGGTGCCGACCTGGTGTCCCGGGCGGTCGACATTGCAGGTGTCAAAGTGCTGGCTGCACGTGTCGACGATGCGGATGCCAAAACGCTGCGCGAACTGGTGGACCAGCTCAAGGACAAGCTGCGCAGCGCCGCCATCATTCTGGCGGCGGTGGAAGGCGAGAAGGTCTGCCTCGTCGCCGGTGTGACCAAGGACCAGATCGGGCGTATCCACGCCGGCGATTTGGTCAACAGCGTGGCGATTCGCGTCGGCGGCAAGGGTGGCGGGCGGCCGGACCTGGCCCAAGCGGGCGGCAATAGGCCGGAGGAATTGCAGAGCGCCCTTGACGGCGTTCCGGAGTGGGTGCGGCGTGTGCTCAATGCCTAGCCTCTTGGAGATTCGAACGTAACAGACATCGACCATGGCTTTATTTGTACACAAATACGGTGGCACCTCGGTCGGCTCGCCGGAGCGGATCAAGCATGTCGCGAACAACGTTATTCAGGCGCGCAGCCGGGGCGACGACATCATCGTCGTGGTGTCCGCCATGAGCGGCGAAACCAACCGGCTGGTGGCGCTGGCGCATGAAATGCACGAAAGGCCCAGTACCCGTGAAATGGATGTGCTGCTGGCCACCGGCGAGCAGGTCACGATCGCTCTGCTGAGCATGGCGCTGGAGGCGGCAGGGTGCCCGGCCTGTTCTTACACCGGTGGGCAGGTGAGGATCCTCACCGACGATGCACACACCAAGGCGCGCATCCTCGATATCGATACCGACCGCATCCGCAGTGATCTCGCGGCCGGACGCGTGGTCGTTGTGGCGGGTTTCCAGGGGATCACCGAGGCGGGTGACATCACCACCTTGGGGCGGGGCGGGTCCGATACCACCGCGGTCGCCCTCGCCGCTGCACTCAAGGCGGACGAATGCCTGATTTATACTGACGTGGATGGCGTCTATACCACTGACCCAAGGATCGAACCGAAAGCGCGCCGGCTGGACCGCATCACCTTCGAGGAAATGCTCGAAATGGCGAGCCTGGGGTCCAAGGTGCTGCAGATTCGTTCAGTCGAATTCGCCGGCAAATACAACGTCCCCTTGAGAGTATTGTCCAGTTTTTCAGCCGGTCCCGGCACATTGATTACTTACGAGGAAGCAAGTGTGGAAAAACCTTTGATCTCCGGTATCGCCTTCAATCGCGACGAAGCGAAACTGACCGTCAAGGGCGTACCGGACAAGCCGGGCGTGGCGTACCAGATCCTAGGGCCCGTCGCCCATGCCAACATCGAAGTGGACATGATCGTCCAGAACGTCTCAGAGGACGCGACGACCGATTTCACATTTACTGTCCATCGCAACGATTACCGCAAGGCGCTCGACATCTTGCAGGCGACTTGCACGGCCCTGGGTGCGCGCGAAGTGGCGGGAGACGACAAGATCGTGAAGGTATCGCTGGTGGGCGTGGGGATGCGCTCGCATGCCGGGATTGCCGCCCGGATGTTCGAAGCCCTGGCTTGGGAAGGTATCAACATACGGATGATATCGACTTCTGAAATCAAGATTTCCATCGTCGTGGACGAAAAATACCTCGAGCTGGCGGTGCGTACCCTGCACGAGGCATTCAATCTTGATCGCGAGCCGGAAGCGGTTTGAACCCGGAATCGGCCGAATCTTTATCCTTTGACCGAAAGCTGCTAAAATTGATCATCTGGTAGATTGATCGCGCCTGACGGGTGGGGGTTGGCAGCGCGGCAGCCGCGGCTCTTGTCAACTTGGTGTGGGCAATGGACAAAGGAAGGGTTTATGCTGATTTTGACTCGTAGAGTGGGTGAAACCCTGATGATTGGTGATGATGTGACCGTCACTGTTTTGGGTGTGAAGGGAAATCAAGTGCGCATCGGAGTCAATGCGCCGAAAGACGTGTCCGTTCATCGCGAAGAGATTTACGAAAGAATCAAGAAAGAGCAGCAGGCCGGTCCCGAGCAGGACAGCGATTGATTCCTTTCCCGTTTTCCCTGGAGAGATGGCCGAGAGGCTGAAGGCGCTCCCCTGCTAAGGGAGTATGCGGTCAAAAGCTGCATCGAGGGTTCGAATCCCTCTCTCTCCGCCAGTTCAGAATAAGCCCGGTGCCAGATGGTGACCGGGTTTTTCTTTCCCGCCCTTGTATTTTGCAGCGGACCGAGAGGGGCGGCAGGGCTTCACAATTCCTCAGGATCGCATACAATACAGGTTTTTCTCCGTACGGTTTGACTAGAGGCAAAGGCATGGTAAGCATTCGGTTGGCGCGTGGCGGCGCGAAGAAGCGTCCTTTTTATCACGTCGTGGTTGCGGAGAGCCGCAGCAAGCGTGATGGCCGTTACATTGAGCGCGTGGGGTTCTTCAATCCGATTGCACGGGGCCAGGAAGAGCGGTTGCGGCTGGATGAAGGCCGTATCGAGTACTGGATCGGTACCGGCGCCAAGGCTTCGGATCGGGTTATTTCGCTGATCAAGGAATTCAAAAAGCAGCAACAGGCTTGATGCCAGGAAGTTCCGGCAACGATCCGGCCGTCGTGGTGGGTCGGGTCGCCGGCGCCTTTGGCGTGAGAGGCTGGGTCAAGGCCGTTTCCTTCACCGATCCTCCCGTCAATTTGGTCGGTTACCGCCCTTGGACATTGCGGCGGGGTGATGTCGAGCGCACGGCCGATGTCCTGGAAGGTCGTGAACACGGCAACACCGTGATCGTGCGGCTGCAGGGCGTGGATACGCGTGAACAGGCCGAGGCGCTGAAGGGCTTCGAAGTGACGGTCCGCCGGAGCCAACTGCCGCCGCCGGCGCCGGGCGAATATTACCGCATCGACCTGATCGGCTTGAAGGTGGTCAACCTGGAAGGGGTGGCCTTGGGCGAGATCGTCGACGTGATGGAAACCGGTGCCAACGATGTGCTGGTGGTGCGGGGCGACCGCGAGCGGCTGTTGCCGTTTGTGCAGGGCGAATTCGTCAAATCCGTGAATCTGGAGGAGTCGCGGATGGTAGTGGACTGGGATCCCGGATTCTGAAGTAGCGGGTGGCTGCATGCGTTTCGACATCGTGACCCTGTTCCCGGAGATGGTCCGGGATGCGGCGCGGTACGGTGTCACCGGGCGGGCGCTCGCCGCCGGCAAGGTCTCCCTCGATGTGTGGAACCCCCGGGATTACACCCACGACCGTCATCGCACCGTGGACGACCGGCCTTACGGCGGTGGTCCCGGCATGGTGATGAAGGTGGAGCCCTTGCGGGATGCCATTCATGCGGCGAAGGGGCAGGCGGCCCCGGGGGCGCGGGTCGTGCTCATGAGTCCACAGGGCAGCCGGCTCGATCAAGCGGCGGTGCGCAGGTTCGCAGCGGCCCCGGGCCTGATCCTGGTGGCGGGACGCTACGAAGGCGTGGACGAGCGTCTCATCGAAACCGAGATCGACGAAGAGTGGTCGATCGGAGATTACGTGTTGAGCGGCGGCGAACTGCCGGCCCTGGTCGTCTTCGACGCGGTGGTGCGCCTCCTGCCGGGCGTGCTGGGCGACGCGGAATCGGCGGAGCAGGAGTCTCATGCCGAGGGTTTGCTGGATCATCCGCACTTCACCCGGCCGGAACGGGTGGCGGGGCGGGGCGTTCCCGCGGTGTTGCAAAGCGGCAACCATGCCGCGATCGGGCGCTGGCGCCTGAAGCAGGCACTGGGGAAAACATGGCTCAAGCGGCCGGATTTGCTGGCCTGCCGGGTGATGACTCCGGAGCAGAATGAGCTCCTGGATGAGTTCAAGCGGGAATTAGAAACTCAAAAGAATAGAGGTTAGTTTCATGAATATCATTCAACAGCTCGAATCCGAATGGATGAGCGGCAAGACCATTCCGGCGTTCGGCCCCGGCGATACCGTCGTGGTGCAAGTGAAGGTTAAGGAAGGCAACCGCGAGCGTCTGCAGGCTTTCGAAGGCATCGTCATCGCCAAGCGCAACCGCGGCTACAACTCCGCTTTCACTGTGCGCAAGGTCTCCCATGGCGAAGGCGTGGAGCGCGTGTTCCAGACCTACAGTCCGCAGGTCGAGGAAATCCAGGTCAAGCGGCGCGGCGACGTGCGGCGAGCGAAGCTGTACTATCTGCGTGACCGTGCCGGCAAGGCGGCCCGCATCAAGGAAAAGATCTGACGGATCGCGGGTCGTTTGCGCAGCCGGATCGGTCAATGAGAATGAAGGGCGGTTTTTCCGCCCTTTGTTTTTGATGGGGAGACTGTGAACGAGGCTCTACCCGATGCCGGGGAAATCCGCGAGGCCGACCGTTTGACGATCCGGCGCTTCATCGAGTCGCTCTGGGTGGAAGAGGGTTTGAGCCATAATACCCTCAAGGCCTACGGGAGCGATCTCAGTCTGTTCGCGGCCTGGCTGGCGAAGAACGGGCGTGCGGAGCTGACTGCGCTGACCGGGGAAGACGTCGAGGCTTATCTGGGCTGGAGGTACACTCAGAAAAGCAAGAGCCGGACTTCGGCGCGCGTACTTTCCTCCATCCGGCATTTCTGTGCGTACCGACTGCGACGGGGAGAGATCGCCGGTGATCCTTGTGCCTTGATAGCTCCGCCGAAGCTGGGCCGTTCCCTTCCCGACACACTGACAGAGTCGGAGGTCGAAGCTCTGTTGGCCGCGCCTGACGTCGAGACGCCGCTGGGCTTCCGCGACCGGGCCATGTTGGAAATGCTCTATGCCACCGGTTTGCGCGTCTCCGAGCTGGTCGGCTTGAGCTTCGGCCAAATCAGTCTGCGACAAGGGGTGGTCCGGGTCAGTGGCAAGGGGGACAAGGACCGGCTGGTGCCTGTCGGCGAGGAGGCGTTGGACTGGCTGGAGCGCTATCTCGACAAAGTGCGGCCGGTCACCCTGAAGGGCAGGCAGAGTGATTTCCTGTTCGTCACTGACCGGGGGGGGGCGATGACGCGCCAGGCCTTCTGGCATCTCATCAAGCGTTACGCCGGGCAGGCCGGGATTTCCAAGCCGCTGTCCCCCCATACCCTGCGTCATGCCTTCGCGACCCATCTGCTGAATCACGGCGCGGATCTCCGCGTCGTGCAAATGCTGCTCGGACACAGCGACCTGTCGACCACCCAGATCTATACCCATGTCGCCCAGGAGCGGCTCAAGGAACTGCATACCCGCTTCCATCCGCGGGGCTGAGTAGGAAAGCAAGAGAATGTCCAGCATCCATCCCACCGCATGTGTCGCGCCGACGGCCAAGCTCGGCGCCGACGTCTCCGTTGGACCTTTCGCTGTCGTCGAGGATTATGTCGAGCTCGGCGACGGTTGCCGGATCGGTGCCCACGCCGTGATTCACGCCTACGTCCGGATGGGGCGAGCGAACGTGGTCCATCCCCATGCCGTGCTCGGCGGTCTGCCGCAGGACCTGGGTTTCGATCCGGCTACGGAAACTTACGTCGAGCTCGGTGACGGCAATGTGTTACGCGAAGGCGTGACCATCAGCCGGGCCAGCCGGGGGGGTGGCTCGACCCGACTGGGATCGAACAACTACCTCATGAACAATGCCCACGTCGGTCACGATTGTGTGCTGGGTGACTACAACATCCTGGCCAGCGGCGCCACGCTGGGGGGGCACTGCCGGGTGGACGACCGGGTATTTTTCGGCGGCGGGGTGATGGTGCATCAGTTCTGCCGGATCGGTAGTCTCGCGATGCTGCAGGGACTGGCCGGGATCAACAAGGATGTGATCCCTTATACCCTGGTCGGCGGTCGTCCCGGCAAGCACTATCGCCTCAATCTGATCGGTATGCGCCGGGCCGGCATCGACGGCGATCGGCTCAAGGCTGTCTCCGCGGCCTTCCGCCGCCTGCGCGCCCGGGCGATGCTCGACGGTCTGCCCGACACTCCGGAACTGGCCTATCTCCGTGCTTGGTGTGGCGCGGGTTCCAAGCGCGGCACCCTCGCATTCTTCGAGCTGGAATCGCGCGATCCGGACTGATCCAGAAACACCTAAGGTTGCTTCCATGAATCCTTTGAAATGTGCCGTGATCGGCGTGGGCTATCTCGGCAAGTTCCATGCGGAAAAATATGCTGCCCTGCCGGGCTGCGAACTGGTCGCCGTGGTCGACGCCGATCCCATCACCGCGGCGGAGATCGGCGACCGTCTGGGCGTCGAAGGACTGACCGACTACCGCGCCCTGCTGGGTAAGGTGGATGCAGTGAGCGTCGTGGTGCCCACCAGTCTGCACCACCGCGTCGCCCGGGACTTTCTCGAAGCCGGAGCGCATGTGCTGGTGGAGAAACCCATTACCGTGACGGTGGAGGAGGCCGACGAGCTGATCCGGCTCGCCAGGGAAAAGCAGCGTGTTCTCATGGTCGGCCACCTGGAGCGCTTCAATGCCGCCGTTTTGGGGCTGGACCTCGATCACCACAAGCCGCTGTTCATCGAGTCGCACCGACTGGCGCCATTCAAACCCCGTGCCAATGACGTCAGCGTGGTGCTGGACCTGATGATCCACGACATCGACATCATCCTCGACCTGGTTGACTCCGAGGTCGAGCGGATCGATGCCAAAGGCGTGGCCGTCCTCACCGGGGACATCGACATCGCCAATGCCCGGCTCCAGTTCAAGAGCGGCTGCATCGCCAATGTTACCGCCAGCCGGGTGAGTCTGAAGGTCGAGCGCAAGATGCGGATGTTCATGCCCAATGCCTATGTCTCGGTTGATTTCCAGAATCGCGTGCTGGCCCGCCACCGCAAAGGCGACGGCGAGATGTTCCCCGGCGTGCCGGAAATACTCAGCGAAGAATCGGTGTTCGAGAACGGGGATGCCCTGATGGAGGAGATTCGCCACTTCCTCGATTGCATCCGGGAAAACCACGAGCCGCTGGTGTCCGGCCAGGCCGGCCGGCGCGCCCTGGCGACCGCCACCGAAATCACGAATCTGCTCAAAGCTTGAGAACGTTAGGAGTTGTGCCTCATGATCCCCATGGTTGACCTCAAGACCCAGTATGCCCGCCTGAAGCCGGAAATCGACCAGGGCCTCGTGGATGCGCTGGAGTCCTGTGCCTTCGTACTCGGTCCGAACGTCCAGTCCTTCGAGAAGGAGGCCGCCGGCTACCTGGGCGTGAAGCATGCCATCGGGGTGGCCTCCGGAACCGATGCCCTGCATCTGGCGCTCTTGGCTGCCGGCATCGGCGAGGGCGACGAGGTTATCACCTCGCCCTTCACCTTCATCGCGACGGCGGAAGCGATCCGCTACGTCGGCGCCAGGCCGGTGTTCGTCGACATCGACCCCCGAACCTTCAATCTTTGTCCTGCGGAGGTCGAAGCGGCGGTGACCTCCAAGACTCGTGCCATCATGCCGGTGCACTTGTTCGGCCAGCCGGCCGACATGCCGCGGCTGCAGTTTATCGCCGACCGTCACGGGCTGAAGATCGTCGAAGACTGCGCGCAGTCCTTCGGCGCCACCATCGGCGGCCGCCAGACCGGCAGTTTTGGGGTGAGTTCCGGTTTCAGCTTCTTCCCCAGCAAGAATCTCGGCTGCTACGGCGACGGCGGCCTGGTGACGACCGACTCGGATGAGGTGGCAGAGCAGGTCAAGATGCTGCGCAACCACGGCTCGAAGGTGCGCTACTACCACGACGTGATCGGCTACAACAGCCGGCTGGACGAGCTGCAGGCGGTGGTGCTGCGGGTCAAGCTCAAATACATCGACGAATTCAACGCCAACCGCCGGCGGGTGGCCCATCTGTATTCGGAACTCCTGGGCGACCTCGTCGAAGTGCCGTACGAGGATGGCATCGGCCAGCACGTCTACCACCAATACACGCTGCTGAGCGACCGCCGTGACGCCATCCTGGAGGCGCTGCAGCAAGCCGGCATCGGCTGCGCGATCTACTATCCCGTGCCGCTGCACCGGCAGAATGTGTTCGCGCAGGACTACGCTGACCTCAGTCTGCCGGTGTGCGAGGCGGTGGCGGCGCGCTGCGTTTCGCTGCCGATCTTCCCCGAGCTGGCGGAAGCAGACATCCGCAAGATCGCGGCTGTCGTGCGTCAGGCAGTGAATGGCTGAGCGTGCTCCGCTGGTGATGCTGGTCGCGGGGGAGTCCTCCGGTGATCAGCATGCCGCTGCCATGTTCCGCGAACTCCGGACCTTGATTCCGCAAGTCCGCGGCATCGGGATGGGTGGCCCGGCCATGCGCGAGGCCGGCATCGACATCCGGGTCGATTCCACCGGGCTGGGCGTCATCGGTCTGGCCGAGATCGCCCGTCATTACGGTGAGATCCGCCGGGCGCTCGAGGCCATGAAGATGCTGGCCCGCACCGAGCGACCAGATCTTTTGGTCTGTGTCGACTATAAGGAGTTCAATTTCCGGCTGGCCCGGGCCGCCAAGGCCGCCGGCATCAAGGTGCTGTTCTACGTCAGCCCGCAGGTGTGGGCGTGGCGGCCGGGACGGGTCAAGAGTTATGGCCGGGCGATCGACCACATGGCCGTGATCTTTCCGTTCGAATTGCCCTTCTATGAACGGCATGGCATTCCAGTGACCTATGTCGGTCATCCTCTTGCTGGGAAGATCGCGCCGGTGGCTGACAAAGGGAAGGTGCGGCGGGAGCTGGGAATGGACGGGCCTGGTCCCCTGATCGGCCTGCTGCCGGGCAGCCGGGGTAATGAAATCCGCCGGCTGCTGCCGATGCTGCTGCAGACCGCAGTGCGGATCGCCGGGGAGCGGTCGGATGCCCGGTTCGTGCTGATCCAGGCGCCATCGGTCGCCGACGGGCTGTTGGCCGCCGATCTGGAGACGGCGCCGGTGCCGGTCCGGGTCGTCAAGGACCGCCGGCACGATGCCTTGGGCTGCTGCGACGCTGTCATTACCACCTCAGGCACGGCGACCCTGGAAGTCGCCCTTCTCGGCGTGCCTATGGCCATCGTCTACAAGCTGGCACCGTTGAGCTATTGGCTCGGAAGGCTGCTGGTGACCATCCCGTTCATCGGTCTGCCCAACATCTTGGCGGGGCGCAGGATCGTTGAGGAGTTCATCCAGCACGCAGCCAATGCGGAAGTGGTCGGCGGCGAGATACTGCGGATCCTGAATGATCCGGCCTATGCCCAGCGGATCCGGGACGATCTGGCGGAGGTGAGGGCCCTGCTGGGCGAAGGCGGAGGTTCCCGGCGTCTGGCCGAACTGGCCGCGGATTTGCTTGAACGGTCGGTCCGGTAGCGGTGCATTTGTTTACCGCTGTCTGAAGGAGTATTCTCGCAAGCCGTTTTTTTACTCAACCCGAAATGAACTCATGAGCCGTGCATTCGTCAAGGAAACCGACGGTGAAGAGCGGGCTGATGGGGCGCCGGAGCGCCCCATCAGCCCGCATCCGAACTACGTGACACCGGCTGGGCTGGCTCAGCTCCAGGCCAGGGTCGCGGAGCTTTCGGCCGAACGGCAGCGCCTGCTGGGCGACGAATCGGTCGCCGCGAAACAGCAGCTTCACCGTATCGAGCGCGAACTGCGCTATTACGACGAGCGGGTCATCAGCGCCATCCCGGTCGATCCCGCTGGCCAAGCCTGCGACCGGGTCCATTTCGGAGCGACAGTCGAGGTGGAGGACGAGGCCGGCCATGTGCAGCGCTATTCCATCGTCGGTGAAGATGAGGCGGACGCGGCCCACGGTAAGATCAGCTGGGTGTCGCCTCTGGCCAGGGCGCTGCTGAATGCGGAGGTCGGCGATATGGTCACTTGGAAGCGGCCAGCCGGCGACAAGGAACTTCATATCCTCGCCATCCATCCTTACCGCTAGCTCTCTTTTGCCATGGAGCATGCCCTGCCGCCCTACCGCCTTCGCCGTAGCCCGCGTGCCAAGTATCTACGGCTGCTGATACGCCCCGACGGCATCGAAGTGGTGGCCCCCGCGGGGCTGTCCGACGCGACGGTGCTGGCCTTCGTCCGCCAACACAGCGGTTGGGCCCAGGCGAGGCTGGAAGAATTGCGGGCACGGCTGGCCGGCCTGCGCCAGAGCCGGGGCGAGCACTTCCCGGCGGAAGGCGGCAGCGTGCCACTGGAGGGGCGGGAAACGCCGCTGTTCATCGAGGAAACGGCCGGCAGCCGGATCCGGATTTCCCTGGAAGGGGGGGGGCTGCGCCTGATCCTGCCCCAAACCTGCGGAGCCGAACGGGACCGTTACGTCCGCCAGGCTTTGTTCGGGTGGATGAAGCGCCGGCTGCCTGGTCGCGTGACCGAACTGATTGAGCGGCATGCCCCGCTGCACGGGCTTTATCCGCGTCAGTTGCGCATCAAGAGCATGCGCACCCGCTGGGGGAGCTGCGGCCCGGCGAACGACGTGAATCTCAACTGGCTGCTGGGACTGGCGCCGCTTTCGGTCCTGGAGTACGTGGTTGTGCATGAACTCTGCCACATCCGCCATCGCAATCACTCGCGCGATTTCTGGGAGCTGGTGGCGGCCCATCTGCCGAACTGGCGGCAGGAACGCCAGTGGCTCAAGACCCACGGCGGCGGCCTGATCCAACGCTTCGATCCGGCGTTCCGGTGATGGCCGTCCGCTGGCGCAGGATGCTGGGGTGGGGTGCGGTCGTCGCCCTGTTCTTCGCGGCGCAGGGGTTCCTCAACCGCGACATGGCTTCGGGGCCCGCTCCCGCCATCGAGAGCCGCTTCCTGGATGGTTCCCCGGCCTCCCTGGACAGCTTGCGCGGCCGGCCTGCCATCGTCTACTTCTGGGCAAGCTGGTGCCCGATCTGCGGGGCGATGGAGGACAAGATCGAAAGCCTTGCCGGCGACCATGCGGTCATCACCGTCGCCTATCAGTCCGGCGATGCGGCGGAGGTGGCGCGTCATGTCACTGAGCGGCGCTTGGACTGGCTGGTCGTACCCGATCCGGACGGCACCATAGGTGCGACTTACGGCATCCGCGGTGTGCCGGCGTTTTTCGTCCTCGGACCGGACGGCACGATCCGTTCCCGCAGCGTGGGTTTCACGCCGGAGTGGCTGCTGCGCCTGCGGCTGTGGCTTGCGGCGGGTTAAGCGCCGCAGGTCGGCGACATCGCACTTTCAGTCGGCAAAGGGGCCTTCAAATCAGAAGGCTGACAAGGACTATCAAACCCCGAAGGCCTAGCCCGAAAGACCATCGACAAGTTGCTGACCGCGGCTGGCTGGCATGTCGTCAATGCCGACCGCGCCAACATCCACGCTGCAGGCGCCCAATTTCGCTCCCGGCGAAATTGTCAGGCCATTGCGGAGGTCATGGCCCCGAAGCCCGGCGAGACCGTGAGCGATCCAGTCTGCGGCGCCGGCGGCTTCCTGGTCGCGGCGCACGACTATGTGGTTAGGCACAACCCGAACTTGAGCCGTGACCTGCGCAAGCAACTCAAGGAGGAAACCTTCTGAAGCGGGAAGACCTGGACGATTTCGTGGCGTGTTATTTCGGCCTCTCGACCGACCAGGCCCTAGCGCTGCGGGACCCCCATAATTCCAGCTTGCCGCCTTCGCTCACGCGGCTGATGCGCGCTCCCACCTGGTCTGCCGAAAAGCCCGACGGCCGTTGGCGCGGCTACGCCTACGAGGAACTCGTCAACCGGGATAAGTCCAATCTGGACATTTTCTGGCTGAAGGACGCGTCGCTGTCGGATTTCGACAACCTCTCCGCGCCGGAGGTGATCGCTCAGGAGATCGTGGCGGAGCTGGAAGCGGCTTTGGAGCAGTTCCGGCTGATCGGAGCGGATCTCGGGGAGGAAGATGACCGGCTGGAATCGGCATTCGGCTGAGCGTGAACCCTGCGAATGGCGTGCGGTATGCTGTGCATATTCGATTTGACTTGATGGAATCCGAATCCGAAGATGTTTTTCCCCCGCAGGCTCCAGCGCCAAATTTCCTGTCTCCACTCGCCCATGAGGCATCTCGTGGCATGGCTGCTCACGGCTTTTCTTTGCGGCGCGGCGTACGCCGACGGCGATGCCGGAATGAAGGCGGTCGAGCGGGGCGACTATCCGGCTGCCTTGAGGGAGTTCAAGCAGGCGGCTGAGCGGGGTGATTCCCAGGCCCAGGTGAATCTCGGCAATCTGTACATGAAAGGGTTGGGCGTCGAGCAGGACTATGCGGCCGCCGGCCGCTGGTACCGCCAGGCCGCCGAGCATGGCGACCCCCTCGGGCAGAGCAAGCTGGGCATCCTTTATTACTATGGCCTCGGCGTGGACAAGAACACTGATGAAGCCGCCCGCTGGTTTCTCAAGGCCGCGGAACAGGGCGAATCCGGCGCGGCGGCGGTGCTGGGTTCGATGTACGCCGAAGGCGAGGGCGTGATCCGCGACAACGTGAAGGCTTACTATTGGTACACGCTGGCTGCCGACGGCGGGCAGACGGATGCGCTGGAAGCGCGTGCTACCCTCGTCGACGAAATGACGCCGGGGGAGATCGGCGAAGCCTTGCAGCGGGTCGGCGAGTGGCGGGAAGCGCAGCTCGAGGCGGCGAAGTCCTCGGCAGAGCATAAAGCGGCCAAGCCTTCCGGCGGGAAGGGGAAAATGCACTACGCAAGCGGCGGCGCCCGGAAAAAATCCTCGAAATAGCCGTAAACTTTCCGATCAGACGCCATGTCCGGATCGTCATGGCGGATCGACCCTGTCCAGGCTGCTTTCATGAAGGAATCCGTGCGCGACAAACCTCCTCCGCTGCGGGTGCTGCCCGGCAGTTTCCTCGGCTTCGGCCGCGGCCCGCACTACTACGTTCACCTTCTGGTGACCCTGGTCGTTCTCGGAATCGTCAGTGCCGTCACCGAGAGGCTCGCGGTCCGGGTCGTCGAGCAGCTGGTCATGGCTGGCGTGCTCATTTCCGGAACCTTGGCCACCGGCAGGACGCCCGTCCAGATCGCGCTTACGGTTACTTCAGCCCTCGTCATGTTCGTGGCCGGCTGGGCCCGCCTGTTCGTGCCCGAAACCTACTGGCTCACGGTCGTCTGGCTGACATTCAGCTTCCTGTTCTTCGCCCGAGTCACGCTTGCGCTGGCCTGGGACATTTTCTCCAGCCGGGCGCATGTTTCCGCCAGCCTGCTGTACGGCGCCGTCAGCGTCTATCTGCTCATGGGATTCACCTTCGCCAACGCCCATTTCCTGCTGGAGACCGTGGCGCCGGGCTCCTACCAGTGCGGCGCGCCGCTGTGTCACCAGGAACCCCTGTCGCCCGCCTATCTGTATTTCAGCTTCGTCACGCTTGCGACCGTGGGCTACGGCGACATCATCCCCTTGAGCCGGCTGGCGGGCATGCTGGCCTACATGGAGGCGATCGCCGGCCAGATGTACGTGGCGATCCTGGTAGCCCGGCTGGTCGGTATGCAGTTGTCCCAACCCAGGGATTAAACACATCGGAGGAGAAACCGTGCATTCGAATACGCACTGGAGGTGGATGTCGGCAGTGGCTGGCTCGCTCGTTCTTGCGCTGCTTTGGGCTTGCGCCGCGATCCAGGTGGATACCGGGTTCGACAAGAACGCCGATTTTTCGCAGTACAAGACCTACTTTTGGCTCAGCCGGCCGGCGTCCGGCAATGCGTCGGTTGACCGGCGCATCGTCGAGCTGATCGACGCCGCGCTGCGTTCCAAGGGCTGGCGCGAGGTTGGCGAAGGCAAGGGGGATGCCGCCTTGGACGCGGAGGTCCTGACCGAGGAGGAGGAGCGCAACGACACCTATTACGACGGCTGGGTGCTCAATCAGAACCTCGGGCCCGCCGACACGGTGGTGACAACCTTCCAGGAAGGAACACTGATCGTAAATGTCCTCGATGGCCGCTCCATGCGTCCCGTGTGGCGGGGCGTGGCGCATGAAACGCTCAGATGGAATCCGGCCGAGAATGAAAAACTGGCCGCCGATGCGATTAGCCGGATGTTCTCGGCTTTCCCGCCGCGGCCGGCGCGTCGTTAGACCAGCCAGCCGCCTTCGGTAGGGTTTCCGGCACCGTGTCGATGCTGTAAGCTTTTTATTTATAATGTGCCGCTTGGTGGCGGCGCGGGTTTCGTTCCATGACGTTCTCGACCGTTCTGCTCAAAGGAGATCATGAGTGAAAACCAAGTCTGCACTTGCCGCTGCGAGAGGCTTCCAAGGGATCCTGTCCGTCATCGCAGGCATCGGCCTGCTGTTGGTGGCAGGTTGCGCGACGACCCAAAAGGCCGAACTCAAACCGGGCAACCTGAAATGCGCCTTCCTGGGTAGCGATTGCTCCAAGCTTTCGCCGGGCCCCGAGGAAGGTGCCGCGCTGCGTTACAATTATCCAAAAGCCGAGTGGACCAGGTACAACAAGGTCCTGGTCAGTCCCGTCACCTTTTGGGGAGGGGATACGACGCCGGTTCCCACCCTTGATCAGCAGGAATTGGTCAATTATTTCAACGAGAAACTCAGGGAAAAGATTGGCGAGAAGATGCAGCTCGCCGATCGGCCTGGTCCCGGCGTCCTGAAATTGGAGGTGGCCATGACGGATGCCGAAACCGCGACGCCCATGCTGCGTTCGATATCGATGATCGTCCCCCAGGCGCATATGCTATCCAATCTGAAATACTTGGCCACCGGCACCTTCCCTTTCGTCGGCGGTGCCCAGGCGGAGGCCAAGGTCACCGATTCCGTCACCGGTCAGACGCTGGCGCTGGCGGTGGACCGCCGGATCGGCGGCGGCAGTTTCACCAGCGGCTTCCAGTGGCAATGGGGCGATGCCCAGAACGCGATCGACGCCTGGTGCGAACGGGCGGCGAACAAGCTTTCCGCCTGGACCTCGGGTACCGAAAAGCCCCAGCCCTGATTCGCTTCGGTGAGATCGGCTCCTCACATCCCCGCCGGGGGATGTGAGGGGGGGGAGTTACCGCAGCGTTTTTCCCCGACCGAAAAGCGTACGTGGTGAACAGGAGCTATGCCGGGTCGCCAACTGTCCGAATGCCTGAAGCCCATTATTTTTAGGAGAACCGTCGTGAGGATTTCCAACCTGGAAAACGGGAGCGGCCGGATGCCGTCATTTTGCGATGTTCCCAGCCGCTCCAGCGCTCTGCTGGCCGTTGTGACCGTGGCGTTTCTCTGCGGCTGCAGCGCGACCAAGCAGGCCCGCGATGTCGAGCCATCGGGATTCCTGGGGAGTTATTCCAGCCTGCGCAAGGGCAATGGCAACGAGCCCTTGCTGGTATACGCCAATCCGGCCGCCGACTGCCGGAAATACACCAAGGTGATGATCGATCCTGTGACGCTGTGGGCGAAATCGGGCGACTCCTGGCTGCAGAAACTCAAACCCGAGGACCGCGATATGCTGCGCAAGCTCGGTACCGATACTCTGCTGGACGTGATGAACAAGGCCCGGTTCGAGGTGGTGAGCCAGCCGGGCCCGGACGTGATGCGGGTGCGCATGGCGCTGACCGAGGCCGACAAGGCCAATGTGTTGCTGAAGGAAGGTACAGTCCTGGCGCCTTATGTCACCGCCCCGGCCGCGCTCTACTCGGAGGCCGCCGGCCAGGCCTTGTTCACTGGAGATGCGGCGTTCGAGCTGGAACTCTTGGATTCTCAGACGGGGCAGCGCTTGTATGCCGCCGCAGACAAGCGGGTCGGCAAGCTCGATATCCGCGATTTCCATGAATGGGACGATGTGAAAGAGGCGTTCAAGTCCTGGGGCGAGCGGGGAGCGCGGCGGCTGGTCAATTGCCGGACGACCGGTTCTTTCGTTTCCCGCCCCGCGGAGCAGAGCTTTGAGGAAAAGATCGACAACAATGTGCCTTGAGTTTTTCGGGAGCCTTGCCGTGAAGCAAAGATGGGATCACGTGATTGCCAAGCCGGGAGCATTGGTCGCATTGATGGCGATTGCGCCTGTGCTTTCCGCGCAGGAGCCCTACGTCTACCCGGCCAAGGGGCAGAGCGCCGAGCAGATGGCGGCCGATAAAGCGCAATGCCAGGCGTGGGCGACCCAGCAGACCGGATTCGACCCGCTGAAAGCGGCGACCGCTCCCCAGCCAACGCCCGGTACGCAGTCCGGCAGGGGCGGCTTGCTGCGGGGAGGGGCGAAAGGCGCCGCGGCGGGCGCCGCCATCGGCGCGATCGCCGGCGATGCCGGCAAAGGCGCTGCGATCGGCGCGGTGGGCGGCGGCGTGCTCAGTGCCGCGAAGCACCGCCGCCAGCAGCAGGCCGAGCAGAAAGCCCAGGCTCAGCAGGCCGAGGCGCAAGGGGCTAAATCCAGTGATTTTCTGCGGGCCTATGGCGCCTGCCTGAAGGGGAGGGGCTATAGCGTCGAATGATTCGCCAGCCGGCCGGTGAGTGCTGCGCGTGGCATGTCTGTTGCTTGCCACATTGGGCATGAACGCCTCACTTTTCCCTGTCTTTGATTCGGTTCGCCGCCTGTGCGGTGACTTCTCCATCCATCTGGCGCAGCGGCTGATTCTGGTAGCCGTGACCAGTGCCCTGCTGGGGGGCTGTGCTTCCACGCCTCCGCAGCGCGAGGCTCCGCCGAGTCCGCCGCCGCTTCCGCTGGCGGTCGAGAAGCACCAGTTCAGCGTCGCCGGAGACGAAAGCGTGGTCGGCCAGCTTGCCTCGGTCGAAACCCGCGACGGCGACACGCTGTCCGACATCGCCCGCCACTACGGCCTGGGCTTCCAAGAGCTCACCGAAGCCAATCCCGGTCTCGATCCGTGGGTGCCGGAAGCCGGCCGCCGGCTGGTCCTGCCCTTGCAGTTCACGCTGCCGGACGCGCCGCGTAAAGGCATGGTCATCAATCTGGCAACGATGCGCCTGTACCATTTCCCGACCAAGGGTGCTGACGGCACGGTGTCCACTTACCCGGTCGGTATCGGCAAGGAAGGGCGTTCGACGCCGACCGGCTACATGACCGTGGTCCGCAAGACCGAGTTTCCGACCTGGTATCCCACCGAGAACATCCGTAAGGATCACGCGTTGAAGGGCGATCCGCTGCCGGCTGCGGTGTCGCCCGGTCCCGACAACCCGCTCGGCGACTACGCGATGTATCTCAGCCGTCCGCAGTACCTGATCCACGGCACCAACAAGCCTTACAGTATCGGGTTCCGCGCGAGCAACGGCTGCATCCGGCTGTACCCCGAAGACATCGCCGCTGTGTTCCCCGTAGTCAAGCCCGGAGCCGCCGTGCGTGTCGTCAACCAGCC
Source organism: Methylococcus capsulatus (assembly GCF_036864975.1). NCBI lineage: Bacteria > Pseudomonadati > Pseudomonadota > Gammaproteobacteria > Methylococcales > Methylococcaceae > Methylococcus > Methylococcus capsulatus. Next base: position 455,589 of record NZ_CP104311.1, on the reverse strand, counting down.
CTATCTGATAGGCCGCAAGAGCGGACAAATTTACCTGGAAGCGCATGAGCCCTATGAGGAACTGAATCGGGGCCGGCTGAAAGCCGAGCTGACCGCCCGGCTGAAGCGTTTGGAAAAGAAGGAAGGCGTCGTGCTGGATTGGTCCAGAGTGGAGCAGGTGCTTGCCGAGGCGCGCGGCATTCCCGTACCGATTCAGGCGAATTCGCCGCCGATGGCGGCCGTCGTGGCTCAGGCGATCGAGCTTAGGCGGCCCGCCGCCTGGTTGGGCCGGCCGGAGCCTCCCGCCGAGGATGCGGGCGGATGGATGGTAAAGGCGGCGGCGACGCGCGAAGAACTGAGTGCCCGCCGTGTCGCCGCAGTGCTCAATCACCAGGGACCGCCGATTCCCGCGCGGGCGGTCAAGGCCGGCGATGGCTTCGAAGTGCTGGCGGGGCCGTTCAAGGACGGCAAGGCCGCCAAAAACGCGGCAAGGCGCTTGAAGATCGATCTGGAGCTTGATGCCGAGGTGCGTCCGCCCGCCGATTCGGTGCGCGTGGCGGGGGGAGCGAAGCCTTTGGCGCGGGTCGGCCGCCCCTGAAGCAGGGTTACAGGGCCATGCCGGCGTGCTTGAGCGCCTCTTCCCAGACTTTGTCTGTCTCCTCGGAGAAAATCAGGGAAATGTCGGCGGGTGCGAGCAGCCAGTCGCCCCGGGCGATTTCGCTATCCAACTGGCCTGGCGACCAGCCGGCATAGCCGAACAGCATGCGCACCTGCCGCGGGCCGCGGCCGCGCGCGATGGCTTCCAAGACATCCAGTCCGGTCGACAGGAACAGCCCCTTTTTCAGCAGGCGTGTGCTGGCGCCCGCGTAATCGTCCGAATGGAGCACGAAGCCTTGCCCGATTCCCACAGGGCCGCCGAGATACAGTTTGATTTGGCGCTGTTCATTCGATTTGAGCCCAAAGGCTTCCAGCAATTTTCCCAAAGGACCCGCTCCGGCGAGGCGGTTGACGATGAGGCCCATGGCGCCGCCCTCGTTGTGGCTCACGACGTAGATGACGCTGTGCGCGAAGATGTTCGCCGGCATTTTCGGATGCGCGACCAGAAACTGCCCGGAGGTATCGGCGTGCCCCTCGGGGATTTCCGGTGGGCGCACGTAGGCTGAGACGGCGGAGCCGAGCGCCAGCGCGGCCGAAAGGACGAGGAACACAGTTAAGGAATGGCGGGTCGGCATGGCCGGAGTGTATCCCATGCCGCCACGGGAATCACTTGCGCTTTCTCCCGGGAAAGTCTTCCGGGTGCTGGATGCGGTAAAAGTCGTACGGCAGGGCGAGGGTATCGAACACGACACCTACCGGCAAGTCCAGCACGAAAGCAGGGAACAGCAGCGCATGCATCCAGGCGGGATAGGGTAGTTTGCCGTTGACGGCCGCGTCGATGTCCTTCATTCCTTGCTGTGCGCCGGGGTAGACGGTCCAGCCCTTCCTGGGCAACACGTCGGTGCGGGCGCGGATGCTGGCGCACCCGCTTGCCAGGGTGGCGATCAGGACCAGGGTGACGGCTAGGCCGCGCTTCGTGTTCATGTTGTTATTCTCTCCCGGCGACGATGTCGGAAAATGCAATGACGGCATGCAAGACGGCGGGCGGGTGAACCGACCTCCGCCGTAGCCGTCAATATAGCTTATCGGCGGCGCTGCCGTCAGTTCACGACCTGGCCGATTTCCACCGAATAGCTGCCGCCATCCTGTGCCTCCAGCGGGGAGGTCAGTCCCTGCAGATCGCCGGGGGAAGGCATGGCGTTACCGGTCTTGGAGATGCGGGCGCCGATGACGATACGCGGGAAGGACGACAGCTTCATGCCGGGCGCCATCGCCATGCCGTCGTTCAGTGTGATTTCGGCCGGCAGGTCGCTGACCTTCTTGCGGCTGATGGCTAGCGGCATGGGCGGCCCTTCCGCCGCGCGGGCGAAGACGAAGACGACGTCGTTGGGTCCCGCCCGCCCTTTCAGCTTGTCGTCGAGGGTGACTTTCACCCGGATGCTCTTGCCCGCTCCGGCGGCTGCGGGAGCCATGTCCGCCTTGACCTGGGGCGGTGCCGTGCCCTCCAGTTCGGCGATGTAGCCATCCAGTTGCCGGGTCTGCTCGCCGTCCGCCGGCAGGAGCGATCGGAGTTTCTTCCAATATTCCAGAGCCTTGGGCTTGTCCTCCCGCTCCACGGCGGCGAGGCCGGCCAGCCAGAGGCTGTGCATGTGATCCGGATTGTGCTGCAGGACGCCCTCGATGATTTCGGTGGGCTTGCCTGCGAGGCTGCCCTGGTTCGCCTCCCCGAGCGCTTGGGCGTAGAGCGCCTGCACATCGGGATTATCGGGTGCCAGCTTCATCGCGAATTCGTAGGCCTGCACGGCCTTGTCCATCTGCTGGACCGCCAGCAGCGAGCGGCCGAGCAAGAGCCAGCCGTCCAGATCGTTGGGCTGCTGCTGGAGGCGTTTGGAGAGCTGCTCGATCCTGGCCTGTAAATCTCCGGCGGCCATGGCCGGCTCTGCGGCGACGACGGCCGGGCGGGCGGCCAGGTCCATCCGGCCCAGCCCTCCATACAGCGCCAGGATCGCCAACGGCAACGCTGTGAGCACGACGATGACGGCGGTTTTCCCGGTCTCCGGCGCCTGCCGAGGGGGGGCAGTTTCGCTGACGGCGAGGTCGGCCAGGAGGTCGCGGTCGAATTCCTCGCTGAGTCGTTCCGCTGCCCGGTCGTCGCCCGTCTCGGCCGCGAGTTCTTCCCGCTTCTGCCGGTTGATCAGCCAGTTGAGCCGCGCGCGGTCCACGCCGGCGGCGGATTTCTGTCCGAGCAGGGCGGGAAGGAAAAAGGCATAGCCGGCCAGCAGCAAGGTCGTCGCCAGCACCCAAAACGATGTCATGTGTTTACCCCTGGAATCGGTCTTTCAACTGCTGGAGGCGGCGGCGTTCTTCCGCGGAGAGCGCTTCTTCCTGACGCACGGCCGCGGCGCGCCGCCTGGCCTGCTTCCACAGGAAGGCGGTGCCGCCGGCCAACAGCAGGAACGGCCCGAGCCAGAGCAACAGCGTGACGCGCTTGAACGGTGGGCGGTAGAGCACGAAGTCACCGTAGCGGTCGGTCAGGAACTGCACAGCTTCCTCGCTCGACTTGCCGCTCTGGATGATGTTGTAAACCTCGGTGCGCAGGTCTTTGGCCAGTTCGGCGTCGGATTCGGCCAGCGACTGGTTCTGGCAGACCAGGCAGCGCAAGTCCTTGATGAGCGTTTCGTAGCGTTCTTCTTTGGCCGGATCGTCGAACTGGCGGATTTCCATGGCATCCGCGGCGGGAATGGCCAGGAGGCCGCAGAGGCAAAGAATCAGTCGTTTCATGCGGCGCCCTGCAGGTCGCGGATCAGCGGCAGTATCTTGTTTTCGAGATCTTCGGGAGTCACCGGGCCGGTCTGCTTATAGCGGATCACACCATGCTTGTCGACCAGGAAGGTTTCCGGCACGCCATATACCCCCCAGTCGATACCCGTCTTACCGTCCTCGTCGAAAATGCTGGCCCGGTAGGGATCGCCAAAGCGTTTCAGCCAGGCCAGGGCGTCGTCGCGGCTGTCTTTATAGTTGAGGCCGTAGATCGGGACGATGCCGCGCTTGGCGAAGTCCACCAGCACGGGATGTTCCTGGCGGCAGGAGACGCACCAGGACGCCCACACGTTGAGCAGGAACACCTGGCCCTTGAGCTGCTCCAGGCTCAGAGTGCGGTCGGCCGCGGCCACTTCCGGCAGTGAGAACGCCGGAGCCGGCTTGCCGATGAGAGGGGAAGGCACTTCGCGCGGGTCCAGGGTCAGGCCCACGCCCAGCAGCACGACCAGCAGGAGGAAAATGACGAGAGGAATGGCGAAACGCATGCGTGATGTCACCGTCGGGTAGCGTTCGATAAAGAATCAGGTTGCACGGGCCGCTGCGGGGCCGGGAGCGACGCGGGCCTCGCGCAGCGGCAGGCGGTAGCGCCGGTCGCTGACGGAGAGGATGCCCCCGGCGATCATGAATAGGCCGCCCGCCCAAATCCAGCGGATGAACGGTTTGACGTAGAGCCGCACGCTCCAGGCATTCGTGTCCAGGGGCTCGCCGAGGGCGACATAGAGATCGCGGGATAGACCGGGGTCTATCGCAGCTTCGGTCATCATGTTGCGCTGCACCTTGTAATTCCGCTTCTGGGGCCGGAGTTCCAGGCTTTCGCCGTTCCGCTCCACCCGGAAAGTGGCCTGCCGGGCCGAGAAGTTCGGCCCCTGCACGGTCTCCGTGCCGAGGAAGTGGAAGGTGTAGCCGGCCAGCATCACGCTGTCGCCAGGCGCCATGCGCACCAGCTTTTCCTGGCTCAGGCGGTCGGACAGTACGGCGCCCACCAGGAACACCGCGATGCCGAGATGCGCGGCGGTCATTCCGTAGACGCTGGGCGACTGGGCGCGCAGTCCTTCGAGCCAGCCGTCGCGCAGCCGGATCCGGGTCCAGAGGCTGAGGCAGGCGCTCGCCGCCAGCCAGAACGCGCAGCCCAGCCCGGCCATCATCTTGAAATCGGCCTCGTCCCAGACCAGGGCGGCGAGCGCGATGCCGGCCGCGAAGCTCGCCGGGAACAGGTGGCGGACCCGGTGCAGCACGCGCCCGATCGAGCTCTCCCGCCAGGCGAACATCGGACCGATACCGGCGAGCAGGAAGATCGGCGCCATCAGCGGGGCGAACACCGTGCCGAAATACGGCGGGCCGACCGAAATCTTGCCCAGCTTCAGCGCGTCCAGGATCAGCGGATAAAGGGTGCCGAGCAGGATGCTGCCGGAAGCGGTCACCAGCAGGATGTTGTTGAGCAGCAGCAGATTTTCCTTGGACACCAGGCTATAGCGCGCCACATCGCGGACGGCCGGCGCCTTCAGGGTGTACAGCAGCAACGAACCGCCCACCACAATGGCCAGCAGGATCAGGATGAACAGGCCGCGGGTGGGGTCGGAAGCGAAGGCGTGCACGGAAGTCAGCACGCCGGAGCGGACCAGGAAGGTACCCAGCAGGCTCAGCGAAAAGGCGAAGATCGCCAGCAGCACGGTCCAGGCCTTGAAGGCGCCGCGCTTCTCGGTGACGGCCAGTGAGTGGATCAGCGCGGTGGCGACCAGCCAAGGCATGAAGGAGGCGTTTTCCACCGGGTCCCAGAACCACCAGCCGCCCCAACCCAGTTCGTAATAGGCCCACCAGGAACCGAGGATGATGCCGCCGGTCAGGAACAGCCAGGCCACCAGGGTCCAGGGCCGTGACCAGCGCGCCCAGGCCGAGTCCAGCGAGCCGCCCAGCAGGGCGGCGATGGCGAAGGCGAAGGCTACGCTCAGTCCCACGTAGCCCATGTACAGCATGGGCGGATGCACCGTCATGCCGAAATCCTGCAGCAGCGGATTCAGGTCGTTGCCGTCGGGTGGCACCGGCACCAGCCGCTCGAACGGGTTCGAGGTGAACAGGATGAACAGCAGGATGCCGACGCTCACCAGCCCCATGACGCCCAGCACCCGGGCCAGAAAGTCGTCCGACAGGCTACGGCTGAACACCGTCACCGCAGCCGTCCAGAGTCCGAGGATCGTGGCCCACAGCAGCATCGACCCCTCATGCGAGCCCCATACCGCGGTAATGCGGTAGTAGAGCGGCAGGGCCGAGTTCGAGTTGCGGGCGACGTATTCCACCGAAAAATCGTTGTTGACGAAGCAGGCGGTCAGGGCGCCGAAGGATGCCAGCAGAAACAGGAACTGCGCGCGTCCGGCGGGTTTCGCGACGCTCATCCAGATGTCCACGCCCCGCGAAGCGCCCAGCAGCGGGAAGGTGCCCTGCAGCAGGGCCATCAGCAGGGCCATGATCAGGGCGATGTGGCCGAGTTCGGCGATCATTTTTTCTGGTACTCCGAGTAGTCGGCGGGGAGCTGGCCGTTCTTCTTCAGGGATTCGGCGACTTCGGGCGGCATGTAATTCTCATCGTGCTTGGCCAGCACCTCGGTCGCCTGGAAAGTGCCGCCATCGTCGATCTGGCCCACGGCGATGATGCCCTGGCCCTCCCGGAACAGGTCGGGAAGAATGCCGGTATAGAGCACCGGTACCGCGTTTGGGCCGTCGGACACCTCGAAGCGCACGGTCAGGCTGTCCGGTTCACGCTTCACGCTGTCCTTGACCACCAGCCCGCCGAGGCGGAACGGATAACCCTTCGGGGCTTCGCCGGAGGCGATCTGGGAGGGCGTGTAGAAATAAAGGAGATTCTTCTGGAACGCCGTGAGGGCGAAGAAAGCGGCGAGGGAGACGCCCGCCACCATCAGAGCCACCCACATCATACGTCTTTGCCGCGGCGTCATCATCGGCGGGACTCCGGCTTCAACTGGCGGCGAAGGCTTTTCAGCAGTTCGTTTTTCCGGCGCAGCGGAGCGATCAGGTTGAAGGCGAGTACGGCGAAACACAGGCCATAGGAAGTCCACACGTAGACGGCGTAGCCACCCATATGGAAGAACTCTTGAAAATTCATGTGCTTGAGGAAGGCCTCGGATGAAGGGCTGATTGGGATCGACACGATATGTTACGGCAAGGGCGAGTTCAGCGGCTACCGGAGAAATGGAACGGTGCCGGATGGCGCCGTTCCTTTCCCGTGGGGCCGGGAGTTGAGCGTTTGCTGGAACGCCCAAGAATGAAGCACAAATCGGGCCGCCGCTTCCTCTTGCCGGCCCACGACGGCGTGGCAAGGGCCTTGCCGAGATCGAGCGGACGGGCGCGACCGTTTCCAGTGTGTGTGATCTGCCCTGAGTTCTGCGTCAGATACCGCAGTCCGAAAGCTCCAGTCTCGCTCAGACTTGCCGGCGATCTCGTGCGCGTAATGACTCACATGGTCAGTGAAATCGCGCGATCGGCGGAATCGTGATCACCCTTGTCCATGTTTTGATGGAGTATTTTGGCTGGCTCGATTGTTGCACGTTCCGTTACGGCTGCGCGTCTTTGCCACGGCGCCGCACACGACAACAAGAATCCCGGAGGAACCATGAATACCCCTCATCCTGCTACGGAGACGCATCCTGCCCGGCGCCTCTTCGGAGTTCCGCTGCTCGCACTGGCCGTGGCGCTGGCGCCGCAAGCGGTCTCGGCCGCGGCCAAGATCAAGGTCGCCAAAGCGGCCTGGTCGGACAAGGCCGGCACCCTGACGATCGCCGGCAAGGCCAAGGGCGGCAGTGGCGCCATCGAGATCTACGACATCAATGGCCGGCGCCTGGGCAGCGGCCAGGGCGGCAGTTTCGCGTTGACGCTCAGCCGCCAGGACTTGGCGGGCGTCCCTTGCGCGGTGAGGGTTCAGTCCGGCGACACCGAGGCGATCAAGCCGGTGAAGGGGGCGCCCAAATCCTGCGCCGGCGTGCCTGTCTGCAGCATCGTCAGTCCGGGGCAGGGTACTGTGGTCCAGGTCGGCGTGGAGACCCATTTCGAAGCCACCGCCACAGCCAAGGACCCGGCTGCCTTACCGTTCAAGTACGAGTGGGATTTCGGCGGCGGTGCCATGGGTTTCCCTGCCGGCACACTGGCCCAATCCGGCTCGGTCGGCGAACACGCGACTTTCGTCCGCGATCATGGCATTTATCGGGTCCGCTTCGTGGCGACCGACGCATTGGGGCGCCGATGCGAAGATTCGATAGCCGTCAGCGTCGGCCAGGCGCCGGCCGCTCCGCCGGCAGCGGCGTCCCTCGCGGCGGCCTCGGTGCAGGCGGCCCCCAAATTTGGCAGCGAGCTGGAGGGCAAGGCCGGCGACGTCGTGGTCCTCCCTTTCGCGCACAGCGCGGCGATGGGGCAGGGCGTCATGAACCTGGATGCGGGCAACCCCTGGCCCGGTTTCTTCCATCTCAATGCCATCGCGTACACCAAGGCGCGCCAGCCCTTGAACGTCGAGGCGGACGCCTATGAACTCTTCTATTCGGCTGCGGTGAATCCCGCCGATCCCGTCGGGGCCGATTCCATCAACAGCACCAGCCGGAACTATCCGGTCGATTCTTCCTTCGGCCAGGCCCAGATCAGGAAGACCGACATGTGGGAGGCCCAGGAAGGCTGGGAGACCACGGCAGGCTACGAGCCGTTCTGGACGGTTGACGAGAAAACGCCGACGGTTTCGCCCTTGTGGAAGGAGCCGCCCACCATCACCAAGATATTGAACGCTGCCTTTCCCGACATGTGGGGGCAAGGTGCCGACTGGACCTGGTACCTGGCCCGCAATTCGGTGCCGGACGAAGGCTATCTCACCGGCAAGTTCGAGACCCGGATGACCGGCAACCCTGCCGACAAGGATAATTTCAAGGGCGGTCTCATGCCGGGTAAGGACAATCCTTACCAGGCCAACACGCCGCAGGCGTTCCCGACCCGCGAGGCGGATACCCAGGCCTTCCTGGCACTGGGAATACCTTTGACCGACATGGATGACCAGGGCCGGGTCAATCCCTTCCCGGTGATGCGGGTGGAGGCCAGGAGCAAATCCACCGGACAGACCGCCGCGGCCACGGACGTCGCGTTCAATACCGCCAAGGATGTGCGCTGCAGCGAATGCCACGTCTATGGCGGCATCGGTGCCGACCCCACTGTCAAACGCTATCTGCGGCCGCAGAAAAAGGACGCGTCGGGCAATCCCGTTTTCGATGGCTACGGCAACAAGGTATTGCTGGCCGGAGAACAGAATCCGCGAGTGGAATATTTCCCCGACTACATGAATTCCAACCCCAAGAGCCTGGAAGAAAAGGAGAGTGAAGCCTTTTGGAACCAGTACGCGATTCATGCCTTCATGGAGCTGGAGGACCGCACCGGCGCATTGCTGGACGACTGGGACCCCGATGGTGATGGCATCGCCGGCGAAGGGAACGATCACCCCTGGGAGAACGGCCTGCGCTACATCAAGCAGTTCAAGGCGCCCGAACCCTGCCAATGGTGCCACCAATCCGCCTATCTGAACGAATGCGGCTACGGCACCACCAACTGGGACGGACTGGAATACGGGCCTTCCGAACACCGTTTCCACGGCCGCATCCAGGTGGACGGCCAGGGCAAGGTGATCCGCGATGCCCTGGGCCGGCCGCTGATGTGGGACGACCAGGGGACGGGCAAGACCAACCCCAACTCGCTGTTCCCGGTCGTGGACAAGCAGGGCAACAAGGTGGCCATGGAGCAGAACTGCCTGAAATGCCACGTGGGCGCCAGCCAGAAGGGCTATCACGACCCTATGTACAGCGCCGGGGTCCAGTGCGCGGACTGCCACGGCGACATGCTGGCGGTGGGGAACGTCTTCCCCAAGAAGGCTCAGGGTGACCAGCCGAGGAACGCCAAGGGCGAACTGGTCGATCCCACCAAGCTCGATGAACAGGGCAATCCGACTCCGGTGCATCGGGTCGACTACCTCGATCAGCCGAACTGCGGCTCCTGCCATACCGGCAACGGAAACGAAGCGGTGCGCAAGCTGGCCTACGATCCCGCCGACCCCGCGGCCACGCCGCTGTTGCCGGAGAATCCGCGGTTCGCCGTCAACAGTGCAAAGATCGCGTTCAACTATCTCGACTGGGACATGAACCGGGTGGACAAGAGCTACGATCTGCCCTTGTTCCGAAAGAGCCTGGACACCCACGGCAAGGTGCCCTGCGCGGCCTGCCACGGCTCGACCCATGCCATCTGGCCGATCAAGGAGCCCGGCGCCAACGAGAACGTGACCGCGCTGCAGCTTCAGGGCCACACCGGTCCCATCCTGGAGTGTAACGTCTGCCACACGGCGGATTCGTTCGCCAAGCTGGAAGACCTGGACGGCGGGCAGTACAGCGGCCACGCCAAGCCAGGCATCCTGGGCGGACCGCACGACATGCATCCGGTCAACGATCCGAACTGGTGGAAGCAGGCCGAAGGCGACGTCGCCAACAGCGACGGCACGACCTACGGCGGCTGGCACAACGACTACGCCAAGATGGCGGGCGCGAATGGCGAAGATCAGTGCGCCGCCTGCCACGGCAATGATCACAAAGGGACGCGTCTGTCCAAGACGCCGGTGGACCGGGTATTCGACTTCCGCGGCTTCGACGCCAAGAAGCTGAAGAAGGCTGGGTTCAAGGCCAAGGTCGTCAAAGTGGCCGCCGGCACGCCGATCGGCTGCGACACCTGCCACAGCCTGGAGACCAGCTTCAAGGGGGCGCCGGGGCGTTAAAATCCACAGGCGATTCGGTTCCAGGTCAATAGCGGGGCAGTGATGCCCCGCTTGTCTTGCCGGCTTCTCCCATCCTTCGTTGCGATTCGCGAGACGGAACAGCCGGCAATCCTAGAACAAGCAGCTGGATGAGTGTGAGCAACTTCAAACCCAAGTCCCCCGTGGTTGCACCCTCACCCCTACCCCTTTCCCAGTGGGAGAGGGGTTCTGCTCCCTTCTCCCCGCGGGAGAGGGCCAGGGATGAGGGTTGGCGGCCTTTCATACTCCCCGCAACTGGTGGATTTAGGACTACAGGTTTTTGTAGCACGACCCGGCCTCAGTTCGGCGCGAGCCGCTTTCTTGTCCAATTGGGATCGCGGCGACAATCCAATACCGCCATGACCAGGACGGTTTCCTCGATAAGCCGATAATAGACGGCAAACGGAAATCGCTTGGCAATGAGTCTGTGATAGCCGAACACGATGCGATGCATGCCCCCGTAAAAAACCAGGGAGTCGATATCCGCATAGAGCGAGTCGAGAAAGTACGGTCCCAGACCCGGCGAACGCCGCTCCTAGAAGCGATACCCTTCTTCGAGATCGCTTGCGGCAGCGGCGAGAATTTTTACTTGCACGCGACGTTTCGGCGGATTCTTTCCTTGGCCTCTTCCCAATCGGACACGCCCATTGTCCCCCCGGCCAAAGCCGCTTCACGATCCCGCAGGATGGGCTCATGCCCATGGGGGGAATCGAAGGACGGGTCTGCTTGAGTCAGATCCGCCCAGAGGCGTTCCATGAGTTCGAGTTTTTGCGCGTGGGTAAGTCGCGATAAAGAGAATTCCGGGGCTTCCATCGCTCTAGCGGTCGCCAATAAAAGAAGGGGATAGGAATACAGTTTTGCATGGGGGAGTCGGATTCTCAACCGCTTCCCCGCTTTCCGGCCGGACCTGCGGAAAGCGGAGATTAGGCATATTGCGGAGGTGGCCGGCGAGATGCCATACGGACCGCCGGGCGTTGCCCGCCGCTCAGCGCTAAGGTTTTGTATTTTCAACCCCCTTGAGCGGGAAGCGAATCTTGCTCAGCCAGGGAGGATAGTCTCTCCGGGCTATCGGTCCCTCCCCACGGCGGGTTTGCGGGGTACCCCGGTTTCGTTTAGGGGAACGGCCTGTGTCATCCGTTTGGGGCGGGCCTACCGGTCTGCTGCTCCGCCGAAATATTCCATCGCCTTGGCGAAGGCTTTGCGGCCGACCTGTTGACCTATCCTGCGTCCGGCGAAGTCATCCGCCTCGACGTGAATCCCGCCCCACAGTCTGGATTGCCCGGCCTGGTCAGCGGCATCGAAGTAGCTCGCCCATTGCAGCCGCAGGTCGACGGAAGGTCCGCGTTCGTGGATGAGATAGTTGTCTTTTCGTGCGGCGAACTCCATCAGCCCCCCCGGAAAGTAGGGGCTGCCGGTAAGCGCCGCCAGCACTTCGGCAGCTGCCCGGCTGAAGGTGCTGTGACCCGAAATGTAGCCGGGAAAGGCGGGTGTGACGAAAGTCCTGCGCTGATAAGGCAGCCAAGCGGTGCCCAGGACCCAGTGCACCCCGCTGACCTGGGTTTGGGGATCGGGCGGGCTGCCCGGCCATGACAGCACGGCGACGTCGCCGATCCTGCCGCCGGTTTCGGCGGAGACCAGTTCCGCATGACGTCCGCCCGGAGCCGCGGTTTCCGGGGTGATGAGTTCGACCAGGCCGGGCTTGAGCGGCAGTCCCTGCGGGCTGTAGGAGGGCAGGGACGGGTCGGACGACTGACCCTTCTTGGCCATATAGCGGATCATGGTGATCGGGCGCACGCCGTCGTACTTCCGCTTGCTGCCCCAGCAGGCGATGGCGGCGTCATGAAGCGCGCCGTTGAGGGCGAAATAGGTCTTCACGTCCCATTCCAGCGGGTCGAGTTCCGGGCCGGCGCCGCCGATACGGCGTGGGAACCCGGGCGAGTCCGCAACGGCATTGGCGATGGCGTTCCAGTGGCCGGGCGGGGTCTCCGAATGCGGTCCGTCCGCCCAGAATTCAGCAACCAATCGTCCGAAATCGCCGCGCGGGACGACCTGCGGCGTGTAGGGCTGGCCGGTCGCCGGATTGACGGGATGGCCCGTCCCCTCGTTCGAGCCAAGCGGGTTGTTGCCGAGGGACGCGGGCGAGATGTCCATCGTCGCCCCGTCGTCCGCCGCCAGTTGGCTGGCCAGCTCGATCACGCGGAGCGCCTGCGCCTTGTATTCCGCATCTCCCTCGCCGCCGAGCCGGGGCGGCGGGCCGGGATCGTAAAGCGCTTCCGCCGTGGCGGCATCCGGGAGGGCGAAGGGAATCACTCCGCCCCATTGTGATCCGATGAACGTCTGGACCTTGCCGGGCAACGGAATTCCGTTCTGGGAAACGGTCTTGTCCAGGGCAAGCGGCTGCCAGCGATTGGGATCGAGGTGGTAGCCGGGGTCCGAGGGATCGGTGAGGTCTATCCCCGGCAGCTTCACGATCAAGGGCTTGTTCACCGGCGTATAGGTGAGGTCCTGGTAGTTGGCGGCTTCGCCGGCGCCGTCCCGGTCGCCGAAGGCGAGCACCGCCGCGGCGATCCGGTTTCCCAGCGCGGCGGGCGTGTTTCCGGCGGTGTCGGTAAAGCCGGGGTCCAGGCCCAGCCTGGCCATGCGGGAATCGAAGCGGGCCTGCGAAGTCACAGAGCCCAGGGCGAGTTTTTCCGAGTAGCGCCGGGACAGGAGCCGGTAGGCCGCATAGCTGATGGCGATTCTGCGGTCATGCTCGATATCCGTGGATGCGGGATGTTCAGCCGTGAGATAAGGCTTTGACTCGCCGCCATAGGCCGTCCACGCGTCGTACATCGCGAGCGAGAGATGGAAAAGGTTGCGTGCGTGGACGCCGGGACGGGGATTGTCCAGCCGGATGGCATCCAGGATTTCCTCGTTCCATTGCCGCGCGACTGACCAATGACGCTGCGGACGGCTGTCGCAATAGGGGGCCGCAAAATAGTTGCCGCGTTTGCGGCAGTCGGCGGACAGGCGGTCGGCTTGCTTGACTGCGGTGCAGGCGCTGCAATGGGCCTCAGCGATCAGGCAGGCGCCGGGCTCTCCGTCGGGCAGGCTGGCGCAGAGGCTGGGGAAGGCGATGCGCCCGGCGACCCCTTCACAGCGGCGGGCAACGCGGTCCATGGCATTTCGTTCCAGTTTCCGCAGGCGCGGGGAATCGGCACCCAGGCAGGCTTCCAGATCGGCCGCCGTACTCGCCTGGTTCCGCTTCAGGCGTTTTCGGACGCAGCGGTGGTACTCGGCCAGCTCGGTCCTGACGAAGGCGGCGAAAGACTGCGCGAGTGTCAGTTGGCAGCGCGCCGTGGCGTGGTCGCCGCCCGATTCCAGCACGTCGGCAAGCTCGGCGCCGAACAGGGCGGTCATGTCAGATGCCTCGGAAAATGCGGCGTTGACGTCCTCCGGATTCGCCGGACCGAATGCCGGCACCTCGCTGCATTCCCGTGCCGCGGCGGCGAGGGTTTTGCCCCTGGCGTGCTCGATCTCGGGGGTCCGGGCGGCAAGGCATGCGCCGATTCCGTCTGCCGCGAGCTTTCCCTCTACCGAGGCTTTAACGCACTGGAGTGCAGCGCGGGCCGCCGCGCCGGCCACACCTGCCCCGGCTTTCTGGAGTGCGGCGACACAGCGCTGCTGGGAGGCCGCCGGAGGTGCGACCGCGGCAGTCACAACTTTTTCGGCCAAGAACAAAAGGGCTAAGATGAGTGCTGCGCGGGAAGTTAAAGGACGCATGGGGACGGTCGGATGCGGGCGGGGATATGATCGTTCAACGTACTCCCCCCAAGCAGGGACTGTGCCGAGCCTTCGGGCGATGCGCGGCCGTATGCCCTGATCGAAGTCCGGGCGGAGGATTCGAAGCGATGCGGCGTGTCACGCATACCGTGCGTGATATGCCGGCCCCGGCATGTTCCGGTGTTCGATCAGCCCGCTCCCTCTTCGCCGCCAGCCGGCGTGGACGCCCAAAGATCGGCCAGGGAGAACGCCAGCTCGGCAAAAGGCGGAGCGCGCACCTCGTCGGCTTCCTGCCAGGCGCCTTCCAGCAGCCAATGGCCGTCGAGGAGGCGGAAGACCTCCAGCGTATGCAGATCCGGCTCCACCAGCCACAGCCATTGCACGCCTTGTCCGGCGTAGATCGGCATCTTGACCACGCGGTCGATGCGTGCCGTGCCGGCGGAGAGCACTTCGCACACCCAATCCGGCGCCAGGGTGAAGTAGGCCTCGTCCGGCAGGGCCGGCATCCGCTCGCGCCGCCAGCCGGCCAGGTCGGGCACCAGGATGTGCGGTCCCAGATGCAATTCGGGTTCGTCGAGAATCCACCAGCCGCCGGGACCGCCTCGCCCTCGCTGAAACGGGCCGACCAGTTCATCGCCAAGGATGGAGGTTACGAGCACGTGCTTCGGCGCGGGGCGAGGCTGGCTAATGAGCTGGCCGTTCAGGATTTCGCCGATGACGTGCTCGGGTAGATCGAACAGGTCGCGGTATTCGGCCAGGCGTTCAGCGGGGCGGCTCATGGAAAGACTTCCGGGTTGGGCGATGCCGTTACATGATGGCGATTTTCCGCTGCCGGGTCCACATCCGGCGCGGTTGGACGAGCGATTCCGAAAGAGGCAGGGATGCCCGCGGGTCCTGCTGCCCGGCGTGTCAAATGACGTAACACCCAGTGAAAACCCGGAGCGACCATTTTTTCCAGCTTGATCAGGGCTATATCTATCAGAAGGTTAGGTATTGGCCCGATCTCTGCTTCATCAGGGGACTCGTCCTGCGCGGCAGCGCGGGACAGTTCGCCATCGGTAGATTGTGCAAACCATTGCGGATCCAGCGCGCCGACCATGGATATGCATGTAGGCAATATGGGGCAAGCCGCTTAGGGGCGCTTCGGCGCCCCGTTTTTTTTTTCGGGAAAGTGCGCGATCTCACGCATAAGTGTGGAAGATCACTCAACTTCTGCCCTTCCTGTTGGTCGGTAGTTTCTCATCCAATTGTTTTGTATTTGTTTTTTTTGGCGCGATTGCTGCTGCCACTCTCCGGTAACGCGGGCAGCTTAGCACTGTCGCGGGTCGCGTGGAAAGACAACTCAAGAACAATGATGGGGGAGCTATGTCCACGAGCAATCCTGCCCTGCGGAGTCATCCGCTGCGGCCGATATTTTTTGGCGCCTTACTGATTGCGCTGGCTTCGGCGCTGATACCGCAACATGCGCTGGCGGCCGCCAAGCTCAAGATCACCAGGGCGGCGTGGTCGGACAAGACCGGCACCCTCGTCATCAAGGGCAAAGCCAAGGACATCAGCGGCCCCATCGAAATCTACGACATCAACGGCCGTTTACTGGGCGATGCGCAAGGGCCGGCTTTCACCCTCAATCTGAGCCGGGACGACCTCCCCGCCGTTCCCTGCGCCGTGCGGGTCAAAGCCGGCGGGCTGGCAGCCACCAAGCCGGTCAAGGGCGCCGCCAAGGGCTGCAGTAGCGCTCCCACCTGTCAGATCACATCCCCCGCCGACAGTGTCACGGTCAACCTCGGCGATCCGGTCACCTTCACCGCCACGGCCAACTTCTCCAACCCCCAGGCCAAGCCCCAGTACGAATGGGACTTCTCCGGCGGCGCCATGGGCGAGGACGATGCCGTCAATGACAAGGTCGAGAGCTACAAGCGGGCCACCGGCACCACCGCCACGGTCAAGTTCGTCCGCGGCAACAGCCGCTACCGGGTGCATTTCAGTGCGGTGGACGGCAGCATTGCGGCGATGGAGAGCAAGCAATACCGCTGCGAAGACACCGTGGAAATTGTGGTCGGCAACCCGCCCACCGACGTGCCGGACATGACGGCCATGGTCAATGCCGCCCAGCAATCCGCGCCCAAGGTCGCGAAGGACAAGAACGGCAATCCCACCGGCAAGAAGGGCGATCTGGTGGTGCTGCCGTATGAAGACCTGACGATGCAGTGCAGCGAGGATATGCGTCAGGCGCCGGGAGCCATGCTGGGCAGCGAATTCCATTACGGCAGCCTCAACGCTGTGGTGTATCAAAAGGACCTGAAATCACCGCAGCGTACCGACCTGAAATTGCGCTACGCGGCAGCTTCCAGCGCGGCCGATCCGGCAGCCAGCGCCTCGATCAATTCCACCAGCCAGAACTGGCCCTTGGGCAGCGATATCCGTACCGCCGGTGTTCCCATGGGCAGTGCCACCATCAAGAAGACGGACCGCTGGGACAGTACGCTGCTGGGCCCTGATGTCACCGAGAATCTGGATTACTCCATTTCCCGGCATGCCTACGATGCACCCATCACGCCGGATCAGGGTATCGCCCTATTGAGCGCTCAGGTCGACGCATTCGGTATGCCGACATCCATTCCGCGGCCCACCTGGGATGACGGCGATGGCCGTGATGGCCATGGCAGGCGTATGCCCGGTTTCGACGCCCCTTACCAGGCCAACGCATATCAGGATTTCACGGCATATTTTCCGGAACTGGCGGCGTTTCAGGCGCGCTTCCTACCGTTGACCGACGTCGACGATAGTGGCCGAGTGAATCCTTACCCGCTATTGCGCGTGCAAGCCGTGGATCCCGCGACAGGCCAGACTGTGATGAACGCCTCCGGCGATCCTGTCCAAACCGACGGGGTACAAACGGCGGGGACGGATTTCCATTGCCGGGAATGTCACGCTAAGGGCAAGATCGGCGCAGACCCGAACACAGTCTGGCAGCCGTCCGCCTATCTCTACACCCTGTGGAGCGCGGATGCCAATGCTTGGGGGGGCAGCAACCCGGAGGGTTTCGCCCCGCCGCAATTTTTCGATGCCGTGGGCCTGGATGGGAATCCCAGCACCGACATGGCGGATCAGGAGCGGGCGGCCATGGCCAACATCCTCAATCTGCACGCGTTCTACGACGCCCCGGATTTAGGGGCGAATGGCGTCAACGAGGGCTGGAAGATGACTTACATCGTCTGTGGGCGCACCTGCCACTCCAACAACAGCACTCAGACATTCGGATATCCCCATTGGACCTACGCTCCCGACCTCGAGGCCGTGACACCGCCGCCGACCACCACGAATTTTAACTATGATTGGAACTACTCTTTGAACATGCACCGTTGGCATGGAGAGCTTCAATACAACGCCAACAAGGACGGCATCCTGCGGGATGAGCGGGGCGTACCCAAACGGTGGGATTTGTCCAAAGGTTACAACCTCAACACCCTGTTCCCGGTCAAGAACCCGGCGACCGGTGAAATTCTGCCGATGGAGCAGAATTGCCTCAAGTGCCATTCCGGGCAGCGCGAACAGTGTTATCGCGACCGAATGTATACCGCCGGCGTGACTTGCTATCAGTGCCACGGCGATATGCTGGCGGTGGGTCAGGCCTATCCCAAACCCAAGCCGGGACCTGATGGACACCATGTCCGGACGGACAGCTTCGACCAGCCCGACTGCGGCTCTTGCCATGTCGGGAGTGCCAACGTCGGCAAGGCCGGCGCCGACTTCTTCAGCGCCGGTGTGAGAAAACTTGCCTTTGACGCCAATGACCTGTCTGCGACCACCCTGCCTGTCGACTGGAGCAACCCGGATGCTTCACGTTTCGCGGTGCCGCCCACTCCCGTTGAAATTGTGGTTTCAGACGGTCCTGTCGACGCCAGACTCGGCTCGTGGGCCGGTTCCGTGAAAAATGTGCGCCGCGTCGATGGTCCCCTGTTCCGTCTCGGCAAGGATACCCATGGCAATGTGCCGTGCGCCGCCTGCCATGGTGGCGCTCACGCCGTCTGGCCGAACCGTGACCCGAATGCCAACGACAACGTCACGGCCCTGCAACTCCAAGGTCACGTGGGGCAGATTCTGGAATGCAACGTCTGTCACGATGAGCAGGCCTTCAAGAACGAAAAGGACCTGGATGGGGGCATCTACATGACCCAGTTGCAGCCGGATTCCGGCGTGCTGGGCGGTCCCCACAACATTCACCCCATCAACGATCCGTACTGGTGGAAATCCTCCGGCGATCCCACCGACACCACGTCGATCGACGGCAGCACCTACGGAGGCTGGCACAACAACTACGCCAAGAAGCCGGGTGCGGCGGGCGAAGACCAATGTGCCGCCTGCCACGGCAACGACCATAAAGGCACCCGTCTGTCCAGGACGCCGGTGGACCGAGTGTTCGACTTCAGTGGCTTCAACATGGCCAAGCTGAAGAAGGCCGGATTTAAGAAAAAAGTAATCAAGGTAGCGGCCGGTACTTTCATCGGCTGTGATACCTGTCACAGCATTGCCACCAGTTGCAAGGGTTCACCCGCCGGGGATCGATGCGGCCAGGCTTCGGACGCGACGACGCCTTCCACGAATCGGCCGCCGGTGTTCACTGCCGAGCCAGGGGCGGACGCGACCACCTTTGTCTACGGCCAGACCGCGCCATACAGCTACACACCCGCGGTCACCGATCCGGATGGCGATACGCTCACCTTTGGTCTCAGTACCCGCCTGGATGCCATGAGCATCGATGCCAATACCGGGACGGTCACTGTCGCGGACTGGACGGCGATCACGGGAGGCTACAACAGCCTCCCCTACACCTATCGGTATATGGTCACGGTCAAGGACGGGAAGGGAGGGTACGCCAGCCAGCAGGTAGCGGTGACGATTACCTGTCCTGATGGGAATGCCTGGGGTTACAACGCAACTGGAAGCGTCCCGGCCTGTCTGGCCAACACGCCGCCGACGTTGGTGTCGTCTCCCATACCGTCAGTATCCGTAGGGCAGCCCGTCAGCCTCATGTATGACAGCACCGATCCCGAGCGAAATGACAGCGCAGGCGTACAGAGACCCAATTACTTCCTCGAAGGTGCGCCCGACGGCGCGATACTCGGCCAGTACAGCGGCGTGTTGCATTGGACGCCGACGGCGGCGGGCACCTACACTTTCACCGTCAAGGTGAGCGACCAAGCTGGCGGTACCGACAGCAAGACCATCACGCTGCACGTCTGCGAAGCGGGTCAGACGTGGTCCGAGGGGGCGGCGGCTTGTATCGGCAATCACCCGCCGACCATTACTTCCACGCCATCCTTAACCGTTTACGCCAATCAGCTGTACGCCTATGCGGTAGAAGCTAGCGATGCGGATGGGGATACGCTGCAGTTCAGCCTGTCCGGTGCGCCGGCTGGGATGAGTCTTGCCGGTTCGATTTTGAACTGGACGCCCACGGATGCCGATGCCGAGGTTGGGAGTTTCAATGTCACGGTGATTGTGATCGACGGCAAGGGTGGAGTCGCTACCCAGGCGCTGGCTTTGCACTTCTGCTCCCTCGGCCAGACCTGGGATAGCCGTATGGCGATGTGCATGTAGACCATGGGTGGGCGCAAGGAACGCGCCCAGGCCGTTTTCCTGCCCAGCAGGGGCCAGAAGCCGAATATTTCTTATGCGGCACCGAACTCTGCGCAGTGGCGGAAGAGCGCTATTTGTCTGCGAGCCACCGAGGTCTGAAGGCTGCTCACTCATTCCAATGGGATTTCCACCGCCACTTCGATGCTTGCTTGGCCACTTAACAACCTTTCTACCCATCCACAACATTTCGACATCACTTGGAGCGCGCCATGAAAGTCCTGATTTTTCTGATAGCCGTAGCCACACCTTCCTTCACCTTCGCCGCGGCAAAAGCGCCCGCAGGTCATCCGCCGGAGGCTGCGAACGGCTCCAAGGCGCCGGTTTAAACGGCGCAAGAGTTCACGGTGATCGACGTGATCGACGTGCCTCAGTACACCTACCTCGAAGTGAAGCAGGACAGCCGATCCCGGTGGATCGCCGGGCCTTCCGTTGAAGTCAGGAAAGGCGACATCGTCCGCTTCGACGGTGGCGTGGAGATGAAGGATTTCCACAGCAAGACCCTGGACCGCACATTTCCGAGCATCGTTTTCGTCAACAGGGTTTTGGTCGGTGAGAAGTGACCGCGCCGGCCGGCCTTGAGATCAGACTATGCGCAATATCCCGCATTGGTGTGGACAATCACACAGATTGTATCGGCGGTAAATTCTTATCAGATTTGTTTTAACCGGGATTTTGGGCTGGCTCGATTGTTGCGCGTTCCGTTACGGCTGCGCGTCTTTGCCACGGCGCCGCACACGACAACAAGAATCCCGGAGGAACCATGAATACCCCTCATCCTGCTACGGAGACGCATCCTGCCCGGTGCCTCTTCGGAGTTCCGCTGCTCGCACTGGCCGTGGCGCTGGCGCCGCAAGCGGTCTCGGCCGCGGCCAAGATCAAGGTCGCCAAAGCGGCCTGGTCGGACAAGGCCGGCACCCTGACGATCGCCGGCAAGGCCAAGGGCGGCAGTGGCGCCATCGAGATCTACGACATCAATGGCCGGCGCCTGGGCAGCGGCCAGGGCGGCAGTTTCGCGTTGACGCTCAGCCGCCAGGATCTGGCGGGCATCCCTTGCGCGGTGCGGGTCCAGTCCGGCGACACCGAGGCGATCAAGCCGGTGAAGGGTGCACCCAAGTCCTGCAGCGGCGCTCCCGTCTGCAGCATCGTCACCCCAGGCCAAGGCGCTGCGGTACAGGTTGGGGTCGACACCCATTTCGAAGCCACCGCCACGGCCAAAGACCCGGCGGCGCAGCCGCTCAAGTACGAATGGGATTTCGCCGGCGGCGCCATGGGCGAACTCATCGCCGGCAGCAATCCACCCGCCTACAAGCGGCCGGATACGCTGGCCACTATGATCGCATTCGTGCGCAACGACAGCCATTACCGGGTGAGGTTCATCGCCACCGACGCCAAGGGGCGGCGTTGCGAGGACAGCGTGGAGGTGACGGTGGGTAATCCGCCGTCCGGGTTGCCGGGCAAAGTAGCCGAGCAGTCGGCGCCGAAGCTGGGCGGCGAACTGGACGGGATCAGGGGTGACGTGGTGGTTCTGCCGTTCGAGGAGTGGACCTACCAGAACCTGAGCGACATGCGCTATGGGTGGAACGGCTGGGGTTCGGCTACGCCCGTGGTGAACAATGTCCGGGCCTATGCCTTCAGGAAGGACCGGCTGCCGGTGTTCCTCAATGGCAGCGATGTGGAGCTCCGCTATTCGGCGGCCTCCAACCCGTCCGATCCGGTGGGGGGCGATTCCATTAACTCCACTAGCCGGAACTGGCCGTTGGGCGCATCCCTGGTCGATGCCACGCTGCAGAAAACTGATATCTGGGAACTGCCCGATCGCCCGGATTCCGAGAAATCCGCAAACTACTATGCCTGTTCCTGGGCGATGCAGGGTGCCTGGGGAGCGATGTGGGATTGTGCCAGTGCGCTTGGCAAGCCGGAGGCCGACGAAGGCTATTTCATCGCCAAGAAAGACAATGCGGGGAATATTGTTTCCGACGACAGGAACACTGACCTGCAGCATGGCGCCTATATGCCGGGTAAGGATCAACCCTTCGAAAGCAATACGCCGCAGCCCTTCTCCCAATACGTCACGGCCACCCAGTCCGACGGCAAGGACAAGCCGGCATCCTGGTTCGCCGCTAACATGCTGCCCTTCACCGACATCGACGACCGGGGCCGGGTCAACCCCTATCCGCTGTTACGTGTGGAGGCGGTGGCCCAGGGGGGCGGAAGCGTGCTGGCAAGGACCGATGGTGTGGTCAGCGCCAGTCGCGACTTCCACTGCCGCGAATGCCACGCCAAGGGCGGGATCGCCGCGAACCCCAACGCGCCGCGTACCAAGGCGGCATACGGTTCCAGTGCCTGGGGGAGGACCGCGCTGCAGATCGGCAGGGAAAAAGGACCGTCCCACCGCTACTACCTCCCGGACGACAAGATTCCCAGCCAGCCGGAGTTGTTTTCGGTGAGCGATATCGGGGGGGATCCGTATAATCTCTTCGATGCGGAATACGCGGCCGCGCTCAACTATTCGAGCATGCACCAGTTTTACGACGCCTATCCGTTCCTCTACAAGATGCTGTATGGCATCGAGAAATTGAACCTCAGCGACAGCGATAAGGCCAACCCGACCAACATCGCGCATGACAATCCGATGCCATGCTATGGCTGTCACCTGTCCCCACTGGCCTACGTGCCGTACAAAATGGATATGGCCTGGTATGACGAGGAGGGTTTCGACGTCAACGACCCGGCGTACGCTCCCAACTATTCCATCTCCATGCACCGTTTCCATGGCGAGCTGCAGTGGAACGACGCCAAGACCGACATCGTCCGGGACGACAAGGGAGCCTTCGTTCGTTTCGATTGGAAGACCAAGGGCCAGCACAATTCCACCAAAACCGGCAGCCTGTTCCCGATCTTCGACGATCAGGGCCATCAGTTGCCGATGGAGGAGAACTGTCTCAAGTGCCACAGCGGCCACCGCGAACAGCAGTTCCGCGACCGCATGTACACGGCGGGCGTCACCTGCTACGACTGCCACGGCGACATGCTGGCGGTGGGTGAGGCTTTCCCCAAGAACTATCCCGCCAACAAGGACAAGCTCGGCTCGATCAACCGGGACGACTACCGCGTGCCTTGGTTTGACCAGCCCGATTGCGGTTCCTGCCATATCGGCGACGGCAACAAGGGGGCCGACAAGAGCGGTGGCTTCTTCAGTGCCGGAGTCTTGAAGCGGGCCTTCGACGACGCTGACTGGTCGGCCACGCCCCGCGCCGTCGACCGGAGCGACCCCAACTCCCGGCGGTTCTCGGCGGCGCCTTTGGAGACTTACAAAGCAGTGTTTCCCACGACCTATGCGTATGACTATGACCCGGTAGGCAAGATGTTCCTGGAGCAGTCCACCGAAACCCGGATCGACGTGCCTCTGTTCCGGGAAGGCAAAGACCGCCACGGCAACGTCGCCTGCGCGGCGTGCCATGGAGCGGCGCACTCGATCTGGCCCAACCGCGACCCGAGCGCCAACGACAACGTCACCGCACTGCAGCTCCAGGGTCATACCGGCACCATTCTGGAGTGCAACGTCTGTCACACGGCCGACGCCTTCGCCAAAAAGGAAGATCTGGACGGCGGCCAGTACAGCGGCGACGCCCAGCCCGGCATCCTGGGCGGTCCGCACGACATGCATCCGGTCAACGATCCGAACTGGTGGAAGCAGGCCGACGGCGACACGGCCAACCGGGACGGCACGACCTACGGCGGCTGGCACAACGACTACGCCAAGCTGCCGGGGATGAAAGGCGAGGACCAGTGCGCGGCCTGCCACGGCAACGACCACAAGGGCACCCGTCTGTCCAAGACGCCGGTGGACCGGGTGTTCGACTTCCGCGGCTTCGACGCCAAGAAGCTGAAGAAGGCCGGGTTCAAGACCAAGGTCGTGAAAGTGGCCGCCGGCACGCCGATCGGCTGCGACACCTGCCACAGCCTGGAGACCAGCTTCATCGGGTCGGCCGGACACTGATGGCATCTCAAGGAATCGGCGCCAGGGAGGGCGGCGATGGGCGGGGCACAGGGTGCCCCGCTTTTTGTCCGTCAATTTTTCGTGTGGACGCGTGCCTTGGCTCTGTTCGCTTCCGGACGGTCTGCGCTATTTGCCGTAGGAACCATGGGATTTCACTCGGCATTAGGAGGTGGATGTCGTGCCCACTTCCGCCGATTTCCCCGATTTTCGGCGCACTCTCGGCTAACCACGACATCATCCTCCTTTCATTGTTCATGAAAAAGTGAATCGAAATCAATTGAGTGCTTCTGCTGTGCAGTTCCCGACGGAAGGATGGACGAAGGAGAACCCGTCCCATGGAATTGCGGAAATGCAGCCGGGTACGGGTCTTGCCTCGTTCTTTTGGACCATCGCAATGGCGCCCCGCGCTGTTGGCGATGTGCTGTTTGCGGGATAGGAAGCATCGAAAACAAGAAATGGTGTGTCATTAGAGGGTAGGTATGAACTCGAAACTTCTTCAGCAACTCGGAGGGCCGCTGGGCGTTGCGATAGGCATCGCGGCGCTAATGCTCGCCCTCGCCGGTGGAGGGGCGCAAGCCGCTTCCGTCTCCGGTTCGGCCAAGCTCGATGCCGGGCTGGGCAAAGTGAGCGTCAAAGGTAAAACGGCGGGCCTTACACCGGGCTCATGGGTATCGATCTACGATGCCGACAACAACATACTCCTTTACACGGCCAAGACCGACGGCAAGCAGAAATTCAAGGTCACGCTGCAAAACGGCGGGGTGCCTTGCCGGCTGCGCCTGGAAACCGGCGACGGCAGTAAGATGCTGGTACCGGTGGGCGGCGCCGATGCCTCGTGTAAGAAAGCGGTGGCCTGTTCCATCCAGAATCCGGCAAGCGATGTGGAAATCGCCGAAGGCCAGTCGGTCGAATTCGCCGCCTGGGCCAAGGCGAAGAAGAAGGTGACGCTGGATTACCTTTGGACCGTAAGTGACGGTTCGGACCCGTACCAGAGCCCGAATTTCTCGCATCAGTTCAATCATGCCGGTCAGTACCGCGTGATGCTGCAAGTGGCCGATTCCACTGGCAACCGGTGTGCGGACGACGTGGTCGTCCGGGTGGCGCCGCTGAACGCCAATCCTTATCCCAAGGTTTCCGAGCGGCCTGCGCCGACCGTAGCCGAGGCCTTGAACGCAGCGGATGGTTCCTATGTGGTCATGCCGTTCGAGGAAACCGGTATGCAGGGCGGCAGCCAGATCACACTGCCGTTCAATCCGCTCATCCCTTACAACACCCTCAACGCTCAGGTGTTCAGGAAGGTGAAACAGAAGCCGGCGCTCATCGATCCCAGCGAGCTCGATGTCTTCTACTCGGCGGCTTCCAATCCGAAGGACCCGGTGGGGAGCGATTCCATCAATTCGACCAGCCAGAACCGATTCTCGACCGGGGAGGTCGGGGCCAACTGGGATCCCGCCCAGACCACCGCCAGTCAGACCGTCCTGATACCCGGACGCAATTTTGCCGAGGCCACGCTGCGCAAGACCGAGATGTGGGACAAGATCGACCAACCCAACTCGAACCTTTCCGGCAAGCCCAAGAACGGCAAGTCCATGGCGGAGCAGCAGAACACTTATAAGCCCGCCAAACCCATGATGCAGCTCGACGAGGGCATCCGCGGCAACGCCGACGAAGGCGCGGGCGCCCGCAAAATGCCTGGCGCGGCCAATCCATACCTGGCCAACGATCCGCAACCCTTCACGGCTTACGACCACGCTTCCAAGACCTTCCTCGCCCAGTTCATCCCGGCAAGCGATGTCGACGACAAAGGGCGGGTCAATCCGTATCCGTTGTTCCGGATCGAGGCCCGGGACAAGGGTGGCAACCTGGCGGCCAAGACCGATGCGGTGTTCTCCACGGCATCGGAAACCCGCTGCCGCGAATGTCACGCCAGGGGCAAGGTAGCCGCGGATGATACGGTATGGCGTACGCCGGTGCAGGAAACCGAGTTGGTCAACGCCGATGGGAGTCCGGGGCCGGCCACCGGCGCGGGGAGTTACTCGGCCGGCAACACCGGCTACAACGGCATCTGGCCGCCGGCGATCCACAACGTGTTCAACGTCAATGCCTATCAGCCGTTACCCGCCAACTCACCCTTGCCGCAGCCGTACCTCCTGCCGGGCGCGGTGCCGGCGGATGCTTCAGGATTGCGCACCGACCGGGTGGCGGAGTCGCGCCTTGGTCCCGACGGAAAGCTGCAGATACGCCTGAAGTTCAAGGATGCATCGGAATACGGCAATCCGGACGACTGGGTGGCTCAGGAAAAAGCGGCGCTGTTCAACGCCTTGGTGCTGCACGACTATATGGTGAAGTACAGCCCCACCGGCACCATCTCCTCGCAGATCGCCGATTATGTCGAAGACAAGCTCAATGGCTCACGTGGCCAAGCCATGTATTTCTGCGCCAGTCACCATACCAGCCAGCTGAAGTTCGACACCGGCGTCGCGGGCCGCTCCTATCCTTCCAACCGTTCCGATTATTCGCGGGCTTTCCATGCCTTCCACGGCAAGATGCAGGTCTATGCGCAGGATGTCTCGGCTTCCGAAAGCGCCGATGGCCAGGAACACAAGAAGGGCGAGCTGATTCGCGACCGGCGTGGTCATCCGCTGATGTTTGGCGGCCGCGGCTGGGATTCGCAGCACAACGACAACAACGGGGTTCCGGTCAAGTCCGATGGCTCCAGGACCAGCTACGCCTGGGACACCGGCAAGAACGACTGGGCGCCGGACCAGTTTCCCATGCACGCCAAGGGCGAGTTGCTGTATCAGTTCGGCGCGGGCGTGGCGCAAGAGGAGAACTGCGCTAAGTGTCACACCGGCCACACCGAAAAAGCCTACCGCGACATCCACTACGCATCGGGCCTCAAATGCGAAAACTGCCACGGCGACATGCTGGCGGTCGGCAACGCCTACGCCAGCCCCCGCTACGATGCCAACCTGAGCGGTGCCGGTGCTTATGTCGGCGACTCCGTCCACTTCAGAAGGCCCTGGCTGGACGAGCCGGATTGCGGCTCCTGTCACGTGGGTGATGGCAACCGGAAGGATCCGAACCAGGGCTTCTTCAGTGCCGGGGTGAAGAAAACCGCGTGGCAGGCGAATGATCCGGCCAAGGCCAGCGTGTTCCCGGATGATGCCCGCTTCGCGGTCATGCCTGTGGTCGAGACGCGTAAGGAAAAATCCGCCGACAAGGATGGCAATACCATCCATGTGGACAAGCAGGTATCGGTTGCACTGTTCCGCAAGAGCAAGGACGTGCACGGCAGCGGATCGGGTGGCGCCATCGCTTGTTCCACCTGCCATGGCGGCTCCCATGCCATCTGGCCGAACGCCGATCCTGACGCCAATGACAATGTGACGGCAAAGCAGTTGCAGGGCTACGACGGCAACATCGTCGAATGCTCGGTCTGTCACGTGAAGGATGACTTCAAGGAAGGTCTGGTCGCCACCGATGGAGGCGCCAGCAATAAAGGCGTGGCGCAGGGCGTGCGTGACGGCAAGGTGGTGGACGCCACCAGTCCCCGGGCCTACCTGGCCGGTCCCCACGGCATGCATCCGGTCAACGATCCGTACTGGTGGAAGGAAGCCGCGGCATCCGCACCCAACGGCAGCGGCACCCGCAAGGGTGGCTGGCACAATGACTTCGCCAAGAAGCCCGGGCCGTTCGGCGAAGACCAGTGCGCTGCCTGCCACGGCAGCGACCACAAGGGTACGCGCTTGTCGAAGACTTTGACGGCCCGCGAGTTCGTGAACGAGAAGGGCAAGGTGGTGAAAGTGGCCGCCGGCACCCCGATTGGCTGCAACCTCTGCCACAGCCTGCAGAAGAGCTTCACGGGCGTTCCCACTGGACAGCCGAAGGCGTATCCGCCGCCGTCCCCCTCGCCGATCCACAGCGGCGGGGACGGCGGAGGTGGCGGCCACGGCCACTGAGCCCCTGGGCGATCCGGAAGCCGGCGTCGGAGACGACGCCGGCTTTTTCCTTGATTAAGGTGGCGGCATTCATTGGCAAATGAGAATGCATATCATTAGTTTCTATCGCGCAGATGGCTGGG
The DNA here is from genome assembly GCF_036864975.1 of Methylococcus capsulatus. NCBI lineage: Bacteria > Pseudomonadati > Pseudomonadota > Gammaproteobacteria > Methylococcales > Methylococcaceae > Methylococcus > Methylococcus capsulatus. The sequence continues at coordinate 427,891 of NZ_CP104311.1, read as the reverse complement.
GTTCCTGGGCCATGGCCGCCGCCGATCAGGCTTCCGGTCCATTGCCGGCGCTTGCGTGATTTCGCTCAATGGCGTGTGAAATCACTTAGCCGTGCGGGATAGGGTTTCGCCGGCTCGTCTGTTTTTGAAATACGGTTTGGAATGGTTCGCATTTTGCTTTCGCTTTTTCACACTTCGGGGCGATGGGATGAAAAGCGGCTGCGCCGGGAAAGGCGCCCACGGCATCGGATGAATGAGTGAGGCACGACACATGCGGATTCACCGGCTACAGACCCGCCTATGGCTGTGGGCCGTCTGTCTCATCGCCGGGATTTTGCCGTCGTATGGCGGGGAGGCGCCTGCCGACAACGGTTTCGACCGGGCCGTACTCCATCCCGCCATCCCGCTGCTGGACGAGAGCGGACGCCATGTGCTCGACAGTGGTCTGCCCTACAGCCCCAAGACCAGTTGTGGCAACGGTTCGGGCAGCGGTTGCCACGACTACGCCAGGATCACCCGTGGCTACCATTTCGAGCAGGGGCGCGACGAAACCCGCGATGGCTTCGGTAACAAACTAGGGTTGCCGCAACTGACCGGCCCCGGCTATTTCGGCGGTTACAACTGTATGTCCGGCAATGCGCCGGGCTGGCTGGCCAGGAAGGGCAATGACGGCGAGGCGGAATTCGGCGATTTCGGCGCGCCCGATCTGGTCCGCTACTGCGGCGCTTGCCATGCCGGCGGTGGCTGGGGGGAATTCGACCGTAGCGGCGTGCGCTACGACGAGCAGTCGACCGAGGCGGTCAAGGCTTTCGACGGCGACTATTTCAGCCGCCGGTTCCAGGATGCCTACAGGCAAGGACGGTACGGCGGTTCCGGACCTTCCGAAGTGGTGGCCTGGGACTGGAAGAAAAGCGGGGTCAGGGAGGCCGACTGCATGCTTTGCCACGCCGATTTCTCCCGCCTGAAGACATTTCCCCTCAGTGGGTTGGGGGCGGACGGTTCCGAGTCCGCGACGCTGCGGTTCGCCCGTCTGCGCGACGAAAAATTCATCGCGGGCGGTTTTTTCCGTTATGCCGCCTCGGCCATCTGGGAGTTCCTCGACGTGCGGCCTGATACGGAAGGAGGCGCCGCGCTCTTGACGGTGGAGCGCAGTCCGACTGCCGGTACCGCAGTGCCGGATTACCGGCTCGTCCTGGACGATCAGGGCAACCCCAAGCTGCGCTGGAACCGGGACGCTTTCGACGAGGCCGGCAAGATCCAGGTTCCCATGCTGCGGTTTCCGGCCAGCGACAATTGCATGTATTGCCACAAGACCGGCAATTCACGGCGCGGCTTCTACGGCTTCGGGCCGGAAGTCCGTATGAGGACAGCGGCCGACGGCACCACGATCACCGACTTCCGCACCGACGTGCACAAAGGCGCGGTCTGGACCGAGGACAACGGCCAGGTGCGGGCCATCGAGAACTGCAACGCCTGCCATGCCAAGCAGTACTACAAGTCGCCTGCGGCCAATGTCGACCTGGATGCCGACCACAATTTTCCCAAGGGCAATGGCGACAACGACGTCCGTAACGATCTCGACAATGCGCCGCCGCCGGCCTCCTGTGAGCATTGCCATGACCAGGCGGCGAAGCCGGCCTTGCCGTCCGGCCACAAAAACGTACTGGAGGCTCACCGCGAAATCTGGAAGGCCAACGGTGACATGCGGGGTTATCCGGGAAACACGCTGGATCGGATCACCCAGACGCACCTCAACGTCGTCGCCTGTCAGACCTGCCATATTTCCAAGTTGGCCGACAACGGCAAGGACTTCCCCATGCGTTACCGCTACCGGGTCGGCTACGGCGGACGGCTGAAGATCTTCCCCTATAAGCCGGCCTACCGCTATTTCGTCCAGGATCGGAACAGCGGGCGGGTATTGAACCGCTATGAGCGCTTCTCCGTGATCGAGGCGCGGACGGGTTCGGACGGCGGCAAGTACGGAGCGATTCTCGATCCCGCCAGCGGCAAGGAACTGGGGCAGGTCGCGATGAACGGAGATGAATTCGGAGAGCCGCCGACGTTCAACGACTACAAGGCGCTGAAACAGGCCTACGACGCCTTGCTGGGGATGAAGGGCTACGCCGTGCCGAACGTCCGCTTCGTCTACGTCGAATCCAATGAATACGCGCTCAGTCATGCAACGCGGCCATCGCCACAGGCGGTGCAGTGCGAGGACTGCCATGCGCGCAAGCAGAGTGGGGCGTTCAGCGCGTTGATTTCCGCGGAAGGTCTACTGGGCGAGGCCAATGTGGCCGAAGTCGCGAAGCTGCCGGATCGCCGACTGGTGGACGCCGGTATAGTCGAACTCGGCATGCCGTACTACAAGGTCCAGAACGATGGGCGCATCGTCGAGAACGTGGCCGACGCGCTTTACGCCAGCCGTCTCGATCCGTCCATGTCGATTCTCAGGTCGGAAACGGCCCGGACGGTCGAGAGCGAGTTCAAGACCCTGAGCCGTGCCGAGGCGCTGGTTTTCGCCGATCTGGACGAGGCGGCGTGGCAGAAGCTGGAGGCGGATCTCCCTTCCGGAGAGGCGCTGCTGTTCGGCTCGAAGGTCGGGCACAGTTCGCTGCGCGGATTCGCCCTGATCCAGGCGCGGGGAACCCGGACCCAGGCCTATGGCGGCATCCTCAAGGGCCGGGTGGAGAGCCGGCCGACGAAGGCCAAGGACCGGACCCGGATTCTCGGCCAGGGATTCGGCAACCCGGCGGCGGACATTTACTCATTGGCCGTCATGGACGCCAGCGGCAAGACACTGCCGGGACTCATCGAGGGTACCGCGCTGGTCAGGCTGCCTTACCGGGGTAAGGCGAAAGCGCGCGACGGGGTGAGCGTGCTGGTTTCCAATGACGGCAAAGTCTGGCACAGGGTCGGAGGGAAAAACCTGCTGGTATTCCGGCCACGGGGCGATGTGGACGGTTACGCCGTGGTCCGTATCAGGCGTTCCGCCCTATATCTGACCCTCGCGGACAAGGTGGGCTGAAGCCGTAAGGCTGGGCCCGGGCATTTCAAAGATCGCAGGAGGAGTCGTGACATGCACACCAAATCTCACCGGAGTCAGCTCTGCTGCTCTTCGAGTCCGCTGATCGCCGAAGACGCGGCTGCATTGCCGCGGGCATCGGGCATGCTGGGTCATCCGCTGGTGCGGAAGGTCCTGCCCTGGCTGGCCGGGGCGGGCATGGGGCTGGGACATGCGGCGGTGGCTTCCAACTGCACCGTCCCCCAGCAGGGACGCTGTAGCAGTTGCGGCAGTTGCATCGTGGTGGTCGGTTCTCTGGCCGTCTGGGCGTTGTCCAGAAAAAAGGGACAGGGCGCGTTCTACCAGGAGAGCAGCCGGTGAGGAGCGCTGCGGCTGTCTTCGGAATTCGCCGATACCGGAGAGATCGGGCATGAGGGAGCCGAGCGGGCGGGGACGGCGGATCGCTGAGTGGTGCTTGTCGCTGCTGATCGGATTCGCGTCCAGCGCGGCGGCGGGGGAGCCGGTCAATGCCTTCGACCGTACCCTCATGCACCCCGCCATCTCGCTGGTGGACGAGGATGGCCGGCATGTGTTGGAGAGTGGCAGGCCCTACAGCGTCCGCATGAGCTGCGGCAACGGCAGCGGCGGCGGCTGCCACGACTACGACGGAATGAACCACGCCTACCATTTCGAGCAGGGGCGTGACGAAACCCGCGACGACTACGGCGCCAAGCGCGGTCTGCCCCATCTGGTCGGCCCCGGTTATTTCGGCGGCTTCAACTGCATGCAGGGCAATGCGGCCGCCGCGCTCGCCAAAAAAGCGAATCCCGGCGAGGCCGAATTCGGCGATTACGGCGCGGCGGGCTACGTCAAGGCCTGCAGCACCTGCCACCTGGGCGGCGGCTGGGAGGAGTCGGACCGCGGCGGTGTGCGCTACGACCAGATGCCGGCCGGTTCGGTCCAGGCCTGGGACGGCGATTATTACGATCGCAACGGAGACGGCCAGGTGGTCCCGTGGGACTGGAAGAAGAGCGGCGTGCGCGAGGCCGATTGCATGACCTGCCACGCCGATTTCTCGCTGTTGAAAAAATTTCCTTCCAGCGGACTCGCTGGCAACGGCGACGGTACGGCCAGCGCCCAGGATCAGTGGGGCCTGTTGCAGGATGGCAAGTTCGTGGCCCAAGGCTTCTTCCGCTATGCGAATTCGGCGATGTTCGAGTTTCTCGACGTCCGTCCCGATCTGGCCGGCGGGGCTCAGTTGCTGACGGTGGAGCGGACCGTCAAGCCAGGAACCGCCAAGCCGGATTACGACCTGGTGCTGGGGGACTCGGGCGAGCCCGTCCTGCACTGGAACCGGGACGCCTTCGACGACAGCGGCAAGGTACGGATCCCCATGCGCCGCTTCCCCGGCAGCGACAACTGCATGCTCTGTCATTTGGCGGGGGCCGGCATCAATCGCATCGATGCCGAGGTGAAGAGCAGCCGGCGCGGGTTTTACGGCTTCGGTGACGAAGCGACCGAGACCCCGGGTGAGGACGGAAAAGCCGTCGAGGACTACAAGCACGATGTCCACAAGGGAAAGCGCTGGACCGACGACACCGGCGAGACCAGGATCATCGACAACTGTAACGCCTGCCATGCCAAGCAGTACTACAAGCCGGCCTACGCCAACATCGATCTCGACGCCGACCACGACTTCCCCAAGGGTAACGGCGACGCGGACATCCGCAACGATTTGGATTACCAGCCCGGGCCGGCCGACTGCGAATATTGCCACAGCACCGCCCAGGCGCCGGCCCTGCCGTCGGGTCAGCCCACCTTGCTGGATGCCCACCGCGAGCGCTGGAAGTCTTCGGGCTTCATGCGCGGTTATGCCACGAACTCGTACAACCGGGTGGTTCAGGTGCATTTCGACGATCTCGCCTGCCAGGCGTGTCACAACCACACCGCGGTGTACAACGGCAAGACCCTCCCCCTGCATTACCGCTACCGGGCGCGCGCGGATGGGGCGCTGCGGGTCATTCCCTACGTGCCCAACGCCCGGTTCTTCGTCCAGGACCGCAGCAGCGGCCGGGTGCTGTACCGCTATGAAAGGCAGTCGGTGTTCCGCCCGAAGAACGGCGGCCAGGCGGCCATCGTCGATCCGGCCAGCGGCCAGGAAACCGGATCGGTCACCGTCACCGCCGGCCAGTTCGATCTGCCCGCGACGTACAGCGACTTCAAGGCGCTCAAGCAGGCTTATGACAGCCTGCTCAGGAGCAAAGGCTACGCCAGCGCCGACGTGCGCTTCGTCTATGCCGAGAGCAACGAATACATCTTCACCCACCAGACCCGCCCGGCGGAGCGGGCGGTCGCCTGCGAGGAATGCCATACCCGTCGGGCGGACGGCTCGATCAATGGCGCGGTGGCGGCCAACGGTCTGCTCGGCGCCAACCGGGTCATCGAGGTGGCGAGGATTCCGGACGCGCGCCTCGTCGAGGAAGGCGTGGTGGAGCTGGCTTCAGGCTATCACAAGGTGCAGTCCGACGGCAGGATCACCGAAACCGTCGCGGAGGTGCTCGAGGCGACGAACAAGGCGCCGGACATGTCGATCCTCAAGGCCCAGACCGGTCGCGTCGTCGGCGGCCCGCTGCGAAAACTGCCGGCTTCCCAAGCTGCGGCGCTGGCTTCGCTAGACGAAGACGCCGCCGGCAAGCTCACCGCACAGTGGGACAGCGGTCTGTCGCTGACCTTTTCCGCCAAGGTCGGCCACGCCTCCCTCCAGGGGGCTGCGCTTTTCATCCCCGGCACATCGTTGAACCAGTTGCTGCTGGACGGCGTCCGGGCGGAGCTGACCAGCAAAGAGCCCACCGCGGCCGAGCGCCGCAAGGTTGGCAAGCTGGGCGCGGGTGCTCTGGCCTCGGATGTCTACAGCCTGAGCCTGACCCGGAGCGGCGGCAAGCCGATGAAAAACTTCGGCAGCGGCGACGGCTGGATCAAACTGCCATATTGGGGTACCGCGACCCGGATCAAGGGCGTCAAGGTCGCATATTCCGAGAATGGACGGAGCTGGCGCCTGCTGCCGCGCGAACGGATCGTCGTCTTCAAGGCCGGCTCCGGCGGCGCGGCGGGCTATGTCCTGTTGCGCATGAAGCGCCCGGTTGCATTTGTGGCGTTCACGGGCAAGGCGGGGAGCAAATCCTGATGGTCCGGAGGCGTTGCTGGTTTGGGAATGCCGGAGGGCTATGGGCTGCCTCGGCCTTGCGTCGGGGAGGCATCGCCCTGCCGCTGATTTGCGTGCTGTTTTGCGGCCTGGGTTCCTCCCCCGGCCGCTGCGACAACTGGCATGGTTCGGTGCGCAGCAAGCTCCAGGTCGACAACCGTTATACCTTGCAAAATGCGCACGTGTTCGGCGAGCTGTGGGGCCAGGGGTTTTATGACAACAGCCGGGAGGATCTGCACGGCGCCGTGGAATTCGTGACGCGCAGCGGTTATCAGCCCGACGGCGGCGGCGTGGCAGGGCTGTACCAGGCTTTCGTCGAGAAGGGTTTCGATTCCCTGAACACCCGGGTCAAGCTGGGGCGTTTCCAGCGCACCGACAACCTGGGTTTGTACCTGGTCGATGGCGGCGCCGTTGCCTATGCCGCCGCCGACAAGGGCTGGGGATTCGATGCCTATGCCGGCCATCCCAGCCGATACGACCACGTGATCAGCGTCGAGGGGAAGTTCGTCGGGGGGCTGGAGGGGCGGGCGCAATGGACGCCGGACTGGGGCTGGGGGAGCGACGGGCCTTCCCTGAGCCGGATCGACGTGCGCGGCGGCTACCAGTATTTCTGGCGCGATCTGTCCCAGAGCGCGTTCGGCTATTCCCCGTATACGGGATATGGGGGATCCGCCAGCGGAAACGTGAATTCGGGGGTGCTGATCGGCGCTACCGGCCTGCAAGGCGCGGTCGCCAGCAGTGATTTGGCTTATGGCGGTTCCAAGCCCTGGGGAAGCTCTCTGCAGCGCCTGTATTTCGCCACCACCGGGGCGGGGCGGCTGGGGCTTTGGCGGGACAGCGATTACGAACTGGGGGTACTGGGAACCTACCGGGCCGACCGGGATGCGTTCGAGAACATCCGCCTCAACGGCCAGCTCGACCTGACCAATGCCGTGCGAGTCCGTAGTTCCTACGAGTACTTCCAGCCGCGCGATCCCATCCTGACCTTCCGCGAAAAGTTCTACAGCGCTTACGCGCTGGGCGAGCAGACCCTGGCGCGGACCCGCATCCAGCACGAGCCGGTGAAGGGTTTCAACTATTACGTCGGGGGACTTGCTTCGAGCCGGAAAGGTTACGACGGCTACGGCGGCGAACTCGGGGCGAACTATGTTTTCAATCCGAATTTCGGCCTGATCGGCGAGTTCGACTACATGTCCCTGGGGCCCGAAACTGCGAGCAGTTTCTACCTCAGCAGCACGCACACGGTGAATTCCCGGCTCCAGATGCGGGTGAACACCGCGCTGCGGTTCGAGGACAAGATCCTGTATGGGTTCAACCGGGCGGTGGGCGCGGAAATCGAGGCTTTCTACATGCTGCGCAACAATCTCGTGCTCAACGTCGCGGGGAGCTACGTCTGGTATACCCGTATTCTCGACGAGTACCTGGGGGCGGTCCAGGTGATCTATTACTTCGACAACTTCAAACCGAAAGGGATGTGATGGCGCGGCTGATACTGGTTCTGCTCTGGACCGTGCTCCTTGCTCCCCTCGTCGGCGCCGGCGACCTGCCCGATGCGGTCAAGGACCCCAAGTGGTGGGAGAAGAGGGAGCAACGCACGGACATCCGCTATCCGCACAACGCCCACATGGAGGTGATGGAGGAAGAGGGCGACAGCTGCATGCTGTGCCATTCCTTCGCCCCCAACGCGATCACCGACGCGAGCAAACTCAAGCCGCTCACCACCATTGCCAACGAGCCGCTCAAGGCGGTCTGCCATGATTGCCACGTGACCGAGCAGCGTGGCCCTTGGCGCTGCAACCTGTGCCACGACGACAAGACCAAGATCTGGCCGGAAGACCACCGTTTCGGCTATGTCGACCACCACGGCGAGGCCGCGCGCCGGGATGAAGCTGCTTGCAAGGAGTGCCATCTCGATCTGGCTTTCTGCACCAACTGCCATTTCCGCAGGGACACCATGGGCACCGGCTACCACCCGCTGGGATACCGCACCCTCCATGGCCTCGGGGTGCGGGTCGACACGTTGGACTGTGGACGCTGCCACAACCAGATCTATTGCGAAACCTGCCATGCGAGGACCCGATTCCGATGAAAACGATTGCGATGCGTCGGGTGGTCTGGCTGTGTCTGATCGGGTTCGTGGTGCTCGGTCCCGCGATCGCGGGTGCCTACACGGTGTCGACCGTGACCGGCAACCTGCTGCTCACGCCGAGACACGGCGGCGACGGCACCGCCTGGGGCCGGACCAATTGCGCCAGTTGTCATTTTCTGCAGAACATCCACAAGAAGGCCCCCAACATCCGCAACTGGGTGCTCTACAAAGGCACGGCCACCTGCACCGGCTGCCACGGCACCAACGGGACCAACGCGCCCAGGCGCTGCATCATCTGCCACAACACCACCGATCTGGCCACCTCGCCCCGGCAAGGCGGCGCCCACAAGCACGACTTCTCGGTCAAGAAGATTCGCGCGCTCGGTGACGGCGACTGCCTGACCTGCCACGTCAAGCCGGACATGGATGGCCAGTTCGAACGCGACGTGGATCTGACCGCGATCCGCGACGCCTCCGGCGGCTTCTCGCCGTACACCAGCGATACCGATTTCTGCCTGCGTTGTCACAACCGCGACCATCAGCCGGTCGGCGTTCGCATCAAGCCCAGGCCGGGCTACGGGCTCAACGATCCGCTGGTGGCCATCGAGGACGACTACACCCAGATCGATCGCCACGGCTGGGTCAACGGCGGTACGGGGCCGTACCGCGGATTGCGCGGCAAGAAGTTCCACTATGCGGACGAGGTCGCCTGCACCGACTGCCACGTCATGCACGGAACCCGCAACCCCAAGCTCATCCTGGACGACACCCGCAAGGGCTCGAACCGGCTGCTGAAGACGCTGCCCAAGGCTTACAAGGCCCGCGTCCACGACGGCAACTACGCCGAATTCTGCGTGCTGTGCCACCGGATGGAGGACCCGTCGGTCGAGGAAGGCGCGTATGACGCGGGCAACGGTCTGTCCGGCGTGCACGACGTCACCTCGGACTGTAGCCAGTGCCACACCCACGGGGAACCGGTGAAGGGGGGATTGTGAGGGGATGGCGGAGCGCGTGGCCGGAATCGAGCAGGTGGCTGGCGGGAATGCTGCTGTGGCTGCTCGGCACCGCGATCACGGCTGCGGGCGCCGAGGACAGCTACGCGACGACGAAGAAGCTGCCCCCCCTGCATCACGTCATCGGCGTCGTGTTGCCCGAGGAGATGAAGACGCCGAAACGCCTGCCGCTGCGGGAGGACCGCGAGCTGCGCTGTCCGACCTGCCACGGCGTCGAGGACATCGACAAGGTGCCGTACCGGCGGATCGACCGCAGCCTCCCGGATTTCCTGCGGGGCGGGCCTTACGACAAGCTGGAGACCTTCTGTTACGAATGCCACGAGGAAGACAAGTTCAAGCGTCCCAACATCCACATCATGCTGGACAAGAACGGCAAGCTCCAGGAGGAGCACTGCACCTATTGTCACGAGGAGGTGCACCGGGAGCGGGATCGGCCGCTGCGTGCGGCGGATTACCGGCTGCGGCTGCCGCCGGAAAATCTTTGCTACGGGTGCCACCTGAAGACGCCGCACTTCAATGCGCTGGAACACCAGGAATCGAAACCCGACGCCCGGATGAAGCTCCATATGCAGGACTCGAAGACGCGTTACGGCATCATCCTGCCCCTGAGCCGGGAGGGCAAGGTCATGTGCCCGACCTGCCACGCTCCCCATCAGCCGGGCGTCATCGATGCGCTCAATCCCGCCGCCGGTCGGGTGGCCGACGCCGATCTGGAAACCGGCGTCAGTTACCGCGAGCACCCCTGGGATGCGGTGGTGCGGGAAGACAAGAAGGCGCGGCTGGAGAATTTAAGCGAACAAAGCGGACAACGATTCGAGCTGGGATACCGGCGGATCGACAAGGAAGTATTGCTGAGGCTGCCGGCGAAGAACGGTGAGCTGTGCCTGGCCTGCCATCAGTTCGACGAATGACACTAACCCAACCGCGAGGCGCAAGACCATGAATGCCCTGACCGCGAAACTGAGCGAAAAAATCCGATCCGTCCCGAAGATCCAGCGTTACCGCTATTTCTGGATCGCCGTATCCTGCGCAATGTTTCTAGGGCCGCTGGCGGTGCTGCCGGGCCTGGCCGGCAACACCGATCTGTGCGGAAAGCTGTGCATGCGCCGCTTCTATCTGTATTTCCCCGGCATGAGCTGGGACGATTTGTTCATGCACGTCTCCGTCGCTCTGATCGGCGTGGTGGCCTTCTTCGTCATCATCACGTTCACCTTTTTCTTCGGGCGCATCTGGTGTTCCTTCATCTGTCCGGTCGGCGGGTTCTCGGAGCTGGTCAGCCGGATGCTGAACGACCGCTGGAAGATCGAGTATCGCGGGCTGCCGCAGGTACAGATCCGTTACGGTTACCTTGCGGTCTACATGGGGCTGCTGCCGCTGCTGGGCGTCAGCGCCTGCACGCTGTGCAACTTCATCACCGTGCCGCGTTTCGTCGAGGCACTGAGCGGTGGCTTCGTCGGCCTAGCGTTCATCTTTTCCACCGTCGGCCTGGTCAATCTGTCCCTCTTGTTCCTGCTCGGCTTCTTCGCCAGCAAGGGGCGCGCCTACTGCCAGTTCCTCTGCCCGATCGGCGCCATCGATGGACTGGTCAACCGCCTGGGCGCGCAATTCCGTTTCACCCACCACATCCGGGTCGATAAGCAGCGCTGCACTGGCTGTACCGAATGCGCGAAGAAATGCATGTGCGGCGCCATCAAGATGGTGGACAAGGTCGCCGTGGTCGATCAGTTCTCCTGCATGTCCTGTCACGACTGCGTCGATGCCTGCGACTGGAATGCCATCGAATGGACCACCGCGCCCAGGAACAAGACGCCCAAGCGGATCAAGCGCGGCATCCAGATCCATCCAGAGCCGCAATGGCAGGCGATGGTGGAGATGCAGCCGAAGCCGGCGCCGACCGCCCGGGTCATCCACTGGGGGCGGGTGGTCAATGGCGTGATCGTGGCTGCCTTTTCCCTGTTCCTGTTCGCGACCGTGGTGTGGCTGCACTGAGCCCGAGGAACTTGAATCCCCGCCGATGCGGCAGCGATTTTCGAATTCGAAGATGATGCGGTACGCCTGTTCTCTGTGTCTGGCATGGCTGATGCTGGTTGCGTGCAGTTCCGTCCTGGCCGCCGAGCGGCACAGCGATCCCGACGGCTGTTTCTCCTGCCATGGCCTGCCGGGGCTCGAATATCTGGACGACCACGGCGTGCTGCGGGTCGCCACCATCCTCAAGAGCGACTATTACGGATCGCTGCATGGCAGCGTGCCTTGCAAGGACTGCCACCGCAGGATCGAGCGCTATCCGCACAAGCCGGAGGAAGGCTACGTGGACTGCTCCGAGTCCTGCCATCTGAAAGAGCCGTCCAAGGACAAGTCCTTCACCCACAAGCCGGTGGTCGACGAGTTCAAGCAATCGGTCCACGGCTCCGGCCATGCGCCTGGCGCGAGCAAGGATTTCCATGGCGGCAACCGCCTCGAGGAGGAGACCGGCCAGCAGAATCCCTCCTGCCGGCGCTGCCATTCCAACACGCCGTATATCAAGGACGCCAACCTGGAGCGGTTCAAGCAGGAGCTGCACCACACCGAGACCGAGTGCGGCACCTGCCACCAGGGCGAAACCTGGCGCAATCAGTTCAGCGGCCACATCCTGCGCCGCCTGGTCGGGAAGAACTACAACAAGATGGAAGCCAACGCCATGTGCGTGGATTGCCACGGCAATCCTGAGGCCATGGCCAAGGTCGAAATCCAAGACCCGGAAACCAAAGAAAGGAAAAAGGCCAGCTACCGCTTCGCCCACGCCGCCGAGAGTTACTCGAAGACCTTGCATGGCAGGCTCCTCGCGGTCGACGACGAAGCCGGCGCGGGCTGTATCGACTGTCACGCGCCCGACGGCTTCCGCCACGGCGTCCTGCGGGACGAATCGAAGGATTCATCGACCCACCCCGACCGGCTCGGCGAGACCTGCTCGCAGGCCGGCTGCCATGGCTATGCGAAAAGCCCGCTCAATCTCGGATTCCTCAACACCGACCTGCATGACCTGGATTTCGTGCGCATGGAGGATTTGTCCTTCGCCCTGGACTTCTCCCGCCTCGATTCGGCCTGGTACGCCGCCGCCTGGGTGCTGGGGCCACTCGGCCTGATTTTCCTGATATCGAGCTTCCTCTCGCCGCTGTCGCGTTCGCGGCAAGCGCCGGTCACCGAGGTCGTGGGTTACGACCACTTCCAGCGCATGATGATCGGCAGCGGCTCCGCCAAGGATGGCCTGTGGCGGCGCATCCGGGAGCGGCTGGCCGGACCGACGCCTTCCGCCGCTCCGGTCCCCGCGCCGGTGGTCGAGCCCGACGCGCCCATTACCTCGCTGACCATCCTGTTCGGCTCCCAGACCGGCAACGGCGAGGGCATCGCCGCCGACCTCGAAGTCCGGCTAAAGTCCTGGGGCTACAGCGTCGAGCGGGCCGACATGGCGGATTACGATCCCCGTGAAATCGTCAACGAAAGGTTGCTGTTCGTCATCGTCAGCACCCACGGCGAGGGCCAGCCGCCGATCCCGGCGGAGAAGCTGCATGGCTATCTCTATGCCGAAACCGCGCCGCGGCTGGAGCATCTCAAATTCGCGGTATTCGCCTTGGGCGACAGCAGCTACAAGCATTTCTGCAAGGCCGGGAAAGATTTCGATGCCTTCCTGCAGCGGCTGGGGGCGAGCCGGGTGCTCGATCGCGTCGATGCCGATGCCGATTTCGAGGAGGCGGCGGCGGCCTGGATCGAGGCCGTGCTCGGCTGTTGCCGGGCCATCATCGGCGATACCGGCATCGAGCCCTCGCTGGCGGCTGAGCCGGCCAATCAGGCGATCACGGCCGGCTACGGCAAGACCCATCCCTATCCGGCGGCGATCCTGCGCAACGTCAATCTCAACGGGGAGGGCTCCGCCAAGGAAACCCGCCACATCGAAATCGACCTCGGCGATTCCGGTTTGAGCTACGAGCCAGGGGATGCCCTGGGGGTCTATCCGAAAAACAACCCCGTTTACGTCGAAGCCTTGCTGGCCGCCTTGGGGGCCGACGGCTACAGCGAGGTGACCCTAGGCAAGGAGACCCTCACGCTGCGGGAAGCGTTCTACAAGCATCTCGACATCACCGGCCTGAGCCGGGTGCTGGTCGGGAAATACGCGGAACTGTGCGACAGCCGGGTCCTGGCCGGCCTACTGGCGGATCCCGACCCCGCACCCCTCGATGGTTACATGTGGGGCCGGCAGCTCATCGATCTGGTCGAGGATTTCCCGCTCCGGGGCGTTCCGCCGCAGGCTTTCGTCAACCTCCTGCGGCGCATGCCGCCCCGGCTGTATTCGATCGCCTCGAGCATGAAAGCCCACCCCGGCCAGGTGCATCTCACCGTCGGCGCGGTGCGCTACCACGCCCATGGCCGGAACCGGGAAGGGGTCTGTTCCACCTATCTGGCCGGTCGTATCGGTCCCGAAGAGCGGCTTTCCATCTTCGTGCAGCCGAACAAACATTTCCGCCTGCCCGAAGACCCGGCGACGCCGCTCATCATGGTGGGGCCGGGCACCGGCATCGCGCCGTTCCGGGGTTTCGTCGAGGAGCGTGAGGTCACCGGCGCCAGCGGCCGGAACTGGCTGTATTTTGGCGACCAGCACCGTGCCAGCGATTACCTTTATGGGGAGGAATGGGAGGAAAAACTCCGGCGGGGTGTGCTGACCCGCCTGGATCTGGCCTTCTCGCGCGATCAGGAGCGGAAGGTTTACGTGCAGACCCGGATGCTGGAAAACGCGAGGGAGATGTACGCCTGGCTCGAGGAGGGGGCCTGTTTCTACGTCTGCGGCGACGCCTCGCGCATGGCCCAGGACGTCCATCGGACGCTCCTGACGATCGTGATGCAGGAAGGTGGGAAGACGCAGGAGGAGGCTGAGGAATACCTCGAGGCCATGGCCGCCTCCCGGCGCTATCTGCGCGACGTGTATTGAGCCGGTTTCGCTGAACGGTGCTTGGAGATGAAGTTGAAGGATAAGGTGAACTTGGGACCCGCGGGTCTGGTGCTGTTCCTCTCGTGCTGGGCCAATAGCGGTGCGAGTTTCGCCGCCGAGCCGTTGTTCGTCCAGCGGGTCGAGTCGGCCACGCCGAGTCGGGAAGCCATCGGCAAGGCGGAGGAGCAGGTACGCGAGCACAAGGACGTGAAGTTCCGGGAAAAGATGGCCGTGCCGCCGTTCCACAAACGGATGGAGCCGCCGCTCAAGGAGGGCGAAACCTACTGCCAGGGCTGTCACCGTCCCCAGCCGCACAGCAAGAAGCTGCGGACCCGCAGTTTCCTCAACATGCACAGCCGTTACATCGCCTGCGAGACCTGCCACTTCCGTCCGGAGGACGTGCGGCTGGAGTACCGCTGGTTCGACTATGCCGCTCGTCAGCCGGCCGCTGCCGATGGCGGCCGGTTCCGGACCGGGCGGAACCTCGATAATTCGGTGCTGATCGACGGTAAATTCAAGATTGCGCCGTTCCACCGGGGCGAGCCCGCGTTCGCCTTGCCTGGAACGGCGTTCGCCGAACGGGTCGGCCGCGAGTGGCAGGAGGGCGATCTTGCCGTCAGGGCGCGGCTCAAGGCCCGGCTGCATGCGCCATTGAGCAAGGAAGGTCCGGCCTGCGCGAAATGCCATACCGAAGATTCCCCCCTGTTGGATCTCGCGGCTCTCGGCGCGGATTCCCGCCAGGCCGCGGCCATCCGCAGGCACGTCATCCCGCAGTTCTTCGGCCGTTACCAGTCCGACGACGACCGGCTGAAGATCATCGACATCCTGCGCTGAAGCGAACATGGCGAGAAATCTTGCGGGAGCAGTCGTGCTGCGCTGTGCCGCCGCGATCGCCGCCGGCCTGACCGGGCTGTGGCCGGCGGCGGCCGGTGCGATCCAGGCGGTGGTGGCGTCCGATCCGGCCAGGTACGAGGCCGGCTTCGAGCAACCTTCGGCCGTGGCCACGGATAGCGCGGGCCGGGTCTACGTGCTCGACGGCGCCCACCACCGGATCGTGGCGCTCACGCCGGACGGGGGAATCCTTCGAACCCTCGGCGGCGCCGAGCTGCTGAAACTGCCGATGGACTTCGCTCTGTCCGAGGAGGGGTTGGTGGTCGCCGATACCGGCCATCATCGGCTGGTATTGCTGCATCCCGACGGCACCTTACGGAAGACTCTGGATCTGGCCATCGAACCCATGCCGGAGCCGTCCCCGCAGCCGGATAGATCATCCTCAGCCAGTCCACTGCCAAAGCTGCCGCCGGAGCCTGTGGCCGTCAGCGTGCAGGACGGCATCGCCTTCTGGGCCGACCGGCGCAGCCACCGCCTATGCCGGATCCGGCTGACGGACGGCCGGGACTTGGGCTGTTTCGGCGGGCGTGGGGAAGAGCCGGGGCAGTTCCAGTACCCGTTCCAGATCGCCCAGGATCGCGATGGTTATTTCAATGTGGTCGACATCGTCAATGCCCGCATCCAGGTGTTCGACAAGAGCGGGCGCGCGTTTTCCCAGATCGGCCGGTTCGGCTTCGACGATGGCGAGCTGTTCCGCCCCAACGGCCTCGCCATCGACCGGGAGCAGGATGCGCTTTTCGTCAGCGACGGCTATTTCGGCACTATCTCGGTGTTCCGCAAGGGCGAGTTCCTGGGACTGCTGCGGCAGGCGGACGGCCAGCCGGTCAAGCTGGACTCGCCCACCGGCCTGCATTTCCGCGACGGCCGGCTGTATGTCGCCGAAACCGGCGCCAGCCGGGTCTGGAGCTACCGGGTGAGCTATCCTGGGCGCACAGTCTCCAGCAGGGGAGGCGGCCTGCATACCGAGCTGTCGCAGAAGAATTGCCTGCTGTGCCATCTGTCCTGGGCCGGCGATGCGCCGCCCGAGGTCCGCGCCGCCGATATGGAAGGGGCGCTGCCGGAGGCCTCCTACCGCATGTGCTACAGTTGCCACAACGGCGCGGTCATGGATTCGCGCCTGGCCATCCATCGGGGCGCGCAGCATCCCACGGTTTACGAAAGCCCCAAGGAGAAAAAACGCCACGCGGGACTCAAACCGCGCAAGGACAAACTTCCCGACAAATTTCCGGTCACCCGGGACAAGCAACTGCTCTGCACCTCCTGCCACACCCCGCATACCGACGCGGAAAAGGCGCAGACCCTGTATCCCGCCCACGGCAACGCCTGGCTGCGAATTCCGAACCGGGGCGGCGATCTGTGCGAACGCTGCCACGAATCCAAGGTCAAGGGCGCTCGCCTCGACGCCCCGTTGTCCACCGGGTCCGCCGAAGGGAAGAAAGGTCCCAAGGGTCTCAACCATCCCTTGGGGGTACGCTTCGTGCCGCCGCCGCATCCGGAGGCGAAGGGTTACCCTTCCGAGACCGAATTGCGCAAAGGGCTGCCGGAGCGCCTGGCCGCCGGCGGCGCGGCGCTCGGCGATCACGAGGAACTGATCTGCCAGACCTGCCATCAGGTCCACGGCGGCCACGGCGACGGCAAGACCACGGTCGTGGAAACGGCCAAGGGCGAACTGTGCGCTGCCTGCCATCGGCGCCAGTTCACCAAAAGCAAGGAGGAGGCCCATGAGAAGGGCGTCCACCCGGTCAACGTCAAGCGCGAACCGGACGAATCCGGCGCAAGGCCCGTGTTGTGGAAAGGCAAGCCGGAAATCACCGAGGTCGGTTGTCAGACCTGCCACCGCGTCCACGACGGCAGTGCGCGGACCCCGCTTCTGCCCGAAGGGGTCGCGAACGCCGAAAGCCTGTGCAAGAACTGCCACGAACGCCAGCATGCGGAGAACGAGAATGATGCCAGGAAGAAGGGCGTGCATCCGGTCAACGCCGAGCTGGAAGAGCCGGTGCGGATCGGCGGCAGGGAAGTCAGGACAGTGGGCTGCCTCAGTTGCCATTCCGTGCATGGCGGCAAACCCCATACCGCCGCTCTGGTGGAAACGGACCGCGACGGCGAGTTGTGCAGCCATTGCCACAAACAGAAGCAGACCGTCGTGGGCACCGATCACGACCTGCGCATCACCGCCAAGGACGAGAAGAACGCCTTGGGGGAGCTGCCGTCCGAAACCGGCGTCTGCGGAAGCTGCCATACCCTGCACCGCGGCAAGGGCGACCGCCGCTTCCTGTTCGCGGCGAGGAAGGTGAAGCCGCAGCCAGGTCCGGCTATGGACGAGACACCTTTCAAGCGCGACGGTCTGTGCCTGAACTGCCACCAGAAGGGCGGGGTCGGCGGGAAGAAGGTGGTCCATCATTTCAGCCACCCTCAAAAGGATCTGGTGCTGCGCTCCGATCAGAAGATCCTGCCGCTGCTGGGTGCCAAGGAAGAGCCCGAGGATTTCGGCGGCATCGCCTGCATCACCTGCCATGAACCGCACGTCTGGGATGCGGACAAGATCCCGCCGCCGGGCAAGGATGGGACGATCGCACTGTCCGCCAACCGGGAAAACCTGGAAGGCAGCAACCGCGACGCGTTCCTCCGGGCGAAGGATGCCGACAAGGTGTTCTGCGTCGACTGCCACGGGCTCGGAACCCTGGTGAAGTACAAGTATTACCACGATGCCAGGCGCGCCCGTAACGGGGGGGTGGATTATCTGCGGTGAAGTGCGGCTTCCAGTCCGCGATTGCCGCCCGCTAAGCGCTCTCCCGCCAGTCTTCCAGCTGCAAGCCGTTGATCCGTTCGAATTCGGCGGTGTTGGCCGTCACGAAGATCAGGCCGCGGCGCAAGGCGGCGCCGGCGAGAAGCACGTCGTAAGCGCCGATCGCCGTGCCGCGTTTTTGCAAGGCCGCGCGCAAGGCCGCAGCCGTTTTGGCGTCGCCGGGAGAGAAATCGAAGACTTCGATGGAATTCAGCAAGGATTCCAGGACGGGGGCGAGTTTGCGGGCGCGCTCGGGATTGAGTTGCAGGCCGAACTCGATTTCCATCAGCGTGATGGAAGAGATGCCGACCAGTCTCGGAGGTGTCTGCTTGAGTTTCGGCAGGACCGCGGGATGCCCCTTCGCGAAGTCGCTGATGACGTTGGTATCGAGCAAGTATTTCACGCCAGGGGGTCTCCGGCGGGGTGGATGAGGTTCCGCCGGTGGCTTTCGAAAGGCTCCATGTCGGGCATTCCTTGGAATGCGGCGACTTCCTGAGGCCAGCCGGATTTTTCAGCTCCGCTGCTCTTCGAGTCGGAATGGAATTCGATCCACTCCTTCAAGGCGCGGCGGATCAGCGCATTGCGGGATTCCCCTTCGGCCTCGGCGAGGCTTTTCAAGCGGAAACCGGTTTCATCGTCCAGGTAAATGTTGAAATGCATGGCATCCTCCAGGTATCACATACCGGTATGTTATGGTTTTGCCCAGGGCGAGTTCAACCCGCGGTCTTCCCAATTTCCTTTTGCGCCTAGCTTCTCAGGAGCCCGCACATGCCCCGCCTCTTTCTCCTTCTTCCGCTGCTGATCTTTTCCATCCTGGGGTTCCTGTTTTTCCAGGGCATGAAGCTCGATCCCAATACGCTCCCCTCGCCGCTGCTGGGCAAGCCTTTGCCGGCGTTCGAACTGCCTGCTCTGCGCGAACCGTTTGGGATGATCCGGAACAAGGACATCAAGGGGCCCGCGCTGGTCAACTTCTGGGCGAGCTGGTGCGCCGCATGCCGCGATGAGCACGCGCTGCTGCTGGACCTCGCCCGCAATGCCGGCATCACGATCTACGGCGTCGACTATTTGGACCAGCGGGAAACGGCGCTGGGCTGGTTGGATCGACTCGGCGACCCCTATGCCGCGGTGCTGTTCGACGAGCGCGGCAGTCTCGGTTCGGAATTTCGAGTCATAGGTGCGCCCGAGACCTATGCAGTGGACGGCAACAACATCGTCCGCTACCGTCATGTCGGCAGGCTGACCTGGGAGGCCTGGACCGCGATGCAAGCCGCACTGGCCGGTCCGGCCCCTCACCGCGGCCGGAGGGAGGGTGAGCAAGGTTGCTGCGACTTTCACATCGAGTGATACAAACAGGGCGAGGTGGCCATGAACTTGCTGGAGTCAATCCGCGTGGCCGTCGCACGGCGGTTTCCGGTCCGGTCTGCGGCCGTCGGTCGTGTCCGACCCTTTCTCGCCAGTGTCCTCCTCGTCATCGGATCTTCCTTGAGCCTGCCGGCCGTTTCGCCGGCTGCCGACCGGGCTGCGTCCGGGGACTGTGCCGGCAAGGAGCGGCAGCCGGAAGCGCTCGACCGTCCCGCTTCAGCTCCGGTGGTCTTCGAGTCAGCGGTTCCTGCGCTCCTCCATGCCGCGGTGGCCGCGTTGAAACAGGGGATCGAGAATGGCCCGCCGTTTTCGCTGACCGAGCGGAAGCGCCGCATCGCCCAGCTGGAAAAGCTGCTGGGCGAGCCCAATGTCGACGTCGCCGAGAAATACCGCCGCGTTCTGGAGGTGTACCGGATGGAGCTCGAGTATGGGAAAACCGTGGAAGCCTACCGTGATCTGCTGCGGACGGATGAGGGTGAACGCCTGGTGGATTTCCTGAGCATCGGTCGCCTGGCGCTATATTACCAGACCCTGGATGGTCGCGAGTCGGGCATCTGGCGCGGCGGCGAGAAGCCATGGCGCAGTCTCCCTCCCGAATACAACCGTGCCATTGCGCTTGGGCTGCGTGCCGCCTGCAAGCTGGAACCCCCGCGGCTCCTGTCCTTGCCTCTGCCGGGGCCGCGGTTGCCATGATGGGACTTTCTCTCCTCCGGAGCCTGGCCGGCGCCGCCGGCGCAATGGCATATCGAGAAGAAGCCGGCAGCCTCGGGAGGTATGGAGCGTGGCGCGGAAGGCGCGGGCGGGGCGGGCAGCGATCCTCTGATCGTCCTGTTCCGGGGCGTGCCCGAATATCCGGCCGCGGCCCGCCGCCGGGGCATAGAAGGCTGGGTCCGGCTCGAACTGACAGTGACCGCGACAGGTCTCCTCGGCGACGCCCGGGTCGTGGCTGCCAGCCCCCGAGATACATTCGACGAGTCCGCGCTGGAAGTGATCCGGCGCTGGCATTTCAAGCCGGCGTTCAGGGAGGGCCGGGCCGTGGAGCAGCGGGCCACGCTGACGATGGAGTTCAGGCTCAAGCGGCGTTAGGGGCGCCTGCCCGAAGTGCCGCTACGGTTTGGGTGGGAAAGGATCGGGCGCCGCGGCGCCGCCAGGTGAGGTGACGCAGAGGCTGTGTGAAAGCACTCTCTGAAGCGGACGGGGAGGACAGGTTTGTCTGTTTTTCCGGAGTTTTTCTGTTGGCGCGATTGTTGCGCCGATTGGTTTCGCTCGCCCTGTTTCACGCGTGGGCCGTCTGTGACGAGAATCCGGAGGAACCATGAATTCCCCTCATCCAATCCAGGACAGGCATCCGTTCTGGCGGACGTTCCTCGGCGGACTGCTGTTCGCTCTGATTTCGGAGGTGGCATCGGCGGTGGCCAGGATCAAGTTTTCGATGCGGTCCGCGGCGCCCCCGACGAAACCATAGCGAATTCAGCTCCGCTGTTCTTCGGGTCAGTGAGATCTGTTTTTCGAAACCACGGGCGCGTGAAATGACACAGTCTTGTGTGTGATATCGCTCACTTTGTCCGGGCGGGGTCGGGGCAGGTCGTTTCGCCCGGGCCTGACGGCGGCTGAGGGAGGAGCCGGTGGCGGGGATGCAAGCCGCTGATTTGGTGCAGTCTTCGCCGGACCGGGGGGCGGAACGTTCGGCGTGGTGGCGGAGGTATTCGGGCGGGCACGGGGGGATGGGAAGCCTTGGAGTGTGAATGGCGCAGAACTTGTAAAGCATTGAAGCCGATTCGCCATCAGGTCCAGGAAATTCATGAATACGCATTCAGATTCAGGTTTGCCGGCCGCCGGTACGCGCCGTTCCCGGCTTCGTCGCGATGCGTGGATGCTGGCGCCGCTCCTCTTCGTTTTCGGCTCCGTTGCACTTCGAGTCGGGTCCGCCGAGGCGGCGGAAGACGTCGTGGAGCTCGACACGATCACCGTCTACGGCGAAGAGGACGAGGTTTCTCCGGAAACGACGGATCTTCCGGAGGAGGATCTGGAGGAAAAGAAGGCGCAGACCATGGACACGGCCAGCATGTTCAAGGACGTGCCGGGGGTGAGCCTGTACACCGGCGGCGGCGTTTCCAGTCTCCCAGCGATCCACGGGATGGCGGACGACCGGGTCAAGATCCTGGTCAACGGCATGAACATCACCTCCGCCTGCAGCAACCACATGAACCCGGCGCTGTCCTACGTCGCGCCGGCTTCGGTCGGCAAGGCCTCGATCATGGCCGGCGTCACGCCGGTCAGCCAGGGCGGCGACTCCATCGGCGGGACCATTTCAGTCGATCCGGCGGCGCCGGGTTTCGCCAAGGCCGGGCAGATGGCCTATAGCGGCAAGGTGGGCGGTATGTTCCGCAGCAACAGCGACACCTTCGGCAACAACTTCAGCGGCTCCATTGCCAGCGACGACTTCGCTTTCGACTATGGCGGCTCCTGGGCGAAGGGTAACAACTACATGGCGGGCAACGGCGGTCCGACGGTGCTGCCGACCCGGTACCTGAGCACCAACATGAACCTGCGGGCTTCGACCAAGCTCGACAACGGCTTCTTCTCGGCGGATGTGACCGGCCAGTACATTCCCTACCAGGGTTTCCCGAACCAGCGCATGGACGTCGCCGAGAACGATGGTCTGCTCGGCGGGTTCAGCTACGAGAACAGCTTCGACTGGGGCAAGCTGGATGCGCGGGTCTACTACCACTCGACCTGGCATCTGATGGACATGCTGCCGGAACGCGGCGGTTTCATGCCGATGAAGGCCGACGGGTCTGACCTCGGCTACCGGGTACGGGCGCATCTGCCGGTGGACGACGTCCATACCGTGCGGGTCGGCAGCGAATACTTCCAGCAGGGACTGCAGGACTGGTGGCCCGGCAAGCCGGTCTTTCAGCCGCAGGATTTCTTGAGCATCAACAACGGCCAACGCGATCGCCTGGGCACTTTCGCTGAATGGGAGGCGGCCTGGAACAAGGAATGGCTGACCCAGCTCGGCGTGCGCAACGACATGGTGTGGATGAACACCGGCCGGGTCCAGGGTTATGACAACGGGGACTTCTACAGCTTCTGGGCCACCCCCTTCAACGCCGCCAACCGCTCGCGGGTCGATCACAATTTCGACGCCACCGCCACGGCCGCCTTCACGCCGGATGCCAACAGCCGTTACGAACTGGGCCTCTCGCGCAAGCAGCGCTCCCCCAACCTGTACGAGCGCTACGCCTGGGCCGGTCCCAACTCGATGATCACCTGGTTCGGCGACGGCAACTCCTATCTGGGCAACCTGGACCTCAAACCGGAGGCGGCCTACACGGCGACTTTCACCGCCAACTGGCACGACGAGCGGCAGCAGGTCTGGAACGTGAGTCTGACGCCTTATTACACGCGGGTGAACGACTACATCTACGGCCAACAGATCACGCGGCAGGCCAACGGCTTCCACGGCATGCAGTTCGTCAATCTCGACCATGCCGACATGTACGGCGGCGACTTCTCGGCCCGCTACGCCTTCCTGCCGGAATCGCCCGCCGGCAGCTTCGCGGCCAAGGTGGTCGCATCCTACGTGCGCGGCGTGGGCAACGACGGCCAGCGTTCCATGGGCTGCCCCTACGTGGGGACCTCTCTGGCGAGCTTGTGCAATAACAATCAGCAATTCTGGCCGGTCAACGGCTTTCTGGCGCCGACCTCGGTCAACCTCTACCACATGATGCCGCTGAACGCGACCGTGTCGCTGGAGCACAGCATCCCCGCCGGCTCGGCCGTGGTGGATAGCGCGATTTCGGTGAACCTGGTGGACAGCAAGACCGCGGTGGCCCAGAGCTATGCGGAGCCGACCACGCCGGGCTACGTCCTGCTCAATCTGCGCACCAGCTACCAGCGCGAGCACCTCAGGGTGGATGTGGGCGCCGACAACCTACTCAACAAGCTCTACTACCATCCGCTGGGCGGCGTGGACATCGTCGAAAGCGATAAGGCTAAGGCCGTGGTCAGGCTCCCGGCCATCGGCCGGTCGGTGTATGTGTCGCTGAACCTGGAGTTCTGAGCGGGCGCCTCGCCGCAGTAGCCATGGCCGCGGTTCCCCTCCCCCAAACCGACTCGACGAGCAGCGGAGCTGACTCCCTGTATCGCCCCGGCGGCGCGATTCTGCTGATCGTGTGTCTGGCGCATCTGGGGGTCTGGTGGAGTTGCCGGCAGTTGAAGCTGCTGGAACCGGAAGCGCGGCCGTCGCAGCCCATCGAGGTGTCGCTGGCGATGATCGCCCCGGCGCCGAAGGCGGCGGAGCCTGCCGCCCAGCCGGCGCCGGCGCCGCCCAAGCCGGTCACCCCGCGCAAACCCCGGTCCGTCGCCAAACCCAAACCGTTGGCGAAGACCCTGCCCAAGCCTTTCCCGGTCCAGCCCGAGCGGACGGTAGGCGAGAGCGCCGCCAAGACCGAGCCCGCCGCGCCGCCACCCGAAACCCCATCCGCCGCGCCTGCCGAGGGCACGGGAGGCGGCAGCGGTCCGGCCGTACCCGCATCGACCCCGGCGAACTTCAACGCCAATTATCTGCACAATCCGGTGCCGGAATACCCGATGTTTGCCCGGAAGCAGCGCTGGCAAGGCAAGGTCATGCTCAAGGTCCACGTGCTGCCGACGGGGTTGCCGGCGGAGGTCGAGCTGCAAAGCAGCAGCGGCCACGACATCCTCGACGAGGCCGCGATGGAAACGGTCCGCCGCTGGCGCTTCGTCCCGGCCACCAAGGGCGGCAAGGCCGTGGCCAGTTGGGTCGTGGTGCCGCTGGAATTCTCTCTGACTCGTTGACAGCACTGGCAGGAATCATGGTCACCGATACTTCCACCCTCATCATCAACATCACCCTCTGGGTCCTCACGGCCTTTTCGGTACTCACCTGGACGCTCATCGTGCTCAAAGTCTGGCAGTACTGGCGGCAGAGCCTTGCTAATCGGAGTTTCGAAGAGCGGTTCTGGGGTGCCTCCAGTCTCGACGAAGCGCGAGGGGAAATCGCCGCGGGCAAGAGCGCCCCCGTCGTCCGGCTCGCCGGCGCCGGTTTCGACGTGCTCGACAACGCCCGTCAGAACCGCCCGCCGGCCCTCAAATACCGGGGCGACCTGCTCGCCACCCTGGAACGCAAGCTCAAGCGGCAGTTGGAGCGCGAATCCCGGCTGTCGGACGTCGGGCTCACGGTGCTGGCGAGCATCGGCTCCACGGCCCCCTTCGTCGGCCTGTTCGGGACCGTCTGGGGCATCATGCACGCCCTGCAGGACATCAGCAAAAGCGGCAAGGCCAGCCTGGAGGTGGTGGCCGGGCCGATCGGCGAAGCGCTGATCGCCACGGCCATCGGCATCGCCGTCGCGGTGCCGGCCGTGCTGGCCTACAACTTTCTGATGCGGCAATCGCGGCGCAAGCAGCAGGCGCTGGAAATCTTCGCCGAAGACTTCCTGCACCTGATCGCCGCCGAAACCGCCCACCGCTGAAGGGGAGAGACGCCATGGCCATGAAGACCGGAGGCGACAACGACGAAGTGATGAGCGAGATCAACGTCACCCCCCTGGTGGACGTCATGCTGGTGTTGGTGATCGTGTTCCTGGTGACGGCGCCGCTGCTGACCCAGAGCATGAACGTCAACCTGCCCAAGACCGGAGCGGTGGCCGCCGCCGACGACAACCAATCGACCCCGATCGGCATCGACGCCCAGGGGCGCATCGTGCTGGACAAGACCGGGATCGCCGACCTGGCGGAGCTGGAGGCCAAGCTCCGGTATCGGGTGCAGCAGCACCCGGAAGGCCTGTACATCGTCCACGCCGACCAGGCGGTGTCCTATGCCGTCGTGGCCAAGGTGCTGGCCACCGCCCACAAGGCCGGCATCAATCGGCTGTCTCTGGCGACGGTGCAGGAATGACTGCTCTCCCTCCGGGAGATACCCGAGCGCAATATCCACGCAGGATCGTTCCCCGAATCCCGCAGGCAGGGTGGATAAGCGAAGCGCATCCACCAAACAAACACCGATGAGCAACCACCGAAGAGCCCAAATCGCCGGAGGAATCTTCTTCTTCACCGTGGTCACGTACGAGAGAACGCCGTATCTCGCCGATGAGTCAGCCATCCAAATCCTGCGGGCCGCATTTGCGAAGGTGAAAACCGCCCGTCCCTTCGAGATCGAGGCCATTGTCGTCGTGCCGGATCACCTCCATTGCATCTGGCGCTTGCCGACAGGATATGACGACTATTCAGGACGCTGGCGGGAGATCAAGAAAGCCGCATCGCGGCAGTTAGACCCGGTCACCAATCTCCGAAACGAACGCCCGGTATGGCAGCGCCGATTCTGGAAACATGTCATCCGTGACGAAGAAGATTGGCGCCGGCACATGGATTACATCCATTACAACCCGGTCAAACATGGTTTGGTTCGAGGGCCGATCGATTGGCCCTGGTCCAGTTTCAAGAAGGCGGTGGCAAAAGGCTGGTATGACCCGGCGTGGGGCAGTGACGAGCCGGGACATATTGCGGATCTGGAATTGGAATAACGGGGACGAGGGGGCATCGCCGGATTTCATGCGTTGATGGGGTTGGGTGGATGCGCTTCGCTTATCCACCCTACGATCCCCTTGAAATGCAAGGGTATGCCGGCGTGCCCCAACCGCACTTTCATCCTCAGGGCTACTCCTCAAGGCTGCTCCGTCACCATCAAGGCCTTGGCCTGCAGCTTGAGCGCGATCGCCTTGTTGAGGCGCAGGTTCCGGAGGGGGCCGATTTCCGTGTGCAGCGCTTTCTTTTCCAGGGCCAGCGCTTCTTCCAGCCGGGCCAGGGCCTCGGGGTAGGGGAGCAGCGTCCCGCCCTGCAGGACTTCGATGGCATCCTCGGTGTCGGCCATGGCCAGTTTCAGCGTTTCCCTGGCGTTCTTGCCGCGCAGGCCCATGGATTTCCGGGACAGGCTGTTGGAGCTGCGGATGTTTTCCAGGGCATTCAAGGTCCGCAGGAACAAGGCGATGGCGGTCACTTGCGATGATTCGAGCTTGACCCGCCGGTCCTTGCCGGACGAGGTCTTCGCGCCTGGCGACTGGTTGAAGGCGTCGCCGTTATAGGACGCGATCGCCTCTTCCAGCGTATTCACGCTGTTGTTATGAAAGTACGGTGCGGTGTCGGCGGCCTCGATCAGCGGGGGGGTATTGAAGCGGCCATTGCCGTAGCAGGGGCGGTCCTGGCTGAAGCCGCAACTGACCCGTTCGTTCTTGCCGAAGCCGCCGTCCACAGCGAGGCCGGGGTCGAGCAGGAAGGCGGGGGGATCGCGCATGTTCTCCACGCCGGTATCGCGGGTGGGGTTGGCGTGGGTGGTGGAACTGTTGGCGCCGGCGTTCTGATGGCAGCCGTTGCAGTTGGCCGTTTCGCCCAGGATCACTTCGCCGTTCCGCACCGGGTTTTCCTTGACGTCGAACAGCAGCTTGCCTTGCTGGACCAGGGGAGAGTTGAAGCTGAGCTTGGCCAGATCGATGTCCTTGCTGCGCCCCAAAGACAGCATATAGGCTTCCAGTGCCGTCAGCTCCTCGTCCGTGGGAAGCCGGAAATCGACTTGCGGAACGCGGTTCAGGGTCTTCGGCATGTGCTGGATGATGGCGCCCAGGGCGAATTCCCGCAGCGAACCGGAGCCCGGTGAGCCATCGCCAGACCAGCCCAGAGCGTTGGCGAAGGCTTCGTCTTCACAAAAGTCGCCTTTGCCGCCGTGTTCGGCGCAGACCTCGACATCGATGGAGGTGGGCAAGGCGAGGAGGTAGGGAACGCTGCGCATCACGCCCGGTTTGTCGAAGCCGTCGACGTTGGCCAGGATCAGGCCCATCTGCCGCAGCAGGGCGGGCTTTTCCAGCTCCTTGAGGTCAGGATTGTATTCGGCGACGAACAGCGGGTCGGAGGGCGGCAGCTTGGCGATGTAGCGCGGATCGATGGTGTGGTTGTTGTCCGGGCGGTGGCAGGTCGCACAGGTGCGGCCGTTGCCGTCGAAGGTTTCCTCGACGAAGATCTGCCGGCCACGGGCGATGAGCTGTTCCAGGCTGGCGGCGTCCGTCGCCGAAGTTTGCGCGACCGCGGCCTTCGGCAGCAGGAAGGCGAAGGGCAGGGCGGGGACTGTGGCCGGAGCCGGTGTGTCTCCCCTCGCCGTCAAGCTCCAGGGCTGGGAGGAAAAATAGGCGCGCTGCATGAGATTCGGGGCGCCGAACAGGAGGCCGCCGCGGTCCGGGGCTTCCCCACAGCGGGCGATGATGGCCTGATCGAGTTCGAAGCCGGCAAGCGCGGCCCGGTCGAGGGTGGTGCGCAGCATCGTCCCGCCGTCCGCCTTCCGCGTCAGCATGCCGAGCCCGATCAGGCGATCGCCGGCCTCGGGCTTTACCGCCTGGCTGGCGCCGCCGCGGTTGTCCGCCAGCCAGACCTCGTAATTTCCCTCCGCCGGCAAGCCGCGCGCCTTCACCTCCACGGCGCCGGTCAGGAGGTTGATGCGCAGTTCGCCGCGGCCTTGCGTCCTGGCTGCCGAGAGGGCGGGGGAAGGGACCAGGGAAACGTTCAGTGTCTCCGCCTCGCCCCGCTGCTCGTGCCGGGTTTTCCATCGCTCCAGGACGGAACGCAGGGCGGCCGCATCGCCGTGACCGAGCATCGGGGCATCCGGTTGGGATTCGTCGAAACAGGCGGTGTTCAGCGCAGCGACCAGCGCGAGGACGGCGGCGACCGGGATGAGGTGTCGAGGGCATGAAAGCATGGCGTTGTACCATCGATAGCGGACAGACCCGCCGGCGGGCTCGATGCGCGGAGGCGGCCGGGAATGGCCCGGATCGGGCCGGTTAAGTCCGGGAGGTGGCGGTTTCAGGCTTATTCCTGCCTGTCTGGAGGAGGCGGCAGGCCGCATCTCAAGAGGGATACGTCCGTGTATCCCGAAAACTCACGGTCTCAGTAGCACTGGCACTGGCCCTGGTACTGCGGCAGGTTGCACAGGTCCACCGACATGCAATGGTTCATCGGCGGGTGCCAGCAGGTCTTGCCGACCACGCAGCCGTTGGGATCGATCACTTGGCCACCGCCACCGCCACCGCCACTGCTGGCCTGCTTGACGTCGACCTCGAGCTGGAAATAGACGTCGTGCTTCTGGCTGGGGTCATCGTGCTTGGCGTCTCCGCCGATGGCCACGGTGAGGAAGTCTTCCTTCCTGCCCTTGAGTTTGAAAACTCCGTTGACGCTGGCCGCGGTCTGTGGACCGACACCATTGGCCGACATGTAACCCGGGTTCGTTTTGTCGGTCCATGGGCTCAGCAGCCAACCCCAGAACGGCGGGGTGGCCTGGAACTGGCTCGGATACCAGTGCAGGTGCGGGCCCTGGGTCTGGTTGCCGCGCCAGACGGTGAGCGCGGGGATCAGGTCGCTCTTGGCCGGGTCGCTGCCGACGTAGCGCTTGGCGTTGATGGTGACGTTGAGCTTGCTCAGGCCCTGCGCCTTCAGGCCGCTCAGGTCGATGAGGAACCATTTCGAATGCATGGCCCAGCCATAGCAGGTTCCGGGTACGGCGCCGGCCGGCGGATTGGTCGCCGGGTCGCACCAGGCCATGGATTTGGTGGTCGGGATGGTGGCGGGCGAGCCACCATCGCCGGGGGTGTCGATGGTCTGGCCGGAATAGACCGAGAGCGCCGGCGCACCGGACATGGTGTCCTTTTTCTGGAACACGAATTTCGCGGCGTAGGTGATGCCGTCGCCGGGGACGATTTCGACGGCGCCTGCCGGGATCGCGGCATAGACGAGGCCCAGGGCAAGGGCGGTAAAAATTCTTTTCATCGTGAATCCTAAACGGGTCGGACTGGAAGGTTAGCGGACGGTCGAATTCGCGGCGCGGGTGGTCTCACTGCGCCGGCTGCTTCTGCTTCACGTCGACGGTCAATTGGTAATTGACGCTGTGTTTGGTGTTGGGATCCTTGGCATCGCCGCCCACCGCGACCGTCAGATAATCCTGAGTGCCGCCCTTGAGCTTGAACTTCCCCGTGACCGAGGCGAAGTTCTGTGAAGGGGTGGCGTAGGCGCTGTTATAGCTGAACTGATCGCCCTTGACGAAAGGATTGGGTTGCAGCAGCCAGCCCCAGAATTCAGGCTTGCTCTGGAGTTCGCTCGGAAACCAGTGCATGTGTGGTCCCAGCGTCTGGTTGCCGCGGTAGACGGTAAGAGCGGGAATGAGGTCATTGTTCTTGGGATCGCTGCCGGCGTAGCGTTCGACGCTGACGGTGACCCAGACGGCATTCAGGCCCTGGCCCTTGAGCTTGCTCAAGTCGATCAGATACCAGTTGGCGTGCATGCCCCAGCCGTAACAGCCGCTGTTCTCATAGCCGGCGGGGGTGACGGCGGGATCGCACCAGGCCATCGACTTGGTCTGAGGGATCATCGTCGCATTGCCGTCGTCATTGGGGGTGTTGAATGTCTGTCCTGAATGCAGGGAGGCGGCGGCTGCGCCTTTCTTGGTGTCCTTCTTGTCGAAGATCAGCTTGGCGGCGTACTGGATGCCATAGCCCGGATAGATGTCGCCGGCCAGGGCATTGCCGGCGATAGCGGCGACGCCGGCGGCAGCCGTCATCGAAGTCAGCAGCTTGCGGTGGGTCATCGGTTCCTCGTGCAGAGAATGGTCGGAAAGTATTATCCGGTTCTGATATACGCAATATGCAGGCCAAAAGGGGGGGCGCTGTAACTCCGGCATGTTTAGAGGTGGAACCGTTCCTGGTGTGCGTGAAATGACTCAATGTGTGAGTCTAATCACTCGGTGGGTCAGGGCCGTGGGAGGGCGTCATCGCCTGAGCGCGCGAAACGATGAGACGTCGAAGACAAAAAACACGGATGCCCATGTATGGCACGCCTGATGCTTCGAAGTGCGCGGCGAGCGCGGTCGAGACGAGCTCGATCGTCGCCGGGAGAAAAAAGGGAAAAGCGTCCATGTTCGAAGTGCTCATCGGCCGGTCCCCCGGTTTCGAGGCGCTCATCCGCAGCGCGCGGCTGGTGGCCGCGACCGACGTGACCGTCCTCATCGTGGGTGAAACCGGCACCGGCAAGGAGCTCCTGGCCCGGGCCCTGCAGGGCCATAGTCTGCGCGCCGACAGGCCGTTCGTCACGCTCAATTGCGCCGCACTTCCGGCCTCGGTCGCGGAGTCCGAGCTGTTCGGCCATCGCCGCGGGGCTTTCACGGGTGCGGTTTCGGATTTCCCCGGCCGGCTGGAGAGCGCGGACGGCGGCACCCTGTTTCTGGATGAGATCAATTCGCTGCCTTTGCCGGTGCAGGCCAAACTGCTGAGATTCCTGGATTCCGGGGAAATCCAGCCGGTAGGCGCACGTGCCACGCAGCGGGTGGACGTGCGCATCATCGCGGCGACCAATGCCAACCTGGCCGAGAAGATCGACGCCGGGGAATTCCGCCGCGACCTCTATTACCGGCTGAGCGTGGTCCCGCTCGAAATTCCCCCTCTGCGCGAACGCGGCGGCGACGTGGAGCTGCTGCTGCATCACTTCATGCGTCATTTCGCGCAAACCTATGACATTCCCCCGGCGGTGTTCGGCCGGGGGGCGGTGCGTCGTCTGAGTGCTTATCCCTGGCCCGGAAACATCCGGGAATTACGGAACTTCTGCGAACGCCTGGCCATCCTGATGCCCGGCCGGGTGATCGAAGAGCAGGACCTCCCGGAAGAAGCTCTCCGCGCCGCGCCGCAGGCCAGGCCGGCGTTCACGCTCCCGGACGAAGGGTTCGAGCTGGAGCGGATGGAAATCGACTTCATCCGCCAGGCGTTGCAGCGGACCCAGGGCAACCGGACCCGGGCCGCCCGGCTGCTCGGTCTTAGCCGCGATCAGCTCAACTACCGTATCCAGAAGTACGGCATCGGCTGAGTCCTCGACGGCCGGTCAGGGCAGGCGGATGATCCGGCGGGCTGTCCCCGGTGTCAGCGGCGAGTGCCGGCCGAGATAGCGCTCCAGCGCCGACAGCTCCGGCATCGCGGCCATGCGGTTCGTGCCCTCGGTGAACACGGTGAAGCCGTCGCCGCCGTCAGCAAGGAAATCGTTGGTGACGATCCGGTAAGTCTTGTCGGCAGCGATCGGTTTGCGGTCGAGCCGGATGGAAGCCGGATCGACCTTGTCGCAGGCTCCCCCGCCGGTGTTCCAGGTGTATTCGAAACCGGCGGAGACCTGCAGAATCCGGCGGGCCGGTTGGCGGTTCGGACAGCCCGGGAACTGCTGTTCCAGGAGCTGCTCGATCTGTGCTCCCGTCAAGTTCATCGTGACCAGCGTGCCGCCAAACGGTTGTACGTCGAACGCCTCCCGGTAGCTCACCCCTCCTTTCTTCTCGGGGGCGTAGGAGAAATCCGCCCGTATGCCGCCGCTGTTCATGAAGGCGATGGCTGCGCCGCCGTATCTGCGGCCGCGCGTCGCTGCCAACTGGGCGTCGGCGATGAGGTTCCCCAGGGCGGATTCGCCGGCATCGTTGGGCGTCCGGCTGAAGGTCGCGGTGATGCGGCCGATGACCCGCTCCTCGATCGGCCGGGACAGCCGGCCGTAATCTTCGATCAGCCGGGCGAGCAGCGGATCCGGGCGGCTGTCGCGGCTTACCACCAGGTGGCGCGCCGCCGTCGAAATCGCCTCGCCGGTCTTCGCGTCCAGCAGCAGGTCGATGTCGCTGACCAGGCGGCCGTAGTCGTGGGCGCTGGTGACGAGCACCGGTTCGCCGGCGGCGTTGGGCAGGCGGCAGGCATACGTCTCATGGGTATGGCCGCTGACGACCAGGTCGACTTCCGGATCGAGCCGGCGCACGATACCGGCGATCGGTCCGGAGATGCCGGCGCAGCCGTCGGGGCCGCCGCCGGGATGCCCCCCTTCGTGGATCAGCACGACGATGGCTTCGATTCCCTGGGAGCGCAGGACGGGAACCAGGGCGTTGATCGTTTCCGCTTCGTCGCGAAATTCGAGGCCTTTGACGCCGCTCGGCTTGACCAGCTTCGGCGTGTCTTTCAGGGTCAGGCCGATGAAGCCGATTTTCCGGCCGTGGAACTGCTTGACGCCATAGGCCGGGAACAGCGTCCCGCCGCTGTTCCGGTCGAAGACGTTGGCGGCCAGGAAGCGGAAATCGGCGCCTTTGAATTTCCTGCCGAGTTTCGAGCGGAGCAACGGACTGAGTTCCTTTTCCCGGCACGACCGGCCTACTTTTTCCAGCCGGGGATGGCAGCCGCCCCGCTGCATGCGCAGAAGTTCTTCGCGGCCTTCGTCGAATTCGTGGTTGCCCACCGCATTGAAGTCCAGGCCGAGCAGATTCATGGCCTCGATGGCCGGCTCGTCCTGGAAATGGGCGGAAACGAGCGGGCTGGCGCCGATCAGGTCGCCGGCGGATACCAGGACATTGTCGGGGTTGGTGGCCTGCAGTTCGCGGATACGGGCCGCCAGATGAGCCACGCCGCCAGCGGCGACGGGCGCGCCGTTCGAGAGGAAGTCCGCCGGCGGACGCAGGTTGCCATGGAAATCGTTGATTGCGATGATCTTGACGGCAATGGCCGGCTTACCGTCCGGGGACTCGGCGGCACGGGGCACCGCGCAGACACGGCCGGTATGGAGGAAAGATGCGCCGGCCAGAGTGGCTGCCGCCAACAGCCGTACTATGATGGAGAGATTCAAGGCAGGCTCCGGTCGGGCTAAGTTCACGGACGGCGCATTGTGCCGGGGCCGAATGCGCCGCGCCAACCCCTCATCGGCGCGGTCTGCCGCGGTTTCCGGCGAGTCACGAAAGTGTAAAGAACCGTCTTTAATCTTCCAGGCAATGGACTTATCCGTCTACCCTGCCCATTGCTGATCGAATCCCCGCTTCCGCCCGCTTGCGCCGCGGCAGGCCGGCCAGCATTTGTGATGATCACCAGGATCCCGGTGTGGAAATGAACATGATGGAAAAGAATCTCTATGCGGCCGGTACGATGGTGGGCAGCCGGCCCTCGGGGGGGCGGGTCAGCGTGCTGCGGATACCCGCTCCCGGTCGGCTGCGCGTCAAGGTACTGGGACTGTACCGCTGCGATGACATGCAGCGGGCACTCGAGTCCTTGCCGGCGCAAGCCAAGGCGCTGCGCATGGTCAGCGCCAATCCGGTCACTGGCAATGCCTTGGTGGTCTTCGATCCGAAAAGTCCTCTGGACGCGGTGCTTTTCGAGCTGGAACGATGCGCATGCCTGCATGGTGCGCCCTTTCCCGTCCCCGCTTCCAGGCCGGGGTCGGACAAAGCCCCGGCTGAGTCTAAACGCGGAAAGGGTAAGCGTTTCCTGGCCGCCTCTCGTCCAAAACTGGCCGCCGTCGTCGGTGACACGGTAAGAAGCAAAGAGACCTGGCATACCCTCGACGCCGAGGAAGTGCTGTCTCGTCTGGCGGCGAACCGGGACGGCCTCAGTTCCGCCGTGGCGGCGGAAAGGCTGGCCCGGTACGGCCACAACGTGCTGAGCGAGATCAAGCCGCGTTCGGCGGTGGCGATGTTCCTGGAGCAGTTCGCCAGCCCTCCGGTCGCCCTGCTGGGGATTTCCGCCGCGGTCTCCATTGCCACCGGCGGCGTGGCCGATGCCGTGGTGATCGTCGGTGTGGTGCTGATCAATGCGGTCATCGGCTACGTCACTGAAGCCCAGGCGCAGAAGACGATCGACGCCCTGGGCAAGATCGGCCCGACCCAGGCCCTCGTCATGCGCGATGGCGTCAAAATGTCGGTTCCTCTGGAAGAGGTGGTGCCCGGCGATATCCTGGTGCTCTCGCCCGGCTCCTACATCGCGGCCGATGCTCGCCTGCTCGCGAGCAACCAGCTCACCGTCGACGAATCGGCGCTGACGGGGGAGAGCCTGCCAGTGGGCAAGCGTCACACTTTCGTCGGCACCAAGGACACGCCCTTGGGCGATCGCAAGAACATGCTGCACATGGGTACCATCGTAACCGGAGGGAGCGGCCTGGCGATCGTGGTGGCGACCGGTCGCCACACCGAGATCGGCCTGATCCAATCGCTCGTGGGCGAAGTGAAAACGCCGGAGACGCCCTTGCAGCGCCAGCTCGACGAGATGGGTAAGCAACTGGCGCTGGCCTCCAGCGGCATTTGCGTATTCGTGTTCGGACTGGGCGTCCTCCGCGGCGCGCCGGCGCTGCAGATGCTGAAGACTGCGATTTCGCTGGCGGTGGCTGCCGTTCCCGAGGGGCTGCCCACAGTGGCGACCTCCACGCTGGCGCTCGGCATCCGGGAAATGAAGAAGCGCCACGTCCTGATTCGTCAACTGCCTTCCGTGGAGAGTCTGGGCTCGGTGCAGACGCTGTGCCTGGACAAGACCGGCACGCTGACCGAGAACTGCATGCGGGTCGTCAGTCTCAAGACGCCGGAACTGGACATCGGTTTGTCCTCCACCGGGGAATTCCGCTCGAACGGCCGGACGATCCGGCCCATCGAGGCCGAAGACCTGCGACGTCTGATGCAGGTGGTGTGCCTGTGCAGCGAAGTGCAGCTCAATGGCGACTCAAGCCGGGCTGTCCCGTCCGACACCCCGCGGGTGAATGCGAATCCGCGTCCGGCGGATTCGTCCGACCGCTCGGGCCTGGCGGGCTCGCCGACGGAAATGGCGCTGGTGGAGATGGCGATGCATGCGGGCGAAGACGTCGCGGCCTTGCGCCGGAGTCTGCCACTGATCAAGACCGTGCACCGGGCCGAAGGGCGGCCTTACATGCTGACCGTCCACGACACCGGCGGCGAAGAATACCTGATAGCGGTCAAGGGCAGTCCCACTCACGTGCTGGCGCTGTGCGACCGGCGCATGGAAGGCGGGGTGCCGGTGCCGCTGGACGACGACACACGGGCAGCCATCGTGGAGCAGAACGAACTCATGGCTGGCCAGGCGCTGCGGGTGCTGGGCGTGGCCTATGGCCATTCCCGGGACACCTCGACCGCGGCTATTTCCGAAAAGCTCGTCTGGCTGGGCATGGTGGGCATGGAGGACACCATGCGGCCGGGCATGGCGGAGCTGATGGCCCAGTTCCACGACGCCGGCATCGACACCGTGATGATCACAGGCGATCAGAGCGCCACCGCCTTCGCCTTCGGTTCGCGGCTCAATCTCAACAACAATAAGCCGCTGGAAATCGTCGATTCGACCAACCTCGACGAGCTCGACCCGGACGTGTTGAAGGGCATCGTGCGCGATACCACGGTGTTCGCGCGAGTGGCGCCGGCGCAAAAACTGCGCATCGTCCAGGCTTTGCAGGCCAACGGCCGGGTGGTCGCCATGACCGGCGACGGCATCAACGACGGTCCCGCACTGAAGGCGGCGGACGTCGGTGTCGCCCTGGGCAACGGCAGCGACGTGGCGCGCTCGGTGGCCGACGTGGTGCTGGAGGATGACAATCTGCACACCATGATCATCGCTGTGCAGCAGGGCCGAACGATCTACCGCAACATCCGCAAGAGTCTGGCTTACCTGCTCAGCGGCAACCTCGCCGAGATCGAGATCATGCTGGTCGCGACCGCGATCGGCGCCGGTGAAGCCCTGAATCCGATGCAGCTCTTGTGGATCAACCTCGTCACGGACATCTTGCCGGCCGTCGGCCTGTCCCTGGAGCCGCCGGAAAGCGATGTGCTCAAGGAGAAGCCGCGCGATCCGAAGGAAAAGATATTCCGGCGCGAGGACTTGTTGCGGCTGCTGCGTCAGTCCCTGGTGATTTCGGCCGGCACGCTCGGCGTGTACGGCTACAGCCTGGCCCGCTACGGTCTGGGGCCTGCGGCTTCCACCCATGCCTTCATGGCGCTGACCGTGGGGCAGATGTTCCATGCGATCAGTTGCCGTTCCGAGCGGACGACGGTGCTGGACCAAAGGGCGGGCAACCCAGTGCTGGTGTCCGGAGTCGCCGCGACCGTGGCGCTGCAGGCCTTCGCGGCCGTGTTCCCGCCACTGCGTGGCCTGTTGCGGCTGACGCCGATCAGCCCGGCGGACTGGGCGGCGATCGCCGCCGGCTCGGTGCTGCCGTTCGTGGCCAACGAAGCCATCAAACTGCTTCCCTCCAAGGAACCCGAAAGCGAGAACCGTGCATGAAAAAGACATTCCTCTTCACGTCCGAGGCCGTCACCGAGGGCCACCCGGACTGCGTCTGCGACATCATCAGCGACGCGGTGGTCGACCGGTTCCTGCAGCAAGACCCTTACGCCCGGGTCGTGACCGAGTGCGCCCTGTCGAAGAGCGTCATCTTTCTGGCGGCGCGTTTCGCATCGACCGCAGTGGTGGACATCCCGGATCTGGCGCGGCGTACCATCGAGGATATCGGCTACCATCCGGCGGAGTTCTCCGCGCCGGAATCGACCGTGGTGACCAGTTTCATCGTGCAGTCGCTGGAAGGCCGCAGCGAGCGCGACGAAGCGGAAATGACCGACAAAGAACTCGACCAGCTCACCGTGAAGAACCAGGTCACCCAGTTCGGCTTCGCCTGCAGCCAGACACCGGAGCTGCTGCCGTTGCCCATCGTGCTGGCCCGCCGCCTGGCCCGCCAGTTGACCGCCGCCAGGCGGCGCGGTGAGGTACCTTATCTTTCGCCGGACTGCACGACTCAGGTCGGGGTCGAATTCGACCAGGGCAGGCCGGCGCGCATCCATAGCATCACGCTGATCGCCGGTACCCACGGCGTGCCGGATCTGGGGCTGGAGGAACTGCGCCGCGATCTCGGCCAATGGGTGATAGCGCCCGCTTTCGAAGACGAATCGGTGCGACCCGACGAGCACACCGAAATCTTCGTCAACCCGCGCGGTATGCTGCACCACAGCGGACCGGCGGCGCATTCCGGCATGACCGGGCGCAAGAGTGCGAGCGACACTTACGGCGGCTATGCCCGCCATGCCGGTTCGGCCCTCAGCGGCAAGGGGCCGCTGCGAATCGACCGGGTGGCTGCCTATGCCGCCCGCCATGCGGCCAAGAACGTGGTCGCGGCGGGGCTGGCCGAAGAGTGCGAGGTCCAGCTCAGCTACACCATCGGTCAGGCCCGCCCAGTCAGCGTGCAGGTCTCCACTTTCGGCACCGGCCGTGTGGGCGAGGACGTGATCAAACAGCGTCTGGAACGGTGCTTCGACTTCCGGCTGGGTGCCATCGTCCGTGATTTCAACCTGCGGCGGCTCCCGGCCGAATACCGGGGCAGCTTCTACCGCAGGCTGCCGGCCTGCGGCCATTTCGGGGCTTCTTTCACCGCCCTGCCCTGGGAACGGACGGACAAGGCGGATCTGCTGGCAGGTGCCTGAGCGTGCTTCCGCGGAGCCAGGGCGGAGCGGTCGCCGCCGCAGGGATGAGGCCGGTGCAAGAGCCGCCGAAGGAGTCGCTTACCGCGGGAAAACCTCCGGCTTGGCCGGGGGAGCCTCAAAGTTTGACAGATCCAGGCGTGGGGCTTTGTCCCACGGGTTGGTCCGTCATTCCGGCAGGGCGTGCCGGAATCCAGCTCAGCCGAATGGGTGAGGTCGCAGCCATCCGTAGCCGCTGGACCCCGGCGATTCCTGCCGGGGCGAGGACCTGGCTTTTGCCCGCCGGCGGTGAGTCCTCTTTGAGGAGCCGGCCGTCGAAAACCACCGGCTTTGCTGGTGGATCGTTACTACCCCGATGAACGCTCGTGCTCCGGCCCAGGGGACGTCCGCCACTTGGGGCGAGACGGCAGCGGCACAGCATCGGATCGACTATGGCGAACGGTTCAAATATCCCGCTCTGGCGCTCGGTGCTTCGGTGGTCGCCGCGCCTCTGGAATTGCCGTTTGCACCCGCCGTCGTCGGTATCATCCTCGCGCGCGCCGCTTTTCCGTTGTGGAAGCGCACACTCGCCAATCTGAAAAAGACCGGACGTCCCAA
The DNA here is from genome assembly GCF_036864975.1 of Methylococcus capsulatus. Classification (NCBI taxonomy): domain Bacteria; kingdom Pseudomonadati; phylum Pseudomonadota; class Gammaproteobacteria; order Methylococcales; family Methylococcaceae; genus Methylococcus; species Methylococcus capsulatus. Next base: position 389,723 of record NZ_CP104311.1, on the reverse strand, counting down.
CGCCGACCTCCTCGATTCACTATGGGTCCTGGTCCACGGCGCGACGGGCGAAACGTTCGCGCCCGCCCTGGCCATCTGCCTCACCGAGACCGCCCGCGTGCTCAGGGATCTGACCGCCATCACTGGCGAGCGGCGCAAGCCCGATATGGTTCCCAACCGGCAGTATTGGATCGAGCGCAAGGGCAGAAGACGGCTGGTCCTGGCGAAGGACTTGCGGAAGGACGATCACGTTTTCCTCGGGCCCGGCGACCGGGTGCCCGGCGATGGCATCGTGGTGGGCGGTGACGGGCTGATCGACGAGCACGATCTGCTGGGCGGCGCCAGGCTGGTGCCGCGCACGGTTTCCGACGAAGTCTACGCGGCTTCCCTCCTGACCCAGGGACGCCTGGTCGTGGCGATGCGCCGGCTGGGGGCACAAACGCGGATGGCGCAGATGGCCGAAACGGTCAAGGAACGGCCCTGGAAGGAAACCCGCATCAGCAACTACATGGAAGAGATCGGCAACCGGGCGGTGCTGCCGGCGATCGGGGCCAGTGCGCTGGTGTTCGCGGCAACCGCCAGTCTGCCTCGCGCCATGGCGCCGCTGCAATTGGATTTCGCCCAGGGCATAGGGATCAGTGCGCCGGTCCCGGTGCTGGCTTCGCTCCATCATGCGGCGCAGAACCGGATTCTCGTCCGCAGCGGTCACGCGCTGGAGCAGCTGGCCAAGGTCGATGCCGTGGTGTTCGACAAAACCGGAACCCTGACCGAGCGCGGCGTGGAGGTCGGCTCGGTGGAGACCTCCCTGTCTTCGGTCTCCGAAGACGAACTGCTGTACTGGGCGGCATCGGCGAGCCGCTATGTGCTGCTGCCGTTCAGCGCCGCGCTGGTTGCGTATGCCGAAGGACGAGGTGTGGCGCTGACGGCCAGCGATCCACTCGACTATTCCGACTCCGGCGTAGTGTCCCAGGTGGACGGCTATGAAATCATCGTCGGGACCCACCAGTTCCTGGCGTCACATGGTATTCCGGTGGATGCCGAATATCACCGCAGGCACGATGGCGTCATCCTCAACCGTTCGATCCGCTACGTCGCCCGCAACCGCGAAGTCCTTGGCGCGATTTTTGTCACCAATGCCCTGCGGCGGGAAAGTGCGGTCACTATCGAGACGTTGAGGCGCATGGGCATATCGTGTTACCTGCTGACCGGGGACACCAGCAAGTCCGCGAATGCGGTGGCGTACCAGCTCGGTATCAGGCCGGGGTGCACGTTCGCAGAGGCCTCCCCCTGGCACAAGGTGGAAGTGCTCGGCAGATTGCGCCGGAAACACAAGGCGGTCGCCTACGTCGGCGACGGCATCAACGATGCGCCCGCCATGAGCCATGCCGACGTGGCGGTCTCATTCCAACAGGCAACCGACCTCGCCCGGGAGACTGCGGACGTGGTGCTGCTCGACGATGGCCTCCAGGGGCTGTGCTACGGTATCGAGACTGCCCGCGAGGCGATGCGGCTGGTCCATCAGAACATCGTAGCGGTCACCGCCGCGAACATCGCCGTGGTGGCCGGCGGGGTTTTCTTCAATCTGGGCACGGTGAGCGCGGTTGTCGTCAACAACGGGGCTGCGCTTCTGGCCTGCCTCAACGGCATGCGGCCGCTTTATTCGGGGGAGCGCCGGGACCCGGAAATCCGGCGGACCACGCTGCGGGACGATGAGGGTCTGCTGGGTATTCCCTGGCGTAAACGCGGCCGGCCCGGCGTTGCCGGCGCCTTTGGCGGCCATGCCGGACATCCCGGGCCGGCTTAGTCGTCGGCGGCGGTGGGAAGAGCCTGAATGATCTCGATCAGGGTCGTATTCCCCTTCATTTTTGCCCTGCAGATATTTGTCGCCGTCGGGTTGACTGGGGCCATCGCCTATGTCAGTCACATGAGGGAGGCGCAGGACACTGCCAAGGAAATCCTCGAACTGATCGGGAATACGATCGACGACCAACTCTACCGTTTTCTGTCCCTGCCCATCGATCTGACCCAGGTTTATGCGGATGGCCTCAGAAGCCAGCCGGATCTGTCCCTCGACGATCTGCTGGAACCCCGGCTGGTGAAAAAGCTCTCGAACGGTGTCTGGACCCAGGCCCAGATGACGCGCTGGGCGAATCTCAGCATCGCCAATCCCGCCGGACAGAACCTCAGGTTCGACCGTAGGGAGTACGGCAAGAAGGTCGTCAAGGTGTCCGACATCCGGCGGGGTGGCGCCGTCGAATGGCGTTTGCTGGAGAATTATGGGAAAGGCGGTGCGCCGCTGGAGGTGCAGGAGGTCGTCTACGATCCCCGTACCGAGGCTTACTACCAGGATGCGCTGGCCAAGGGCGGCCTGGTCATCTCGCCGATCCATTTCAGCCCGCTCCTGCAAGGGTCGGCGCCGGTCGTGACGGTGGCCGAGCCGGTTTATGGGGTGGACGGCCGGCCGAGGGCGGTGGTTTCGTCCGACATCTATCTGGCCGGCATCAGCCGTTATCTTCAGAACCTCCATTTGCCGAATTCCTCCATCGCCTTTCTTTTCGACGCCGAAGGCCGATTGCTGGCGGGCTCGCGCGGCCCGTTTCCGGGCTCGACGCCGGGGCGGCTGCCGCTCGCGACCGAAAGCACCGATCCCGTCATTCACGCCACAGCCAGCTACATCGGCGAGCGCTATGGCTTCCTCGAAGTCCCGGACGCCGAATCATTCAAATACGTGCGCGGCGACCAGCACAATTACGTGTATACCGATCATCTCCTCACCGACCGGCAGTTCGCCGGCCTCGGCTTGGACTGGAGACTGGCAGTGGTGATCGAGGAAAGTGACTTGATAGAAAATCTCATCACCGGCATCCACTCGGCCGCCTGGCTGTCACTGGGCCTCTTGGTGTTGGCGGTTGGCGTCGGTTTGTGGACGGCGACCGGGATGATCCGTCCCATCCTCACCCTGGGCAAGGTGGCGGCGGCTCTGGAAAAAGACGAACTCGACGCGCGGCATCTCGACATCCGCCAGCTCGAGCGCGATGCCCGCCGGCGCAACGAATTCGGCGAGCTGGCCCGCATTTTTCTGCGCATGGTTCAGGAAGTGCGGGCCCGTCACGAGCTGCTCGAGGCCCAGCTCGAGCAGCTTCGGGTCAACATCGACGAGACCGGCACGCAGGCCAAGATCAGACAGATCACCGACAGCGAGTTTTTCACCAAACTGAAAAGCAAAGCCAGGCGCATCCGGGAGACACGCAAACGCGCCGTGGAACCTCCGGCAAGGACTTTCGCCGAGCATGAACCTTGACATTTGGCGGCGGGCCGCCGCAAACAGTTTGTACCTTCGAGGATTTCAGTCATGGGAAAAATTCTGTCCGTACATTCCTTTCGCGGTGGCACCGGGAAGTCCAACGTGACGGCGAATCTTGCCGCCCTGCTCGCCCGCCGCGGCAAGCGGGTCGGCATCGTCGATACCGACATCCAGTCACCGGGCGTCCATGTGCTGTTCAACCTCTCTCCCGAGCGGTTCCGCTACGCCTTGAACGATTACCTGTGGGGGAAATGTCGGATCGAGGAGGCCGCCTATGACGTCAGCGGCGTGCTGGAAGGACATCGACTGAACGACGGCGGCTCCCTGCACCTGATACCGGGCAGCATGCGCACCGGTGAGATCACCCGGATCCTGCGCGACGGTTACGATGTCGGCCTGCTCAACAGCGGATTCCAGGAGCTGATGGAGCGACTGGAACTCACCCATCTGCTGATCGACACACATCCCGGCGTCAACGAGGAAACCCTCCTGTCGATTGCCATTTCCGACATCCTGCTGCTGATCTTGCGCCCCGACCAGCAGGACTACCAGGGTACGGCGATCACCGTCGAACTGGCGCGCCAGCTCGAGGTGGAGCAGATGTTCATGCTGATCAACAAGGCGATCAATCCCCAGGATTTCGGCGTGCTGAAGCAGCGGGTCGAGTCGACCTACCAAGTGCCGGTGCTCGGCGTCCTGCCCCTCTCGGGCGACGTCGCCATCCTCGGCAGCGGCGGTATCTTCGCCTTGGCGAATCCAGGGCACCCCGTGACCTCCGTACTGGAAGCGGCGGCAGAGCGGATCGACGCCGCTTGACGAGCCGCTGCCGGTTTCGCAGAGAGGTATCCGAGATGGCGCCGGAGAGTCCTTCATCCGCCGGTTTCAGGGCCAGCGACCTGCTCATGCTGTCGCCCGCCGAGCGTCGCGTTCTCCAGTGGCTGATGCGGCGCGGCTCGGGTTCCGTCCGCGAAGTCGCCGAGTGGTTCGAAATGCCGGAGGAGGCGGCGGGAAGTCGGATGGATGCGCTGGAGAAGCAAGGTTTCGTCGTCGCGGAGACCGCCAGCGGGGCGAAGTCGTACCGGCCGAAATTCGGCCGCTCGCACCCGGCGCGGAAGCCGCCATCCGGCATCTGGGAAAAGCTGGACGACTCGTGATGTCCCAGGAACCGGCGGCTTTTCCCAAGCTTATTTTGCGTCCAGATATCTGATTACCAGAACCCTCGAGTCCTTGTACTCGAGGGGGATAGACGTGGATTCGATATTCTCGCTGTAAACGGTGGCTTCCTCGCCGGGAGCCGCGCCGCTGAGCGATGCGCCTTCGGCATGTTCACATTTTTCGGTGGCTTCCACCGACGCATCGCAACCCATCCCCATTTTGTAGATCATCCTGCTGTCGGCGATGATGACGATCGCGGCATCCCCGCCCGCTTTTTTCGTGAGGTGTGCGATATCCCCGAGATAGCTTTGGGTTCGCCAGGGGATGTTCCGCCGGACGTCGTGGATCATACCCAGTACCTTGTATTTCCTGTCGGGCGCGCCCGTGGTCCATATGTCGACGCCGTCGACGTTTTGAGCATGGTGTGCGGGTTTTTCTTCACCGACTTTTTCCAGATCTTCAGGCGGTATCGCTGTCCTGAAGGTATCCCGCGGCGCGCAAGCGGATAAACCGAGCAAGAAAAAGAGTATATGGAGCGGTTTCATGGTGGGTCCACCTGCGTTCATGTTCTGACCTGGATCGATGGGGCTGGCATCAGCGTGGACTGATCACGGTGATGTCGTCGACTTCCTTGAAGCGGGCGACGACGGCTTCTCCAGGTTCATATTCGTCAAGCCTTCCGGCTTCCGGAGCCATACGTACGCTGAATACCCGGCCTTCACGGCTTTTGAGGGTGATTAGGCGCGATTGGGGATCGGAGGAGACCACCCAAGCGGGAATCTCGATGATTCCGCTCCAGTAAAGTTCGTGACGCTTGGCGGCGGATAGGCCATCCCGGTGGTAGTAGGGATTGAAATACTCGCGTTCTTGCATGCTGCCAGGAACGGGGTGCATGACGATTTCTCCGGTTTCCGGATGATGATTGTCGTTTGTCACGATTTCCACCGTCTCGGCCAATTCAAATGTGGCTAGATCGCCGACACGCAGGTCCGCGAGGCTGCCCGCCGGGGGGCCGACCTTTACGGTGACCCGCTTTCCATCGGCGAGCAGGAATACCACTTGGCGGTCGGCAGGGTGAATGGCTTTGACCGTTCCCTCGAAGGCCCGCGCTCGGATGAGGGCCGGTTTCGGCGCGGACTTTCCAGTGGGAGCGGGAAGGGTTCTGGCGGTATCATCCCTGGCCGCTGCGGTGGGTAGGGCCGCCGGGTATGCGCTGGTGGCGGGTTTTGGGGGGGGCTCCGCGCATCCGGTGAGTCCCAAGCCGGCGCTCAGGAGACAGGCAATCAGAGCGTGATTCTTTTTAGGCGACATTGCGGCCATCTCTGTTAGAACTGGTATTGGATCTGGAGGCGGTTATAAAAGAAATCCTGCCTTTGGATGTTACCATTCTGCCAGCCAAACCGATTTCGGATGGACAATCCGTCCAGGCCGGATGATTTTGAAAAGCTATAGGTTACGTCGACATTGGTTTCATAGGGATTGGAGGTGAAGGTGCTGGTGGGCGTGATGTAATAGCCGCCATAAGACACCATGGCCTTGATCTGCTTATCCATGAAATATGAGGTCGCAGCCACCTTGAACGCGCTCCCTGGGGATTGCATTTCGATCATGCCGCCTATCATCTGCGTGGTGTACAGATAGTCGGTCGCATAGCCGGTAGTGTACGGCGAAAGCAGTGCACCATTACCGAAGGCCCCGTTTTGCCTGGTAATGCCATTGTAAGCCGCGGTCAGGCGCACATAGGGGGTATCGATGCCTGCCAGGACACCGTAGATCTGACTATTTCCGGCTGCGCCTTGTCCCACCTGCGCCAGCAGGTTGTCCCCATCGTTCCACTGGCTCCCGAACTGAAAACCGAAGAGTGGATCGAAGCCGGTGCCGGTTTTTTGGACAAAACTGCCATCAAACCATAAGAGCCGGGAAAAATAAATGAATTTATTATACCAGAGATGGGCCGTCAGCGGCTTCCCTGGGCTACCGTATTTCAGCCCGAATGCCAAAGTGCCCGGCGTGCTCTTGCCGTACAATGCCGAGACCGGTGAGCCTCCGGCGTGTCCTGGAAAATAAAGATTGGTCGGAGTGAACGATCCTTCCGCACGGCCGTTGAATTCGAACACACGCAGGCCGACAAAACTCAAATCCTTCAGCGGGGCGTAATCGGCGAACGGAGTGAGTTCACCATAGACAGCGCGGTATGCTGACGGTTTTATGCGCGAATCGGACGGGTTTACCCAAGGGGTGTCCAGAATCTGGTCCGGGCCGCGCAAGGTAAAGTATTTGTGTTTGTATTGCAGGAAGGTTTCGGTCAGTATCCAGACGGTGCCGCCCGGCAGGGTTGTATCGACCTGGGCCGGATTGACCGGGTTGAGGCCGAGGCTGTTGGCGGCTCCCAGGGTCAGGCCGGCCTGAAAATGATAAAGCGGCGCGGTAAGCAGACCGGCATAGCCACCCAAGGAGTACGCGTATTGGTTCGTCGCTTCGCCCGTATATGTGCGGGAAAAATAGTAGCTGCGGAGGTTGCCGTGGAACTTGGTTTGTTGCAGGAAATCTCCGAAACTCTCATAGTAGGCGCCGCTCGTATCCGCATGGCCTGGGGCGCCAAGCATGATGGTTCCCAGCCCGAAGCCGGCGGCCAGCCAGCGCGATAGCATCGGACGGATGGTTTTCTGAGATTCATTCCAGCCTGATGTCACGCGCCGGCCGTGAATTCCGGATCTTGCCATAGCGAAGGGTATTGAGGAACGAAGTATCTCTCGAGTGATTGTCGTCCGGAAAAATGACCGGTGGATTTCAGCCCTGTAAAAGGTAGTGGATGTTAGATAATTACCGTGGGGCGGATATCAGAAAATTTCAAACCGGGCCATGCCGTATTGCTGAATACCGGCGTCCGCGGTGGATGATTTCCGGCTCTATGTGAACCTGTACCTGGAGCGGCCGGCATGGTTGATCGCTGCCGGCCGTCACGCCGTTTTCGGGTCAGGTGGAGACGCCGATCGACGCGCTGATGTTGATGGACTGACTTTATAGCCGATATAGCCGATCGGTCGGCAGATGATGCCGATGAGCGGTTGTACGAAGGTCATCGCCCCATGGAGTTGCCGGGCGACGGGACGAATCAGCATGGGCCCGCCGCCGACCCCGGATCGCCCTGGATTGCCCTGGGTTATCCTGGCAGCGGAAGCCGCTCACCTACTTCGTTCGAGCCGGCGGCGGCCGAAGCGGGCTGCGCGGCGGTGCCGGAAGGGGTTACGGCTTGACGAACTGCCGTCCGGACATGTCCACGCAGATGTCTTCGTAGTAGTCGTAATCGTGAGCGCAGGCGATGCAGCGTCCCCTGCAGGCGTATTCCACGTTGTTGCAGATGAGCGCGGCCTGCTGGTTGCTGTGCACAGTGACGCTCCCGACCTGCTCGAGGTTGTAGCCGTCATCCCAACGCTCCACCCGGTAGCACTGCACCTGGATGGGGTTGTCCGCTTCGTCTTCCCATTCTTCCCAGGCATGGGCGGTGGTGGCGCCCAGCGTAAGCAGGAATGCCATGCCCAGGCACTGCAAAAAGCCCGCGGCGCCGGAACGGCGTGTTGCTGTCGAAAACTCCGTCTTCATGTGTGGATGCCTTGGGTTCAGGGAGTGGGTTTCACCCGGCCTCCGGCCTTGCGGGCGGCAGCCAGCGTGTCTTTGCAGAGGGAGGATACCTCCCGGTGATGTGCTTTCAGGCAGGCTGCGAGGCGACCCTTACCCGGCCGGACGTCCTTGCACAGGCGCTCGACGTCGGTCCCGCAGGCGGCCTGTATCTCCCGGTGCCGGGCGAGAGCGGATTCCAGGCCGGCGCGGCATGCCGGCGAGAGCTGGGCATCGTGCTCCTTCAGGCAGTTCTGGATGCGGCCGCCGCCGAGGCCGAGGTTCTTGCAGTAGCGGGCGATTTCATCCGAACAGGGCAGAGGGGGGGGCGCCGCTTGGCCTGGCCCGGGCCAGGCAACAGCGAGAAAAGTGAACGAAGCGATGCGTTTCAGTCTGCCGATGGCGGTGTTGCTTGCGATCATGCGCATGGTACTCCTGCTCCTTGGGAAGAGGTCTGATGGCGGTAACGGGCTGCCTGCCAGCCGTGGCTTCGCAGCGACGTTACCATCCGGAAATGACTGTGTCATGGCGTGCGTGACGAACACCACGCCCGAAAACCGCAATATGCACCCGGTTGCCCGCAGCGGCAAGCGTGGTGTCCGTTGACAGCCGCCGTGCGTCTGGCCATACAATCACACCACCCGAAGCGTGGAGGGTATGTTGATGGAACCGGATTATGAAGCGCTTGGTCGCTATTACGCGAGTCTGGAGACGTTCAATGAACTCTCGTCCAAGCGCCATCGCCTGTCGGGCGAGTTGTGCCGGATGCTCAGTCACAGCATGGAACGGAACCATGACGTGCTGACGCTGTTCGATCACAACGCCGCGCGCATGCTGCTGGAAGACATCATCGCCCTGAACGCCCACCTGATACAGGTCACGGAACACATCAACCGGTACGCCGCGGAATGCGGCAAACCCGAAATCCGCACGCTCTACCGCAAGGACTGAGCACGGCGGTCACCGACACTTTGGAAGCGAAATGGCGCTGATCATCACCGACGAATGCATCAACTGTGACGTGTGCGAGCCGGAGTGCCCCAATGGGGCCATCTCGCAGGGGGAAGACATCTATATGATCGACCCTGCCCGCTGCACCGAGTGTGTGGGCCACTTCGATCGGCCACAGTGCGTGGAAGTGTGCCCGGTGGAGTGTATCCACCCCGATCCCGATCACCGGGAAAGCCACGATACGCTTCACCGGAAATTCATCGAACTGAACGCCGGCCATAGCGAGCGTGCCTGAGCGGTCCGCTGGACCGGCCTTTCACAATTTGGTAATGGTCCGTCGTTATGTTGGGTCTCCCGAGTGAATCGAAGCAGGGAGCGCCCCGCCATGTCGGACGCCGTTACCAGCGAATCAGGAGAAAGCCAGCTCCATCCCGATCTCGATATCCCTTTCCCCCCCGATGCGCGGGTGCGGGTGCTGGCCCGGCGCTTCCCGCCTTATCATCGTGATTCCCCCTGCATCGCCATCCTCGACCGGTTTCTGCACGAACCCACCCTGACCGCCGCCGCGGTGGTCGACGACGCGATGCGGCCGGTGGGTCTGATCGACCGTTATTCCCTGGTGGAACAGTTCCTCCACCCGTACAGCCGGGACCTCTACCACAAGCACTCCATAGCCGCGTTCATGGACCCCAGGCCGATCATCGTCGATGCCGATTCCAGCATCGACGATCTCTCCCGGATCATCATCGACGCCGGTATGCGGCACATGGTCAGCGGTTTCATCGTGACCGAGGGCGGTCTGTATCTGGGCATCGGCAGCGGGCACGACCTGTTCGAGGAGGTTGCCAACCGTAAGCAGAACCATCTGTATTATCTGGCGCATTACGACCCGCTCACCGGCCTGCCCAACCGCCTGCTGCTGAACGACCGGCTCAAGCGCGCCTGTTTGCGTGGGCAGCGCGGCGGTTACCGGATCGCCCTGCTGTTCATCGACCTCGACCGTTTCAAGCTGATCAACGACACCCTCGGGCATGCGGCGGGAGACCAGTTGCTGCAAGGGGTAGCCGGCCGTTTCGCCGCCTGCGTGCGCAAAGTGGATACCGTGGCGCGCCTCGGCGGCGATGAATTCACGGTGCTGCTGGAACCGGTGCAGGGGCCGGACGAAGCGCTGGCAGTGGCAGCCAAGCTGGTGCAGAGCCTGGAACGGCCGTTCTTGATCCAGGATCATGAGATCACGGCGTCGGCCAGCATTGGCGTCGTCCTGTTCCCTGAACACGATACGACGGTCGAAGGACTGATGCGCAAGGCCGACGCGGCCATGTACCATGCCAAGCGCGAAGGGCGTAACCAGCTCGCACTGTTCACGGAGGAAATGAACTCGACGGTGGTCGAGCGCGTCACGCTCGAATCCTATCTGAATGCGGCGCTGGAAAAGGGTGAGTTCCACTGTTATTTCCAGCCCCAGATGGCGACGGCGGACGACCGTCTCGTCGGGGCCGAGACGTTGCTGCGCTGGATCAACCCGACGCTGGGTGTCGTACCGCCGTTGAAATTCATCCCGGTGGCGGAGGAAACCGGCCTGATTCTGCCCCTTGGCCTGTGGTCACTCGAGACGGCCTGTGCCCAGCAGGTCCGCTGGCTTTCCCAGGGGTTACCGCCTTTGCGCATGGCCGTCAACATCTCGCCCTTGCAGTTCAGGAACCGGAGTTTTTGCGACCAGGTCCGGGCCATCGTGCAAAAGACCGGCATCCGCCCAGACCACTTGGAACTGGAGCTGACCGAGAGCACGGTGATGGCGGATGCGGAAAACTCGGTCGGTATCCTGCGGGAGCTGCGCGATTCCGGCATCCGCCTCGCCATCGACGATTTCGGCACCGGCTATTCGAGCCTGAGCTATCTCAGGACCTTTCCGCTCGACCGTCTCAAGATCGACCGTTCCTTCGTCAGCGGAATTGACCGGATCCCTGCCAATGAACTCATCGTCAAGGCGATCGTCGCGCTGGGCACGAGCCTGGGGCTGGAAGTGATCGCCGAAGGCGTGGAAACCCCGGAGGAATTGGAGTGCATCAAACGCTGCGGTTGCGGTGAATACCAGGGCTACCAGCTGTCGGAGCCGCTTGCTGCGGACGATTTCGCGCGCTGGTTCGAAAATTCCCGGTCCATCTGAGCATCGTCCGCCAGTGTGCGGAGCGCTTACAATGGGTCATGCGGCGGGTGTGGGCCGCCGTGATCGGGAAAGAACGAACGCATGAAGGAATTGATCCTAGGAGGCGCGCGCTCGGGGAAGAGCCGCCACGCCGAGCAGCGCGCCGGGCTGTCGGGGCTGGAGGTCGTGTATGTCGCGACCGCCGCGGCGGGCGATGCCGAAATGGCGGCGCGCATCGGCGGCCACCGGGCGAGGCGCCCTAAGTCCTGGCTGACCGTGGAAGAGCCGCTGGCGTTGGCCGCCAGCTTGGAGGAGAACGCCGGCCCCGGCCGGTTCGTGCTGGTGGACTGCCTGACCCTCTGGCTGAGCAATCTGCTGGCCGAAGGCGAGGAGGTGTTCCGGCGGGAAAGGCAGGCGCTGCTGCGGGTGCTGCCGGCTCTGTCGGGTCCGGTCTGCCTCGTGAGCAATGAAGTCGGCCAGGGCATCGTGCCCGTCAATCCGCTGGCGCGCCGTTTCGTCGACGAGGCCGGCTGGCTGCATCAGGATCTCGCCTCGCTCTGTGACCGGGTGGTATGGGTCGCGGCCGGTCTGCCCCAGGTGTTGAAGGGGGCGCCATGAGCTGGAAACTCCCGGACATCGTTTCGCCCAGCGGCGACATTTTTCGCCAGGCATTGCGGCGCCAGACCGAACTCACCAAACCGCCGGGATCGCTGGGCCGGCTGGAAAATCTGGCCGCGCGCCTGGCCGCCATGCAGGGGAGCGGGCGGCCGTCGCTGGAGCGGATCTGGATCAGCGTGTTCGCCGGCGACCATGGGGTCGCCGAGGAAGGCGTTTCCGCGTTTCCTCAATCGGTCACGCGGGAGATGTGCCGTGTGTTCACGGCAGGAGGCGCCGCCATCAGCGTCCTGGCGCGGCAGATCGGCGCGGTGCTGGAGGTCGTCGACGCCGGCGTGGCCGGGCCGCTCGCAAGCCCCGGCCTCGTCGACGCCCGCGCCGGCAATGGCACAGCCAATTTCACCCGCCAGCCCGCGATGTCGGAAGCTCAGCGCGACCGGGCGCTGGCGGCCGGCGCGGAAGCGGTTTCGCGCGCAAAGCGCTACGGCGCGCTGCTTTTCATTGGCGGCGAAATGGGAATCGCCAACACCACCTCCGCCGCGGCTTTGGCCTGCGCTCTGCTCGGCGTCGGCCCGGAACGGCTGGCCGGCCCCGGCACCGGGCTCGACGGCGCCGGCATCCGCCACAAATGCGAGGTGATCGAAACGGCCCTGCGGGTGCACGGGGAAGCACTGCGCGATCCTGCGGAAATCCTCCGCCACCTGGGGGGATTCGAGATCGCCGCGCTGACCGGTGCCTATCTCGCCGCTGCCGCAGCCTCCCTTCCGGTGCTGGTGGACGGTTTCATCACCACGGTCGCAGCCTTGCTGGCGGTCCGCATGCACCCGGTCTGCGCGGAGTGGTTCCTCTATGCCCACCGCTCGGCCGAGCCGGGCCATCGCTTGGTGCTGGAGGCGCTGGGCGCGGAACCGTTGATCGATCTGGGCATGCGGCTGGGCGAAGGTAGTGGGGCGGCGGTGGTCGTGCCCCTGTTGCGGGCGGCCTGTGCCTTGCATAACGAGATGGCGACTTTCGCCGAGGCGGGGGTGTCGGGCGGATGAGCCGTGTCACCGTCGATCTGCTGCGGCACGGGGAGGTCGATGGCGGCCTGTGCTTGGGCCGGGGATGCGACGTCCCCCTCAATGCCCGGGGCTGGTCGCAGTTGCGGGTGATGCTGCCGGAGCGGCTGCCCTGGACCGGCATCGCCACATCGCCACTCCGGCGCTGCGCCGAATTCGCCGGCGAACTGGCCGGACTCCTCGGCCTGGAGCCCTGGGTCGACGAACGCTTCAGCGAACTGGGCTTCGGTGAATGGGAAGGGCGGCCGTGGTCGGAATTGTACGACCGTCACGGCCAGCAGTTGCTGGATTTTCAGCGCCGGCCTGACCGCAATCCCGCGCCGGGCGGCGAGCATTATCCGGACTTCGAACGTCGCGTGGCCGCAGCCTGGGAGGAATTGCTGGGCCTGCCCGGCGAGCGGCACTGGCTGGTGGTGACCCACGCCGGCACTCTCCGCGCCATCCTGCGCCGCGTGCTGGAGTTCCCGGCGAGTCGGCTGTTCGGGATCGACGTTCCCCATGCCTGTCTGAGCCGCATCGTCCGCGACGGCGAGGCTCCGCCGCGGCTGGTGTTCCACGGAGGCCGGTTTTGAAGCTCTCGCCTTTCTGGCTGGCGGTGCAGTTCCTGACCCGTCTGCCGGTGCCGCGCGCCGTGGAATTCTCCCCGCGCGCCCTGGGCCTTTCGGTCGTGTGCTATCCCGCCGTAGGCCTTTTGATCGGCGCGGTCCTGCTGGCCGCCCGGCTACTGTTGCAGGATGCCGGTCCTGCCCTGGCCTCGGCCTTGGTGTTGCTGGTCTGGGTACTCGTCACCGGCGGGCTGCACATCGACGGCCTCGCCGACAGCGCCGACGCCTGGGTGGGCGGCCACGGCGATGCGGAGCGTAGCCTGACGATCATGAAGGATCCCCGCTCCGGACCGATCGCCGTCGCCACCGTCGTACTGCTGCTTTTAGTGAAATTCGGTGCCGTCGCCGAGCTTTCCGGCGGGCTGCCGTTGCTCATCGCCCCGCTGGCTGCGCGCGGGCTGGTTCCGGCGCTGCTCATCACCACCCCCTATGTGCGCAAAGGCGGGCTGGGCAGCCCTCTGGCGGAGCATCTGCCGCGGTGGCTGGCCGTCGTCGCCGTGCTGTTCGCGGCGGCGACGACGCTGGTGGCACTCGGGCCCTGGCCGCTAGTCGGGGCCGCGACGGCCGCCTGGCTGCTGCGGGCCATGATGCTGCGGCGCCTCGGTGGCTGCACCGGCGACACCCTCGGGGCCGCCATCGAGATTGCCGAGGCCGCGGTGCTGGTGGCCGCCGCGCTGACGTGACGGGATTTCCCGCGCCAGCGCCTTCAGGCGTTCGAGCGCGGCTGGTTGAATTGTGCCGCCGTAGCGGATGGCCAGAAACAGCGCCGTGAACCGGCCGAAGGATTCGGCCAGATCGGGCCGGGTGCGGGCGACACGGGTCGCGAAATCGCGCATGCCTTCGGCGGGCGCGCGGACGAGTCCCTGGCGTTCGAGTTTTCGGGTGGCCCGCCGATAGAGTCGCAGGGCTGGATCGGCGATGGGCCGGCTGCGCGGCCACAACAGGGCGAAGGAGGTCAGGGCGAGGAGCCCGAGCAGGCCGGTCAGCCCAAAGATCAGCCGGCCCCAGTCGATGACCCCTAAGCGCTCCAAAAGCCGGCCCTGGTTCTCCGGCCCGTAGGCCAGCACCCACCGCACCCAGGCGTGGTCGACCGCATCCCACAGCAGTCCGGCCTCGCGCACCAGGCCGTGCAGACTGGACAGCCGGTCTCCCCAGGCCTGCGCCACCGGGCCGGCGAACACCACCGCGCCGTCGGCGCCGGCCGCGAATTCCAACTCGCGCTCGATACGCTCCGGTGCGACCGCGGCGGTGGGATCGATTCGTGTCCAGCCGTTGTCGTCGATCCAGATTTCCGCCCAGGCGTGGGCGTCGGCCTGAGTGACTTCCAGGAAACGTCCCACTGGGTTCCAGTGTCCGCCCTGGTAGCCAGTGACCACTCGCGCAGGGACACCGGCGACGCGCATCAGGTAGACGAAGGCCCCGGCATAGTGTTCGCAGAAGCCGCGCCGGGTGTCGAACAGGAAGCCGGCGACCGGGTCGCCCTCGATGGCCGGCGGCCGCAGGGAATAGATGAACGGTTCGTCCCGGAAATGGCGCAAGGCCCGCTGCGCGACGGCGTCGGCGGATGGATTCTCCAGCAGCCAGCTTTCCACCAGTTCCCGCACCCGCGGGTCGGGCATGCCGGGAATCTGCAGGGCGCGCCGCCGTTCACCCTCGCTCAATGGGTCGAAGGCCGCCGCCGGGCGCGACGACAGCACGTAACGTCGGCGTTCGCGGACCGGTTCCGCGGCGAGGAGGAAGCCGTCCTCGGCGCGCGTCAGTCCGGCCGGCAGGGTTTCCGCCGTCTCCAGCGGAAACACCCAGCGCCGCCGTTGCGGCTCCAGGGTGAGGGCGTAGCGGTAGCGGTCGCCGGACAGCCGCGGCGGCTGCCGGGCCGGACGCGGTTCGTCGTAACCGGCGGTCCAGCGGCGGCCGTCGTATTGCCAGAACACCGGGCCACGCCAGTAGCGCTCCTGCGGTGGCGGCAGGGCGCCTTCGAAGTCGACACGGAAGACGGTTTCCCGCGACAGGCCGAGCCGGCTGATCGCGCCGGGCTCCATGGAATCGCTCAGTCCGGTCGCACCGCCGGGTTCGTCTTCCGGCAGCTTCCACAACGGGCCGGCGATGCGGGGCAAGAACAGGAACAGCACCACCATCACGGGGATGGCCTGCATCACCAGCTTAGCGCCCAATCGCAGCCGGCCGGCGAGGCCGAGGTTCTCGCCGCCGTTCAAGCCGATCAGGCAGCTCATCAGCAGCGAGACCACGGCCAAGGTGTGAACGGCGATGGCGATGCTCTGGGAGAACAGGTATTCGGTGACGGCGACGAACAGTGCCAGGTAGACCACCAGGTACAGGTCGCGCAGGCTGCGCATTTCGAGCAGCTTGAGGCCCAGCCCGACCAGGAACAGGGCGGTGCCGCCCTCCCGCCCGTAGAACTTGTGGAAGTGCAGATACACCAGCCCCGCCCCGGCCACGGTCAGCAGGAACAGGCTGATCCGGGAAGGCATTGGCGCTTTCCGGTACAGCGCCGCTAGCCGCCAGCCGCAGGCCAGCCAGACGAAACCGGGGATAGCGGGCGGCAGGTCGGCCGCATGCGGCGTCACCCCCAGCGCCAGGGCGGCGCACAGCAACGGCAGGTTGCGCCGGAGGAGGTCGGCTGACAGTGGCGGGCGGCTCATTTGCCGAACAGCGCCAGCGCTTCCAGACAACGGGCCCGATGGGCTTCCCCCCGACCTTTCCCGATCACCACGCCGGGCAGACGCAGGCTGTAGCGCGTACCTGCCGCATCGGCGTCCAACACCCAGCGGCACAGACGGGACAACCGGGCCTCAATGTCGGCCCCGGGCGTGTACTGCCAGTCCAGGACTAGCTCCGCCGCTTCGCCGCCGGCATACTGTTTGACGTGTACACCCTGGCCCTTGGCCACGCCCTTCCAGTGGATGCGCTTCAGCGGATCGCCCGGCCGGTAGCCCGTAAAGCCATAAAAATCCTCCTCCTCGCCGGGGTTGGGGCGCGCACCGTGGCCCAGCGGGGGACTCGCAGGCGGCTCGATGCCGGGGGGAGCCGGACGGGGATAGACCAGCGCCCGCTGGCGCAGGTTGACCGGCGACCAGGCGCGGAACAGCCCAAGTGGAAATGACGTATCGAAAGTCACCGTGGGCAGTGGCAGCCAGCCGCGCTTTTCGGCTTCGGCATGGAGAATCAGGGTGGCCGTCGATTGCGGTGCGACGTCGAAGCGGATCGTCGTCGCTGTGCCGGCCAGTCGCGCGCCGAGGCCGAGCCGGTGAATGCGCGAAGGGTTGTCCAGATGCAGTTCGAAGCGCGCCGGCTCCCCGGCGAACACCGGTGGTGCCTTGCCGCGGCGCACGCTCAGCCCCGCCAGATTGCGGAACGCATACAGCGTGGACTGCATGGCGATGCCGGCCAGCAGGAAGGTCAGGATGAAAGCGAGGTTGTTGCTGTAATGGATCGCGGCCAGGAACTGGATGGCCAGCAGCAACGCCAGTCCGAATCCGCGCCGGTTGGGCAGGATGAACACGCGGCGGTGGGTGAGGGGGATCGGCCCGTCCACGGCCTTCTCGCCCCGGAAGAATCGGCGGAGGTCGAGGCGCTCCTTCCACTCGGTCGGCACTGAAATCACTGCGATCCTCTTCAAGGGATGGCGACATCCCGCAGCAGCGGCGCGACGGTTTCGGCCACACCGCCTCCGCCCGATGCGAGCTTCAGCCGGTGGCCGGCTATGGGCGTCAGGACGGTTTGGACGTCCTCGGGTAGCACCGCCGTTCGTCCCTCCATCAGCGCCCAGGCCTTGGCGGCGTGGAGCAGCGCCAGCCCCGCCCGAGGCGACAGCCCGCTGTGGTAGAGCGGGGACTCCCGGCTGAAATGGAGCAGTGCCTGCACGTAGTCCAACAAGGCCGAAGAGACGTGGATACCACGCACCCGCTTCTGCAGCGCCAGCAGTTCCTCCGCCGGCAGGCAGACCGGCAGTTGCGGCAGCAGGGCATGGCGTTCTTCCCCCATCAGCAGCTCGCGTTCGGCCCGCGGGTCGGGATAGCCCAGCTCGATCCGCATCAGGAAGCGGTCGAGCTGGGATTCCGGCAAAGGGAAGGTCCCGATCTGGGTATTCGGGTTCTGGGTGGCGATTACGAAGAACGGCTCGGGCAGCGGGCGGGTCTCGCCTTCCACGGTGACCTGCCGCTCCTCCATGGCCTCCAGCAGCGCGCTTTGCGCCCTGGGCGTGGAGCGGTTGATCTCGTCCGCCAGCACCATGGAGTTGAACACCGGGCCGGGATGGAAACGGAAGCTGTGGGTGGCGGCGTCGTAGATCGAAGAGCCCAGCACGTCGGCCGGCAGCAGGTCGCTGGTGAACTGGATGCGCTGGTATTTCAGGCCGAGCAGCGCCGCCAGAGTGCGGGCCAGCGTGGTCTTGCCGACGCCGGGCACGTCCTCGATCAGCAGGTGGCCGCGCGCCAGCAGACAGCAGATGCACAGGCGGATGGGCTGTTCCTTGCCAAGGATGATGGAATTGGCGGTTTCGAGCAGGCGGGAGAAAACGGGCTCCATGTCTCATGCGGAAAGATTGATTGGCGGATCGTCTGTCGGTCTCCGCTTCTATGGGACTTGAGTTAAGCGTAGGGCGGAACCGGCACCCCGGGCTCCGCCGGAACGGACTCTATATTTTGAGGTTGACCGCGGGCAGCCATCAGGATCCCGCCGGTTTCGGCGGGAACCCTTGGAACAGTTTGTCCATGGCCTCCTGCATCAGCGCGGTGTTCTTCTGCGGATCGTCGGAGATGGTGTCCGTCGCGGTGCCGCGCCAGATCGGCTGTTTGGTCCGGCTATCGAACATGTCCACGATGATCGTGCCGACGGTGTATTTGATCACTTCCGACTGCGCCATACCCATGTGGCCGTAGCCTCCCCAACCGCTGTAGAACGTATCCACCCGTTCCTGTTCCTGGGACGTCACCTGGACCCCCAGCGCCACATCGCTGGGCCCCGCCGCCACCTTGCGCCAGCCTTTGGCCGAGAGCTGGGCATCCACCGCCTGGACTATTCTTTCTTCTATCAGGGGGTTGCCGGTCCGCGGCGTCTTGATCCAGGAATAGGTATGGTATTTCGAAAAATCCGCGGCCGGGTCGTAGTCGGTATGGACCTTGATGTCCAGGTCGGCGCAGGCGGCGGTCGTCGCCAGGATGGCGCCGAGCAGTGTTCCTCGAATGTTCATGTTTTCTCCTGAAGGCGTGGAATCCCGACAGTCCGGGGATAAACTGAGGTTATCATATCGTTTTGACCGACATGGAGGGATTGGACTTCCGTGGCGAAGCTTTTTTCTGCGGCGGTAGCGGCTAGAATGTCACCGGAAAATGCGCTTTCCGGAAGCTCCGGGGCGGGTTGCATCCTTACGGTTCGAAGGGGCGGAACAACATGAACATCAAGGCGATTGCGGCAGGGGCCATAGTGGCGGCGAATATTTGCGGAACTCCGGCTGGGGCGGTGACGGTGGACGATTTCGTCATCCGCGGCGCAAAGGACCTGGCGGATCTGTGCGCGACGCAGCCCGCCGATCCGGCCTACGTCGCCGCTCTCCAGTTCTGCTACGGCTACCTGCAGGGTGCCTACGACTATTACCTGGCCGAACGCCAAGGGCCCGATGCCGAACACTTCGTCTGTCTGCCCAAGCCGGAGCCGTCCCGCGAAGCAGTCGTTGGCCTGTTCCTCGCCTGGCTCAAGTCGCATCCGGGGCACGACAGGGAACCGGCCATCGAAGTGCTGTTCCGGTTCGGCACGGACCAATGGCCTTGCCCGGCGAAGCATGATGCCGCGAGCTCCGGGCCCAAATCCTGAAGGACTTTCCTCCGTTGTCGCCGGAGTGTGTCCTCAGTGCTCCGATGTCCCGGCCGGTTCGTCTTCCAGGACTGATCCGGCGGGCCCCTCCGTTTTCCATCCGCGATAGAGCAAGCATTCCAACGTATGTCCATCCCTGTCACGACCGCCGGCGCCCCGGCGTATAGCCTGGAGCGCTGGCTGCCGGCGTTCGCCTTTCTTTTCGCCGCATTCCTGTTGTTCGTGCATTTGGGCGATGCGCCACTGCTGAGCCCGGACGAAGGGCGCAATGCCGAGGTCGCCCGGGAGATGCGCGAGAGCGGCGCCTGGCTGGTGCCGACCTATGATGGCCTGACCTACCTGGACAAGCCGGCCTTCTATTTCAAGACGGTGGCCCTGTCGTTCGCGCTGTTCGGAGAATCCGAGGCGGTGGCACGCCTGTCTTCGGCGCTGTTCGCGCTGTCGCTGCTGACGGTGCTGTTCCTGTTCTGCCGCCGGGTCTACGATACGCGCACGGCCAGCCTGGCGGTCCTGGTGGTGGCGGCGACGCCCTTGTACTGGGCCTTCGCCCGCATCGTCATCTTCGACATGACGCTGGCATTCTTCGTGTGCTCCGCCATCATCGCCTGCTATCTGGCGGAAGAATACGAGGGCAGGCAGCGGGAACGCTGGTATCGGGTCGGCGCCCTGGCGGCGGGATTCGCGACCTTGGTGAAGGGGCCGGTCGGTTTCATCGTGCCCAGCCTCGTCGTCGCGGCATTCAACAAGCTCGAGGGGCGCGAAGGGGCTTTGCGGCGCTGCTTCGCCGGGCCGAACTGGCTGATCTTCCTGGCGGTGGTGCTGCCCTGGTTCGTCGGGGTGTCGCTGCAATGCCCGGATTTCCCTTATTACGGCATCATGAAGGAGTCGGTGTCGCGATTCACCACCACCGAATTCCGCCGCACCCAGCCGTTCTATTTCTACGCCGTCATCATCGCGAGCTGCTTCTTCGCTTGGAGCCTCTTGCTGCCGGAGTCGATCGTGGCGGCCTGGCGGGCCCGGCGGCGCTGGTCTCCACCGGACCGGCTGTTCATCGTTTGGGCCATCGTGGTGGTCGCATTCTTCTCCGTATCGCAATCCAAGCTGCCGGGTTACATCCTGACCGCCATCGTCGCGCTCGGCGTGCTCGCCGCCCGTGTTTTCGCCCTCGCCTGGGCCAACGGGGCGGGGCGGGCCGCCGCCATCGTGCAGCGCGGCACCGTCGCCCTGTTCGCTCTCGCCGCGCCGGCAGCCGTCGTCCTCGCCACCGCCGCATCCGATGCCCTGTGGCTGGAGCGGGTGCTGGGGCTCGGGCGTAAGACGGCGGAGTTTCTCCAGCCGGGTTTGCTGGCGATGGTCGTCTCGCTGGGCGTGGTGACCGCGCTGGCCGCGTTCGCCTGGCGGCGGCGCAATTTCAAAGTGGCATTCGCCGCCTTTTTCAGCTTTCCGGCGCTACTGATCACACTGAATTTCGATCTGCTCGCGGACTATGCCGACCGCCGCTCGGGCCGTAGGCTGGCGGCGCACATGCCACAGCTTCCCGCCGAGGTGGAAATCGCCTGCCTGGACTGCCTGCCCAACGGCCTGCCGTTCTACCTCAAACGGCTGATCACCGTCATCAGCGACGACGGGCGGGAGTTCACCAGCAACTACGTGCTGTTCAGCCTCCATCGCGGTGAGCCATGGCCGGAGCAGGTGGTGCCGCTGGCGCAGCGGGACGCCTGGCTGGCCGGCCGCGACCATCCGGTATTCGTGATGGCCCGGGGTGACGACGTGGAACAGCTCGATACCATCGCGGAAAAGTACGGCGCCAGCCAGATCGAGCTGGGGTTCGGCTATTGGGGGGCACTGCTGGCGCCTTCCCGGAAGGAAGGGCTTTGACATGTGCGGGATCAGCGGAGTGGTGCAACTGGAAGGCGCGGCCGACACGAGCGCGCTGCGGCGCAGCGTGGAAGCCATGGTCAAGGCGCTGGCTCATCGCGGTCCCGACGACTCCGGCGTGGCTGGCGATGGTTCGGCGGTGTTCGGTATGGCCCGCCTGGCGATCCGCGGCTGTCACGACGGCAAACAGCCGATGGTCGATGCCGAGACCGGCGTGATGATGGTCTGCAACGGCGAGATCGACAACCACGCCGAACTGCGGACTTGGCTGGCGCAGCGCGGCAGGCCCGTCGAACATGCCACTGACGTCGCGGTGATCCCTGGACTGTACCTGGAACTGGGCGACGGCTTCGTCGAGCGGCTGGTCGGCGCCTTTGCCCTCGCTGTCTGGGACCCCCGCAGCGGCCGGCTGCTGCTGGCCCGTGACCGGGTCGGCGAGCGCCCGCTGTTCTATGTTTGCCGCGATGGCCGAATCAGCTTCGCCTCCCAGGCGGCCGCGCTGGTGGCTGGGAGCGCCGAGCCGTACCGGGCCGACAAAGCCGCCGTGCAGGCCTTCCTCAAGGCGGGCTATTTCGAGGCCCCGGCCAGCCCCTTCGAAGGTGTGCGGAAAGTGCTGCCGGGCGAGCGGATCGCCATCGACACCCAGGGTGTCGAGCGCACCCGCTACTGGCGCCTGGATTTCACCCGTGGACCAGCGCGCAAGAATCCGCTGGACGAATTCGATGCCGTGTTCCGCGAGGCGGTGCGCCGCCAAAGCGAGGTCGAGGTCGATTTCGGCGCGTTCTTGAGCGGCGGGGTCGATTCCTCCCTGGTCACGGCGGTGATGCGCAGCGTCCATCCGGACCGCAAACTCAAGGCCTTTGGCCTGCGCTTCAGCGAAATCTCCTACGACGAAGGCGTTTTTGCCGAGCGCGTGGCGCAATCCCTCGGGGTCGACTACACGCCGATCTGGGTACGGCCCGAAGATTTTCCCGAGACCCTCGCCGATCTGGTCCGTCAGTCCGGTGAGCCGCTAGCCGATCCGGCCTGGGTACCCACCGCCCTGCTGGCCCGGCGCGCCTCCGACGAGGTGCGGGTGGCGTTGGTGGGGGAGGGAGCCGATGAGCTGTTCGGCGGCTATCCCACCTATTTCGGTGCCCGCCTCGCCGAGCGCTACAGCCGCCTGCCGAGAGGACTGCGGGCGTTGATCCGCAAGGCGGTGGAAGCCTGGCCGGTGAGCGACAAGAAGGTGACCGTATCGTTCCTGCTCAAGCGCTTCGTCCAGGGCGACGAACTGGATTTCCTGGCTCGCCACGTCCTGTGGACGTCCAGCATTCCGCCCGCATTGCTGCGGAGGTTGGGCGTGACGCTGCCCGAGATACCGCGCGTCGCCGGCCCCCGCGAAACCATGCTCGACCGGCTGCAGCAGCACGACCTGGAGACCTCGCTGGCCGAGGGGCTGCTGACCAAGGCCGACCGCGCCAGCATGCGCTCCGCGCTGGAGCTGCGGGCGCCGTTCCTGGACAAGGACGTGATCGAATTCGCCGCCACCCTGCCCGAGCGCGAACGGGTGCAAGGACTGGAAACCAAGGTGTTCCTCAAGCGCCTGGCCCTGCGCTATCTGCCCAAAGACATCGTCTACCGCAAGAAGCGCGGCCTGTCCGTCCCCCTGGCCGCCTGGCTGCGCGGCCCCTTGCACGACTGGGCCGAAGCCCGGATTTCCAGTCCGCGTCTGGACGAAATCGGCATCAACCGCACCGCGGCCCTGGAGCTGCTGCGCGAGCACGACCGCCGCAGTGCCGACCATGCCCGCGCGCTCTGGACCTTGATCGCCGTGAGTGAATGGCTGGAGTGGAAGGCCGGGGTGGAAGCGCACCCGGCTGTATTCACCGCTTGACCGCGGTCAGCGCGACGGCGTTGCGCTCGCCTTTGCCCACGGCCACGAACAGTACGGGCAGTTCGGAATCCCGAACTTCGTACACCAGGCGGTAGCCCGCCGATCGCAGCGTGAGCTTGTAGCGGTCGTTCCGTCCGGACATCGGCGACTGCGTTCCGCTCAAAGTCGTCTGGCTTGCTCATCTCATGAGTGCTCCCTCCTGCCGGCTCGATACGAGTCGGTTCACAGTTGTCCGTGATCGTGTCGTCGCCACGGAAGCGCTGGGGGGCTTTACACCGGCTGCCGGGCGGCTGCGTCGGGGAGCCATCCGTCCAACGCCGCCACGCCGATGCCCCGTGTCGCCAGTTCCATGCGCAGGCGTCGGGCGAAGCCCGCGGCGTCCGGACTGTCCCCGTGCAGGCAGAGGGTGTCCACGGGCATCGGAATGACCGTCCCGTCGCGGGCGGTCACTTCGCTGCGCTCCACCATGCTCAGGACTTGGGCGACGGCTTCGGCCGGTTCCTCAATCAACGCGTCCGGGCGGCTGCGCGGCGTCAGTGTGCCATCCGGTTCGTAGCGGCGGTCGGCGAAGCCTTCACGCGCGACCGCCAAGCCCACTGCTTCTCCGGCCCGGACGAGATGCGACCCGGCGGGTCCCACCAGGATGAGGTTCGCGTCGAAGGCTCGGACCGCGGCGGCAACCGCTTCGGCCATGGCCGGATCGGACGCAGCCTGGCTGTACAGTGCGCCGTGCGGTTTGACGTGGACCAGCCGCGCGCCGGCAGCCCTGGCGAAAGCGGCCAGCGCGCCGATCTGGTAGAGCACCAGATTACGGATCTCGTCCGGATGCAATGCCATGGGGCGGCGCCCGAAGCCCTGGCGGTCCGGCAGCGACGGGTGGGCGCCGAGGGCGACGCCGCGGCTCACGGCCAGACGTACCGTGTCCGCCATGACGTCCGGATCGCCGGCATGGAAGCCGCAGGCGATGTTGGCCGAGGTGACCAGTTCCAGCAGGATTTCGTCCTGGCCCATGCGCCAGGAGCCGAAGCTTTCGCCGAGGTCGGCGTTGAGGTCGATGGTTCGTGCCATGCGAGTTCTCATGAGGATGGGCTGTTCAATGGCCAGCGCAGGCCCAGGCTGGTACGCAGCCGGCGGAGCTGCAGGGCGCGGATGCGGTACAGCGTCTGCGCTCGTTCCACCGGGATGGGTTCGAAGCGGACCGTCTCTCCCGGCCTCAGCTGCGCGAGCCGCGGATGGTCGACGCTCGCCACTGTGCCCAGCACTGGATAACCGCCGGTGGTCTGGCGGTCCACGCCCAGCAGGATGGGCTGGCCGCCTGGCGGCAGCTGCAGCGTGCCGAAGGTGACGCCGGTGGAGAGCCGTTCGGCGGCGGCCGGGTGCAACAGCGGTCCTTCCAGGCGCAGGCCCATCCGGTCGGAGGACTGTCCGACCCGGAAGACGTCCGCCTCGAGGGTGCGCCGGTCTACATCAGGCAGCGCTTGCCAGTCCGGACCCGGAATCAGGCGCAGCCGCGCCGGACATTCCAGCGGCAGCGCCTTGTGCCATGCCGCACACCAGGCCGGTACGTAAGGGCGGGACGGCTCATCCGGCAGGGCTAGCCTGCTTTCTCCCGTCTCGATCACATCGCCCTTGCCCAGCGGCCGTCCCTTGAGTCCGCCGAAGCCCGCCCGAAGGTCGGTGCCGCGGCTGCCCAGCACGATCTCCGCTTCGAAACCGCCGGCGACCGCCAGATAGGCGCGGCAGCCCAGGCGCGGCCGGCCGAAGCCGAGCCGCGAGCCGGCGGGCAGCCACACCGGCCGCCAGCCGGGGAGCGGCCTGCCATCCACTTCCGCAGAGAGATCGGCGCCGGTGAGGGCTACCCATGCGCCGCGTTCGAAGTGCAGCCTGGGGCCCTGGAGCGTCATTTCCAACACCGCGGCAGTCGCCGGATTACCCACCAGCGCATTGGCGATGGCGGCGGAGTGGCGGTCCATGGCGCCGCCCGGTGTCACGCCCAGATGCTGGCAGCCAGGGCGGCCCAGGTCCTGCAGTGTGCTCAGGAGGCCGGGATATTCCACCCGGATCACCGGACTTCCCCCTTCAGGTGCGACTCGTATTCGTCCGGACCGATCGGCACGAAGCGCAGCCGATCGCCCGGTGCCAAAAGGCAAGGCGGCTCGCGCAGCGGATCGAACAGGCGCAGGGGAGTGCGGCCGATGAGCCGCCAGCCGCCGGGACTGGCCTGCGGATAGATACCGGTCTGTTCGCCTGCGATCCCGACCGATCCTGCTGGTACGCTGGCACGTGGCGTACCATGGCGCGGCATCGCCAAGGCAGGATGAAGGCCGCCCAGATAGGCGAATCCGGGCGTGAAGCCGAGAAAATACACGAGGTATTCACCGCCGCTGTGACGGGCGATCACCTCCTCCGGGGTGAGTCCGCAATGGCGGGCCAGTTCGTCCAGATCCGGCCCGTGCTCACCGCCGTAACAGACCGGGAGCAGGATATGCCGGTCCTCGAGGACGGCGCCGCCTTCGTCCGCGAGGTACGGCGTCACGGCTTCGACCAGTCCGTCATGGCTCCAGACGCCGGGATCGTAATGCAAGGTCAGGCTGGCATAAGCCGGGACCCGGTCAGTGATGCCGGGCAGGCCGGCCAGCGCCTTCGACAGGGCGACGGCGCGCCGGTTCAGCGCCGGATCGATCCGGTCGCCGAAAACGATCAGCAGGGCGCTGTCGCCCAGCGGCACGATGCGGCGCTGGCTGACGCTCATGGGCTCACGTCCGGCGCTCGGCTTTCAGTTCCGAGTCGTCGCCCAGATGTATGAAGATGCGTCCCTCGGCCTGCTCGCCGCTGGCACGAAGCCATCCGCGTCCGCTCACTGGATCGTTCTCGTCGAAACCCGACCAGGAAAAATCGAAGCGAGGTCTGCCATCGATCGTTTCGATCCGTCCGTCGAGATCGCCCTGGTGTTCGGGCGTCAGCGGCCGGTCGACAGCTGCGAATTCGTAGTATCGGTATTCGCTCATGGCGATTTTGGTCAGGGTGACGGAGGGAAAGACCGGTCTGAAAGTCTACTTTGATTGTCAGGCAGAGGCACATGCATGGTGTGGACTATTTCACGCTACGGCGAAGGGCACGCGGTGTGCTCGCGTTTCCGGCTGTTGCTATGCCGGAGGTCATTCAGGGGAGGGTATCCGGTTCCCCCCCCCATTTCGACGGCTGGTGTTTATCGCTGCCCGAACAACCTGACCGACCACGCTGCCAAGCAATTTACACTACATTGAGGGACTCAACCCGTGGCGTACCGCATAATCCCGCCGTGAAGCCTCCCCCTGATCCTCAGCTGTCGAGACCCGTGGTCCGGAAGTTCGCCGAGTGCCAACCTATATTTCTTCCCTTGCTTTATTTCGTAACCGGGCCTAACGTTCTGAATGTGGCGTCGAAGGTAAGCTCAAACTGCTTGAGGTCGATTGCATCGCATTCATGGGACGCCGCTTGCATTGCGACCACAATTAAGGGCCAATGCGTCGGAGCGTCAGTCAAGGTTATTTCATAACGATTTCCAGCCCCCCCGCTTTTTAATAATGCTGGCCAAAATAGAAAACGACCATTAGGAGAGCGAAATGAAACTTACAAGGCCCCTTCTTGAATTGCTCGCAGCAATGGCATTGTTCCTTTCGTTTGTATCTGCGGCCAATGCCGATGTTGCCGCTGACTATCTGCTCGATCGTCCTGCATTCAAAGCCACCACGAAATCGACCGATAGCCTGACATTTAACCTATATGATGACCAGGCGTGCACCCATCAGGTATTTACTCACAGCCTGTTGGCGGGAGATTCCTCTATTTCTTATGAAAAGCCGACCACCCAAAAGGTGAAAGGAGGGACAGCACCAGCGAAGACGATTCTCCTGCATACCACCCTTCCGTTCACGACGCCTCCAGGACCTCTCTTTCTCGTAGTCACTGGCCCCGGCATAGTTCCCGTGGGTGGGGCATGCCAGGTTCAGATCGGAACCGGGCCATACCGTTCTCGATATTTTACTTCCGGCGCGCTCAATACCCGCTCCCTCGATGCGACATCTACGTTCCAGAAGATCGACGACTTTTTGACATTCAACAAAGCGGACGTGGGCAGCCGTATCGAAGTCACTCTGAATGCGCTCGTTTTTGGGGGTAACTTTAGCGGTACCAATGGGGTCCAATTTCAGGTGAGAATAGACGACAACCCGCCAACACAAGGAAACCTGGGTGCCATCACGACCACAAACACGAGAGAGTTTCTTTCTATTTTTGCGGTCTTCGAAGGGCTTCCCGCGGGAAGTCATACCGTCAGCGTATGGGCGAGGAGCGCCCCGGCCGGTATGTCAAATGGCGTAACGCTGGATGCCGGCGGCTGGGGCGGTCGCATCATAGTGAAGGAAACTTATTGATTCTGTCGATGTATCTGGCCGGCCGATGGCGTATGGAAGCGCCATCCACCGGTTATCTGATCACTGCCACGTTGGCGTGGTGCCCTGTCTCAAATCCGGAGTTAGCCGATCCGGGCCCCAGGCGGGATATTCCGGATATCCCGCCTGGGGGTTGCCGTCACACGGTCAGCCAGCGCCTGGGGCCGGGAATATGCGGGTCTTCGACGGCACAGGAATCTCACTTTCGGCTGAGCCCGTTGGAATGACCGCCGCATTTCATCGACAGTGTGGGAGACGGCTCATGAACAGTCCGTTGCCGTCGATCTTGCTCTGTCTGATCACGGCCCTGTTCGGGTGCGCTTTTGGGCCGCCCCCGACCGTGACCGAGGCGGAGCTTGATGCGTCCCATCTCCTCATCCGGAATGCTTCCCTCCTGATCACCGTGGATCCGGCCCTGGGCGAGGGGCCTCTCGGGATCGTCGAGGGCGGGGACGTGCTGCTGGAAGGTGGCAGGATCGCCGCGGTGGGGCGTGGGCTGGAAGGCGGGGGGCTGGCCACGCTGGAGGCGGCCGGTAAGATCGTCATGCCGGGTTTCGTCGATACCCACGATCACCTCTGGCAGTCCCTCATCCGCGGCTGTGCCAGCGATCGCGATCTCTATGGCTGGCTGGAGACTTGCGTGTATCCCATGGGCCGGATACGGCTTTCGGAAGCGGACGCCTACGCGGCGGTACGGCTCGCCACCCTGGGGCTCATCGGCACGGGGGTCACGACGGTTCTGGACTGGTCCCATGCCTTTAATCCGGATTTCGTCAAGGGCAACCTTGGCGCGTTGCGCGATTCCGGTCTGCGGTTCGTCTTCGCTTACTGGCTCGCCCCTCCATGGGGCGAGGGGTGCGGCGAGGCGGAGCGCATCCGGAAGGGCCTGCTCGGCCACCGGCCGGCGGCAGGTTTTCAGGTCGCAACGCATCCTACCCTGGCGAATCTGGGTCAATTGAAGGAGGCGGTGCGTTGTGCGGAGGAGCTCCATGTGCCGCTCAACGTGCATCTCGGCGAAAGCCCGAAGGACCCGCAGCAGAGGCAGATTCAGGCGCTGGAGCTGTCCGGCGCCCTGGACGGGCAGATGCTGGCCGACCACGCGATTCACCTGACGGATCGGGAGGTGGAACTGCTGGCGCGGCACCGGGTCGCGGTCGCGCACAATCCTCTGAGTAACATGCGGCTCGCCTCCGGCATCATGCGCCTGCCCGAAATGCATGGGGTGGGGCTCAGGATCGGCCTGGGCCTGGACGGCGGAACCGGGGATGGTCCGGACATGTTCGCCGTCATGAAGGCCGCCGTCGGGCTGCAGCGCGCCCGCCTCCAGAGCGCCTCGGGCTATCCAGGCATTGCGGACGTCTTGCGCATGGCGACGCTGGGAGGCGCGGAAGCGCTTGGGCTCGACAAGATTACCGGCTCGCTGACGCCGGGCAAGCGGGCGGACCTCATCATCCTCGACCCGGGAGGCGCAAATTTCGCCCCGCGCTGGGATTGGCCCAGCCAGATCGTCCTCAACGGGCAGCCGGCGAACGTGGAGTACGTCTTCGTTGACGGGCGTGCCCTGAAATCGGAAGGTAAGCTCGTCGAGGGTCAGGAAAAGAACGCCGTGCAGGCCGCGGAGGCGGCGGCACGCAGAGTCCGGGCCGCCTTGGGCGACAGAGGCGTTCGGCCGCTGGCCGGGGGCGAATGAGCCGTGCCGGGATTTCCGGGCGGATTTCCTCGGCCATCCGCCGGTGATCTTCATCGAGTGCCTGAAATAGCTGCCCCTGGGGACATCAGGTCTTCAGCAGGCTGGAGACCGCGGCGCACTGATCCTGCGTCAGCTTGAAATCGAAGATCGCCAGGTCTTCCCGCATGTGTGTTTCCGATGTCGTTCCGGTCAAAGGGACGACACCGATCTGGGTGAGATAGCGGAATAAGATCTGCGCGGGTGTGCGGCCGTGAGTCGACGCCAGAGCCCGCAGCGTGGGATGGGCCAGGATCGACGGATTGGCGGTCAGGGTCCAGAAGCTCTGATAGACGATCCGGTTGTGCCGGCAGAGTTCCCGGACCTCGCGGTCGTACCGGGTCTCCGCATAGAAGCGGTTCTGCACCACGGCCGGTTTGACCCGGCTCAGGCGGTACAGGCGTTCCAGCAGTTCGGGCCGGTAGCAGTTGCTGATCCCCAGCTGCCTGGCGCCCCCGCCGTCGAAGACCGTCTCCATCGCCCGCCATGCTTCCAGCGTGTCCCGCTCACCCGACAACGGCGAATGCAGGATCAGGCAGTCCAGATAAGGTGTGCGGAGATTCTTCAGCGAGGTTTCGAAGGACCGGGCGACTTGCTCGGCCAGGGTCGCCTTCGGGTCATAAGGCATCCGCTCCGGGTCCTGGCCGTCGACGGGGGTGAACTTGCTCTGGAGGTAGAGGTCGGCCCGTTCCAGCCCGGCATTCATGCACGCCGCGAGGCCGGTGCCGACACCCGGCTCGTCGTAGTGCTTGGGTTGGCAGGCGGTGTCGATGCCGCGGAATCCGAGCGAGACGGCCTGTTCCACCAGGGCAGCGGTGCGGTCCTTTTTCCAGGCCGTGCCGTAGATGATGCCGGGTATCCGGACGCCGTAGGCGGAAACCAGGAAACCTTCTTCTTTCATGGGATCAACCTCAGCTGCGGCGCCACACGCTGGCCAGCCAGGGCTGCTGGTCGCGCGGCAGGCCGGCGGGGCGGTAATAGTGTTCCAGCTCCAGGAAACCGGCCGAGGTGAGGAAGCCGCGCCAGGTCTCGAGATCGTAATAAACGCCATAACGTCCGCGGTTCCAGCCTTCCTCATTCCGGCCCCTGGGGTTCGAGGCGAACAGCACGCCCTCGGGTTTGAGCGCGGAGTGCAGCTCGCGGAGAACTCTCGGCAGCTCGCGGCTCGGCACGTGGAACAGGGACGCGTTGGCGAAAATGCCGTCGAAATGCCCGTCCGGCAGGTCGAGTTTGAGGAAATCCTGGTGCCAGACTTCACAGCCGCTGTAATCCCTCGCCATCTCGACGAAACGGAAGGCGCCGTCCAGGCCGATGGCCCGATATCCCAGTTCGGCAAAGGTCTTCAGGTCGCGCCCCGGTCCGCAGCCGAAATCCAGTAAGGTGAATGGCGGTTCGGTCCGGATATGGGAGAGCAGGGCGGCGATATTCTGGCTGACGTCGTGATCGCGCGTGCCTTCGAAAAACGCCTCGGCGTTGCGTTCGTAATCTCTTAGGGTTTCGGCGGCAATCCGGTCCGGCGTTTCCATGATTTCTTTCACCGTTGTGTCGACCCTGGTGGGAAGTGGAATTACTAAGCGTAAAAAAAAGAATGTCAGATCGTCATGCCGGATGGGACCGCGGCATCCACTACTCGCAGGGACTGACCGCCTCGTCATCATCCGGATCGAGTCCGGGGCCGGCTCTGGACGCTGAAGTCCGGGGTCCCGTCCGCAAATGACGGAAAGGTAGTGGCATCACCTTGTTTACGCTTGGTTACCATACTATGGCGCTGGGCAATACGAGGCAATTGCTTTTACGGCCGCAACGGCCGGTTGCGATGAGCTATCCCGGAAACAGTGAGCTGACCGGCAGCAGGGTAATATCGATGCCGGCGGACCTCCTCAGAGGGAGAGGACGGGAGATAATCGGCGGTTTCGGGTACTAAGGACGAAATTCAGGGCATGAACCATATAGACACGTTGATCCGGCTGATCCACCAAGGGCTTTCGACCCAAGTGATGCTGAAGGACGGCAGCATGGTCCGGGGATTCCGCCCGCATGACATCATCGCCAGGGGCGGTGCAGCAGCGGCGGTCGTGGTGGTGCGCGGACGGGTGGGCGAAGAGGACCGGGTCATTCCTTTGTGCGATGTCGTTGGCATATTCAGTGAAGCGCCACGCCGTGTTTTACCGGCGGACGCCGGATTCTTCCAACGCAACCCCGTGCCGCGGGGTTGGACCCGGCTACATCCTGCAGCCGCCTCGGGCGCTAGCTGAGCGGCTCCGCTGTACCGGGCTCAGCGCGGAGCGCAGAGCTGCCGGGCGGCGTCGGAGACCGGCTCGATTTTCCCCGCCGCGTCGATCCGCCACCGGTAACGGGCCTCCATCGCCTTGGAGATCCGCAGGCTGCGCTCCAGGTCACGATGGTCGTCCTCGACGAACACTCGCCAGCCCAGGTCGCGCCGGCTGTGGCTCTGGATTTCCTCCTGGAGGCGCTGGCCGACGGTGGTGCCGGCGCAGGCAGAAGCTTCGACCTTGGCAATGTCCGCGGCCTCGTCCGCGATGGCGGCAGGGGCGGCTGTCAGCGCCAGCCCGCAGAGGGCGATCAGAAACCTGCTCATAGGCGTTCCGGTCGGGCCGTCAGAAGTGATATGCCTTGCTATTGTGCAGGGCGACGTCCAGTCCTTCGGTTTCCTGGTCGGGGGTCACCCGGAGGCCGATGGTGCGGTCCAGAATCTTCAGCAACAGCCAGCTGATCAGGCCGCTCCAGGCGGCGACCGAGCCTACTGCAAGGATTTGGATGAGGGTCTGTTGGCCGATCGTCAGACCCGTGGTGATGCCGGCGCCGCCCAGCGCCTCGGCGGCGAAGGGCGCGGTCAGCACGGTGCCGATCATGCCGCCGACGCCATGCACCGGAAAGACGTCCAGGGTGTCGTCGATTTGCAGCGAGCGCTTGATCCAGTGAATGGCGCCGAAGCAGATCACGCCGGCCGCCGTGCCCATGGCGATAGCGCCCAGCGGTCCGACGAATCCGGCGGCCGGCGAGATCACACCCAGGCCGGCGATCATGCCGGTCAGGGCGCCGAGCAGGGTCGGTTTGCCGAAACTCCGCCATTCCGCCGCCATCCACACCAGCGCGCCAACCGAGGCGCCGATGTGGGTGGTCAGCATGGCCATGCCTGCGGCGCCGGTCGCCATCAGAGCGCTGCCGGCGCTGAAACCATGCCAGCCGACGGCCAGGATTCCGGCGCCGATCGCGGTCAGGGTGAGGTTGTGGGGCGGCAGGAGAGTGCGCGGATAGCCCCGGCGCGGCCCCAGCATCCAGGCGCTGACCAGGGCGGACACGCCGGCGGTGGTATGCACGACCACGCCGCCTGCGAAATCGATGGCCCCGATCCGCGCCAGCCAACCCTCGCCCCACACCCAATGGCAAACCGGCACATAAACCAGCAGAGTCCATATCCCGGTGAACCAGAGCGTGACCGAGAACTTCATGCGTTCCACGATGGCGCCGATCATCAGGGCAGGGGCAAAGATCGCAAAGGTCAGGTGGTACATGCAGTACACCACCTCCGGCAGGTTGCCGTTCAGTGAATCGGCTTTCAGTCCCAGAAGGAACAGGCGTTTGCCGCCGCCGATCCAGGATTGCAGCTCGCCGCCGTCGGTCAGTGCCAGGGTGTAGCCCGCGATCACCCAGAGCACAGAGACCAGCGAAGTCGCGGTGAAAATCTGCACCATGACGGACAACACGTTCTTGGTCCGCACCAGGCCGGCATAGAGCAGGGCGAGACCCGGCATCGTCATGAACAGCACCAGGCCCGTCGAAGTGAGTATCCAGGCGGTGTCCGCCGCGTTCGGCCCTTCGGGCTCGGCCAGCACGGGCCAAGTCAGGCTCAACAGGGCCAATGCCCTCATCATGGCGACTAGAAACTTCATCTTCTCCCCCTGGCCGGCCCTGCTGTCCGGCTTTTGATCACGTTATTGAGGCACCAGCGCCGCCACGGTGCAACGCTAGGCACCATAAGCGTGCGTTCGTGCAGCAACTATGCACCATAACGGCGCGATCCGCATCATCGGTACGCCGAAATTCATCGCAATGGCGATATTTCAATGCCTTGAATCATGGTACGCGTCATGCTTAGCCGTTTCGGCTTGTTGAACTGTGAAGCGACCGGACGATCTTTGAGCTCGATGCACCATGGTGAATCTTTTTTCCTTACCGATACGAGGACCGATCCTCGCCGGGGCTGCCCTGTTATGGGTCGGCAGCGGCATGGCCCCCGTGTCCGGAGCTGGCCTGGAGCAAGCGCGCGGCGTGTTTGAAATGCTGCCGGACGGTACGAATCCGAACGACGCCGGTTGGATGCAACGCCTGCGGCTCACCTTGGGGGGATGGATTGACGCCGGCCTCACCCACAATTTCGATGAACCCGGCTCCGGTTACAACGGTCCCGTGACCTTCTCCGACCGGTCGGACGAGTTTCAGCCAAACCAGGTTTACCTTTACCTCGAACGTGCGGTCGACCGCCAGAGAGAAAGCTTCGACCTGGGTGGAAGGCTGGACCTGATGTACGGCACCGATGCCTGGTTCAGCCAGGCCTTCGGCGATCCCCAGGGAAGCTGGGACCGGCAGATCAGTGACAACAACCGCTACAACCTGGCAGTGCCCCAGGCCTATCTGGAGGCGCTGGTACCGGTGGGGCGCGGCCTCGCAGTCAAGCTGGGTCATTTCTACACCGTGGTCGGCGTGGAATCCGTCATGGCGCCGGAAAACTTCTTCTATTCGCATTCCTACACCATGCAATACGGGGAGCCCTTCACCCACACCGGCATCCGTTTCAGCTACCAGCCCACCGATAACCTGCTGCTGGATGCGGCCGCGGTGACCGGCAGCCAGTTCGCGGGCTGGGACGGCGTATTCGACCACAGCCTCGAGAACTGGGCCTTTGTCGGCGGCGGTACCTGGACCAGCGATTCCGGCGAGACCTCGCTGTCGCTCAACGGCTCGAACGGCACCGTGACCACGGTACCCCGCGGTGAGCTGAGCTTCTATAGCCTGGTCGCGCAGCACGATCTCACACCGCAGCTGCATGCCATCCTCCAGCACGATCACGGCTGGATCGAGGGGGATGGGCAAACCGCGAGCTGGTATGGTCTGGTCCAGTACCTTTCCTACGATCTGGTGGAGGATCTGTCGTTCGGCCTGCGCGGCGAGTGGTTCCGAGACGATGACGGCACCCGTGTGCTTTCGCCGGCTCGGGCGCCGACGATGGGACTGGTCCCCGGCAGCTACTACGCCGTGACCGCCGGGGTGAAATGGTCGCCGCTCCCCTGGCTGACCGCGCGGCCCAATTTGCGTTACGACTGGTCCGACGGCACCCGCCCCTTCGACGATGGCAACGCGACTTCCCAGATCCTGCTGTCGGCCGATGTCATCGTATCGTTTTGACGGCGGCGGTCTCTCCCGGAAAGAGCGCGGGAGAGCAACTGTGTTGGAGGTCAAGCGATTTGTGGGCATGACCAAGGTTTATTTTGTTTCAGCATGGCATTCAGGCTGGTGAGGAGCTTACGCATGGCCGCCGTTAAAGCGACCTTGGCCGGTTTGCCTTTTTCGACCAATCGACGATGGAAGGTGGCGATGGGATTATCGCCTCGGGTAGCGGCCAAGGTCGCCATGTACAGCACCGAGCGCACTTCCGCTCGTCCGCCCCAAATCCTCCGCCGTCCTCGCTGGAAGCCACTGTCCCGATTAAACGGCGCCAATCCCACCAGGGCAGCGATCTCGCGCCGGTTGAGTTTGCCGAGTTCTGGCAGATACGACAGCAACGTGAGCATCGTCACGGGGCCTACGCCCGGTGCACTTTGGAGCAGGTCGACTCGGGTTTTCCAAATGTCCGATTCGCGCAGCCGGTTTTTCAAATCCCCGTCGAGTCGAGCGATATGCTCGTCCAGCCAGGCAATGTGCTCCTTTAAGCCCTGTTTTTGCCGTGAGCCGGCCATCGCCAAGCGGGTTCTCTCTTGGGCGCGCATCTCCACTAATTGCCGTCGCCGGGCGACCAGTTCCACCAAGGCTTGCTCTGCCTCGGTCCGGCCGGCGCGAACTTCGGGGCGCACGGCCTTGGCGAAATGGGCCAATACCAGGGCATCCAGCTTATCGGTTTTCGCGAGCCGGCCGGTGGCCTTGGCGAAGTCACGCACTTGGCGAGCATTGACGACGGCCAACGGCAGTCCGGCCACTCGACCGGAAGCCGCGAGCAAGGTTTCGAGTCCCCCGGTCGCCTCCAAGACGACTAACGCCGGTTGGAGCGTGAGGAGTCGCTGGATCAGTGCCGTGACCCCTGCCTCATCATTGCTAAAACGCTCGACCCCGCCCTCGGGACTGACTCCCAAATCCAAATACGCCTTCGATACATCCACCCCGGCAAATCGCTCTTCGTTATTCATGTCGTACACACCCCACCTTGTAAAAATTCGGACTTCCGTCCCAGCAACTGTTCGGGCTCTGCCAACAAAAGAAGAAAGACGATCCACGCTCTCCCACAAGCTCAATTTCTCGGCTTCGAGGGTCAACGATCTATCTTCCTCCGAACCTCTTATTCATACCTCCGTGGCTCAGGGAAGAACATACAAGGGTCCTGGTCGAGCTGCGCCGAAAGCAGATAACAGAGGCCGGCGATGTGCTTGCAGGGATTCTGGTAATCCGGGCAGGAGCAGCGGGTCTTGAAGTCCTTCGCGCCATGGGGCAGCAGGTGCAGGTCGAGCAGTTCGAACGGTTTCTCGATGTTTTCCGGCATCTCGTTCAACAGCAATCGCGAGACGAACGCGGCGCGGGAGCCCAGGTGGCGGACCAGCAGCGCCCAGTCGCTGTCGCGGATGGGGCTGAGCGAAATCGCCGTGTCGTAAGTGGGTTCCTGGTAGATGCCGTAATAGGGGTTGGCATTGCCGCGAATCTTGGCCGAAACCTCACCCTTCCTCCATACCTTTCTCGAAGCGCCGCTCGATGTGGACGAGATGAAAAGGTACTGCGCGGAGGTGGAGGGTCCGAAAATGGCCAACATGATCGAGGCGGGCAAGACGCCGGTGCTGCCGCCGGCGGAACTCGAGGCGATCGGCTACAAGATCGCGGTATATCCGCTGACGCTCCTGAACGTCTCCATCCGCGCCATGCGCGAGGCGCTCGAATGCATCCGCCGCGGCGAGCCCGCCAACGTGCTGGGCTTTGAAGACCTCAAGGCGGCGGTCGGCTTTCCTGAATACTACGCCGAGGAGGCGCGCTACAAGCTTCCCCAGTGACGGCGCGGTTTCGTCTGGGATGGCAGGCGACAGGGGAGGAAGCCGAGGTTGGTTCTCGCGCGCATGCGTCTGCGTCGAAACGCTACCTGTGCCGTCCCAAAGACGACGTTCGGGCGGGCAAGCGCGGGCCTGGCTGAATCAGGAAAGCTCAAGGCAGCGGTTCGCGCCGTCACGGGCGAGCCGTTCGGCCAGGCTCGTTTCGCCCTGCCGCATCACCATCCGGTGATTCCAGAGAAAAACGGGGCGGGCGAGGGGGGCTAGCCGTTTCATCCAGGATCGGCAGAGCCTCACATTCCATTCATACTGGACGACGGTGCGATGCTCCTGCCGGTAAATCCGGCAAAGTCCACGTCCGGCAACATCTCCCCTCACATCCGCTTCCAGCAGTACAGGCGCCGCGATACGGGTCATGCGGAATTCCAGCCGGAGCCTGTAAGGCAGCATCGTTTTCCAGGTATAGGCCCAGAGCGAGTTTTCTCCGTTCGTTCCGCCAGGATCGATCTTTTCGACCGCTTCCACGCAGGGCCACCACTGGGGCCATCGCTCTGCATCCGACAGGACCTGCCAGACTTCTTCCGCCGGCGCATCCAGGCGCCACCGAGTCACCAGGTCGAAGTGGTCTGCCGGCATGGGGGCCTAACGCCCGAGGGCGTCGCGCAGCGCATCTTCGAGGTGCTCGTAGCGGAAGCGGAACGGCTCCTGCTGCAGGCGCTTCGGAATCACCCGCTGGCCGCCGAGCAGCAGCTCCGCCATTTCGCCCAAGGCCAGCCGCAGCGGGAACGCCGGCACCGGCAACGGCGCCGGCCGGTTGAGGAGGCGCGCCAGACATTCGGTGAACTCGCGATTGGTGACCGGATTGGGTGCGGTCGCATTGAACGCACCCTCCAGGTGTGCATTTCCGATCAGGTATTCGGTGACGGCGACGTGATCGTCGATGTGGATCCAGCTCATCCACTGGCGGCCGTCTCCGATGCGGCCGCCGAGCCCCCGCCTGAACAAGGGCAGCATCCGCTGGAGAAAGCCGCCATTCCGGCCGACGACCAGCCCGGTCCGCAGTACGCAAACCCGCACACCATGTCCGGCCGCCTGGGATGCCGCCTCCTCCCAGGCCGCACACAGGCGGTGGCTGAAGTCGTCACCGCCTGCGGATTCCTCATCGAGCAGGGTATCGCCCCGGTTGCCGTAATAACCGACCGCCGAACCGCTGACCAGGACCTGGGGCTTGGTCTCGGCCCGCGCGATGTAATCGACCAGTTTCGAGGTCAGCCCGATCCGGCTTTCCCACAACAGGCGTTTGCGCGCTTCGGTCCAGCGCCTGTCGGCGATGGGTTCGCCGGCCAGGTTGACTATGGCGTCGAAGCCGGCCCGCGGGGAAAGCGAGTCGATGCTAGCGACCGGCGTCACCGCCTCGCCGCACAAGCGCCGCACCGTGTCGGGCGCCTGCCGGCTGAGAACGGCCAATCGGTGGCCGCGTTCCAACAGATGACGGCACAAGCTTTTGCCGATGAAGCCCGTTCCTCCGGTGATGAGGATATGCATGGCGGACCTCCCATGATTTCGGGTGAATCGGGGCCGGCTGCGGAGCAGGACCCTCTAGGTTTCTGCCGCCAGCTCGTCGACCTTGGCGGCCATGATGAAGTCGTTCTCGTGGAGCCCGTTGATCTTGTGGGTCTGGAACTCCACCCTGCAGTAGCCCCACCCGATCCCGATGTCCGGGTGATGGCCCTCCGCCTCGCATAATTCGCCGACCTTCCGGGCGAAGTCCAGCGCTTCCATGAAGTTCTTGAACCGGAACGTCCTTTTCAGCTTGGTCGCGGCGTCCTTGAGCTCCCACTGGGGGACATGGACGAGGAGTTTTTCGGCTTCCTCCGCGGTCAAGGGGGGAATGCCGCCCTGGCAGGGGGTGCATTGTTTCGCTGTAAGAGAGCAGGTATCCATGATGACACCTCGTGCTGTGATATGGGTTAGAGCGGACCGGCGGGTACCCCGGCTTGGCAAGATTACGTGGCTCTTCCCCCACCGGCAAGGGCCGGGCCGGCTCAGAACAGGGGCGAGACGCCGAAAATCTTCGCGTGGAAGTGGAGCATGGCGAGATACAAGGCTACCGCGATGCCCAGCCGCTGCCACCCGATCTCGCCGAGCTCGAGCCGATTGCGGCCTTCCTTGATGGCCATGAAAGGGATGTTGGACGTAGCGGCGGCAAAGCGTTCCCAGCGGTCGCCGTAAGCCCGCCGGCGTTTGGTATCGATCGATCGCGTGCCGAACAGGCACAGCACCAGCAGCGAACCAAACAGCAACAGGGCGGCCACGTCGCCATTGGCGATCACATGGACCAGCGCCCAGAGGGAGAGTCCCCACAGGAACGGGTGCCGGGTGATCCGGAGAATGCCCTTGGCGGCATCGGCATCGTTCAGTGCGTTTTCGCCGGACACCGCCGTGGGATTGGCGGTTGTGAGCCCGGCGACCACGAAGATGAAGGACACCAGCATCAGGATCGCGGCGATCGGCTTGAATCCGGCAAGCTGGCCCCAGGTTTCGACATAGGGTGCCTGACGGTACGCGAACACGACCCACGTGAGCGCAAGCAACGACAGCGTCGAAAATGCAACGCGGAAGGCTTTTTCCCCCCGGTAGGCGACGAGCCGGTCGCGCAGGCCGGTGCCGGAAATGACGAAGTGGATGCCGACGAAGAACAGCATGGCCAGGGCAAGGTTCAACATGGGATTCTCCTGGAAAGGGGTTCAGTTCCAGCGTTCAAACACGCAAGCGGATACCCGGGCAAGTTTAGTCCTTCACAGTGTCCGGTTCCCGCGCTTGTCTCGTCGCACCCCGGACCCTCTATTGTTGGAATGGCGGTTCGTCGACCCAATTCAAGGCCCTCTGTACCGCCTTCTTCCACCCCTTGTAAAGTGCTTGGCGTCCGACAAGATCCATCTGGGGCCGAAAAATGGTTTCATCCTGGCGCAGCGATCGCAGATCGTCGCAGTCTTTCCAGAACCCCACGGTCAGCCCTGCCGCGAAGGCTATGCCGAGGGCGGTGACCTCCTGATGGCCCTGCCGCGGCCGCAGGACGGGAATGCCGAGGATGTCGGCCTGGAACTGCATCAGGGTTTCATTAACGGCCATGCCGCCGTCGACCTTGAGGCCCGCGAACCTGATGCCCGCATCGGCAGCCATGGCTTCCAGCACGTCGCGGGTCTGATAGGCCGTCGCCTCCAGGGCCGCTCGCGCGAAATGGGCCTTCCCCGTGTAGGCGGTCAAACCGACGATGGCGCCGCGGGCGTCGGCCCGCCAGTACGGCGCAAACAGCCCCGAGAAGGCCGGCACGATGTAAATGCCGCCGTGGTCCTCCACTTGGCGGGCGAGGGTTTCGACCTCTTCGGCTCGACCGATCAGGCCAAGCTTGTCGCGCAGCTACTGGACGAGCGCTCCGGCGACCGCTACGGATCCGTCCAGCGCATACACCGGTGCCGCTTCCCCGAGCCGCCAGGCGACCGTGGTGAGCAGCCCATGCTGCGACGGCATGTGCTTTGGGCCGGTGTTCAGTAGCAGGAAGCACCCGTTCCGTAGGTATTCTTCGCTTCTCCCGGTTCGAAACAAGCATGACCGAACAATGCCGCCTGCTGATCTCCGAGGTCCCCCGCCACCGGCAGGCCGGTACGGCCGCGGAATCGATCGATCCCGCCGTCCCGCGCCAACTCGCGGCAGATGCCATCGGTGCGGGTATCCTGCCAAACGATCGCCGGGGCGATCGGGCGGCCTGTATTGCGGTCCCATAGCACGACCGTTTCGCGCTGATTGGCGATCCCGAACGCCGCGACCTCGTCGACCGTTGCGCCCGCATCGGCGAGCGCCCCGGCCAGGACCGCCTGCGCGTTGCGCCAGATTTCCGCGGCATCGTGCTCGACCCAGCCAGGTTGCGGATAGAACTGTCGGTGCTCCATCTCGGCCCGGCCGCAGATGCGTGCCCAACGGTCGAAGAGGATGCAACGTGTGCTGGTCGTGCCTTGATCCAGCGCGGCGACGAAGCGAGTCATGAGGTGTGCGTGCTGCGATTGACGGACCGCCGACATCAATAGCCCGGAAACGCCGGGAAGCTCGCCTTCCCGCATCCGCGGAGGAATCGCTGACTCCAGGACGTTTAGGTCGCCCCCTTTTTTCCGCTGAACGTTCGCTCCTCGGGCACTGGGGGGTTAATGATCGGATTC
This sequence comes from Methylococcus capsulatus, assembly GCF_036864975.1. Classification (NCBI taxonomy): domain Bacteria; kingdom Pseudomonadati; phylum Pseudomonadota; class Gammaproteobacteria; order Methylococcales; family Methylococcaceae; genus Methylococcus; species Methylococcus capsulatus. Next base: position 349,071 of record NZ_CP104311.1, on the reverse strand, counting down.
AGATGCCGCGGAGACGCGCAGCGCGCTGGTCCCCAGGCATGCCGGCGGGGGGGCCCAGTCTATCGGGTTCCGCGATCCCCGGAGATCACCGTAAAAATTCCGAGGCTGACGAACAGGCCGCCACCGATACGTAGGCCCGCGCGACGAGCAGTGTTGCCGCGTAGTGCAGGCGCGGCCATCCCCGCGGCCAACGCATAGGCGCTGTCCGTAACCGCGGCCATTGCGACGAAGAGGGCACCCAGCACCATACTCTGAAGCATGGCCGGCGCACTTGGGTCCAGAAACTGTGGCAGAAAGGCCGCGAAGAATACCGTGGTCTTGGGATTGAGCAGCGCAACGACGAAACCTTCCCGGAAGACGCAACCCAGCGGCGCAACTTCAGGCTTCGAAGCGGGGCTTTCTACCGAAGAGGAACGGAACATCCGGATGCCGAGGTAGATGAGGTAGATCGCGCCCGCCGACTTGACCACCGAGAAGGCGAAGGAAGACACCGCGAACAGGGCGGCAAGGCCGATGGAAGCGGCGAGTGCATTGCCGAGGTTCCCGAACGCGACGCTGGCAACCGAAACCAGCCCACAGCCGCGCCCTTGGACCAGGCTGCGAGTCACGACGTAGAGCACTCCGGGTCCGGGAGTCACCGCGAGCGCCAGGCTTGCCAACAGGAAAGCGGAAAACAGAGGCCAGGGCGGAAGCAGGTCAGTCATCACAGCAACCTCAGGTTACGCCTAATTATCGAAGTCATCGGCCGGCGCGGACTTTCCGTCCAGACCCGTTGGAGTGTCGGTCTGTGTTGCAGCTCACAGGGTCACCTTAAGCTTGCGGCCGCCGGTGACGGTAAAACCTTCACGCTCATAAAACGCCAAGGTTCTGTCGAACTGCGGGAGCGGCGGAGTCGTAACCTCCAATCGCGTCCAGCCCCGTGACATGCCGAACGACTTCGCTTCGGAAACGAGACGACGCCCCAACCCGCTGGCGCGATACGCCGGGCGAACATAGAGTTCGGGAAGCGAACCAAAGGCGCCTTCGGCATAAAGGGCATAGCTTTCATAAAGCGCGACAAACCCCGCCGGTTTCCCCTCGCTGCGGGCGACGAAGACGAAATATTTCTCTCGGCCGAGGAGGTCATCGAGTCTGGTTTTTGTTTGATCCAGGTCGAAATTAAACACCTGCACGCCGATGGCATCCATGATTTCCTCCAGCAATTCGCCCACCATGACGGCGATTTCTTGCGTATCTTCGGCCGTCGCTCTGTGAATTGAGATATCTGTGTTCATGATTTGCGACTTGGGCGTTCGAGGTGGCTGATCTCATGTATCCTCATGTGCGCACGTGCAGTTGGGTGGTGGCTGCACGTGGTCTGCTGACATCGCTGGGCTGGTCATCGGCGAAGAAACTTGTCCAACGTGTCGATGAAAAAGTCCGTATTTTCCTCCGGCACGAAATGCCCGCTTTGTTCGGCGATCATACCGGTAATGTCATTGGCTTGCGGACGCAAAGCCTGAAAGAGTTTGTCGGACACGCCATAACGACCGCCAATCGTCAGTACCGGCATCGACAATTTTCTATCAGCCAGGGAGGCTGCGAATTTGGCATCCTCACGCAATGCCCGGTAATAATTGAAGCCCGCCGTCATACCGCCGGGCGCAGCATAATGGCTGGCGTATTCGTCGATTGTCTCCTCAGGGATCGCATCTTTGCGATGCAGCCATTGACTCATTTGGGCGGCGATGTATTCGCGCTCCCTTCCCTGAGTCAGAAACTCAGGAAAATTCGGTGCCATATGAAAGCCATAGTGCCACATGCCGCCTTTGGAAGGGTCCATATTTTCCGTTCCGGGCAGCATGCAATCGACGAGTACCAGCTTCGACACGGATTTCGGGTGCAATAACCCTAAAATGTAGGCGACCTTGCCTCCCATATCGTGCCCCACGACAACGGCGGATTTCGCTCCTATCTGCTTGATCAGGGCGTCGATATCCTCAGCAACAGTACGCTTGTCGTAGCCGTCCTGCGTTTTTTCTGAAAGCCCCAGCCCTCGTAAGTCTGGCGCCACAACAGTATGGGTTTGCGCCAGCCTGGGCATGACACCTGCCCACTCATACCAGGTTTCAGGCCAGCCGTGGAGTAAAACGACAAGAGGCCCTGATCCCATTGTTACGTAATGCATTCGAATGCCGTTCACCTGGGCAAATCGGCTTTCCGCGCCTTCGGGTATATCTGCGGCGTGAATCGAGAGAGGAAGGCATGATAGAACCAATGAAATTGATAATATTAGTTGTTTCATCTGAGATGCCTGGATCATGCGGATTTTTCTGACAGTGTGTCACCTCTTGTCGCTGAAGTGTCCATTGCGACTCGTCGCACCAATACCCCGAAAATTCAATTAGTCCGGATATTCAGCATAACGCGGTAACGTATCCCCGTCGCAAGACCATTCGGCTCGTGAGTCCCAGAAAATCCGCGCCTGCGGTTTGATCGGGATTTCGTCGTCCAGTGAGCCGGCTGGGATTACAACGCCATCAATTTCCGGAACGAATCGGGCGACCTGACTTCCGCAGTGACTACAAAACTGCCGGGTGAACCGCTTGGCTTCGGGAACTTTAAATTGCTTCAGCAAGGATTTGCCGTCCGTAAACACCAAATCCGCATTCGCTACGAATAGATTGGTCGCATGCCCGGTTCCTGAAGACTTTCGGCATCGGGAACAATGGCAATGATAGAAGCGTTGAGGATCACCGCTGACTTCATATTTCACCGCGCCGCAAAGGCAGCTACCTTTAAGTATGACCGACATACAACCTCCTGTAACGATAAGAATTGGGACCGCTGAAGTGACGAAAGGGTGTGCTGAGCAAAAGGAAATCATTCGAGGCCGACATATGGTCGCGGCCAATCGATCCTTGGAGCCTCCTGGTTCGATCCGTCTGGCAGTATGCCAACGTCTGCGTTAACTCCGTCACCGGCTCTTGTTGCCAGCGACCGGATACGTCACACCTGCCAGCGCCGCAGAACGATGCTGGCGTTCACGCCGCCGAAACCGAAGCCGTTGGACATCGCATGGTCGAGGGCCATGGGCCTGGCCGCACCGCTCACGATGTCCACGCCTTCGCCGGCAGGGTCGGGATGTTCCAGGTTGAGCGTCGCCGGCACGATTTGGTCGCGCAGCGCCAGGACGGTGAAGATGGCCTCGACGCCCCCCGCGGCTCCCAGTAGATGGCCGGTCGCCGATTTGGTCGAACTGACCGCGACACTTGGGTTCCGGCCGAACAGCGATTTGATGGCTTCCAGCTCGCAGCGGTCCCCCACGGGGGTGGAGGTGGCATGGGCGTTCAGGTGCTGAATGTCTGCCGGTGTGAGGCCGCCCTGCCGCAAGGCGGCCTGCATGGCCCGTCGGGCGCCGGTGCCATCCTCCGGGCCGGAGGTGAGGTGATAGGCGTCCGCGCTGGTGCCGTATCCGACCAATTCGGCGAGGGGTTGGGCACCCCGTGCCTGAGCGTGCTCCAGCGTTTCGATGACCAGCAACCCCGCGCCCTCTCCCATCACGAAGCCGTCGCGTGCTCTATCGAAAGGACGGGAGGCGCGTTCCGGTTCGTCATTGAAGCGCGACGACAAGGCCCGCGCGGCGGCAAACCCGCCCAGGCTCACCCGGTCGATGCAGGCCTCCGTACCGCCGCAGACGGCCACATCGGCTTCGCCTTCGCGGATCAGCCGGGCGGCGTCGCCGATGGCCTGGACACCCGCCGCGCAGGCCGTCACCGGAGCGCCGATGGGGCCTTGATAGCCGTAGCGGATGGAAACATGCCCGGCCGCCATGTTGACGAGAAAGGATGGGATGGTGAATGGGGACAGGCGCTGCGCGCCGCGGCGGTCCGTGGTGCGTGCGGCCTGCGTGATCGCCGGAAAGCCGCCGATACCGGAGGCGATGACCGTGGCGGTGCGTTCGTGCGATCTCGCATCCGTCGGCGTCCAGCCCGACTGGGCAATCGCTTCCTCGGCTGCGGCCAGCGCGAACAGGATGAACCGGTCCATCTTGCGCTGGTCCTTGGGAGAGGCCACCTGGTCGGCATCGAAGCCGGCTGCCGGGTGTTCCACCCGGGTAGGTACGAGCCCGCCCACCTTTGCCGGAATATCGGCCACCAGGTCTTCGGGCAGCGCGCGTAGTCCGGAATGGCCGGCAATCAGGCGTGACCACACCTGGTCGACGCCACAGCCCAAGGGGGAGACGATCCCCATGCCCGTGACGACGATGCGGCGCATGCTCATGCCGGTTTTTCCGTGTTCTGGTCCGGCGGAGCGGTGTTTGCCGACCGGGCCCGCGACAAGCGGGCGCGCAGGCGGACCTGTGGACTCGCCGCGGGTCCTGGCTGCAGCATCACATTCTCCGGGGTGATCGGCGCCAGGGTGTGGCCATCCACCAAAACCGGTTCGACGCGTTCGCCGGAACGGCGGTCCGCCAGTTGGACCGATATCCCTTCGGGTGTCAGGTGCTTATTGCCCCAGGCCAACATCGCCGCCAGTACCGGGAAGAAATCACGGCCTTTGGCCGTCAGAAGGTATTCGTATCGGGGTGGACGTGGGTTGTACATGCGGCGCTCCAATAAACCATTCATGGTCAGATGTTTCAGCCGTCGGGTCAGGATATTGGGCGCGATCCCGAGGCTGGCCTGGAATTCGTCGAATCGGGTAAGCCCCTGGAACGCATCGCGCAGGATCAGCATGCTCCACCATTCGCCGACACATTCCAGGGCGCGGGCCGCCGGGCATTCCATGTTCTTGAAACTTGTTCGTTGCATGATGAAAGCGACTATAGTCATGCAGCTAGCAACATGCAAGTGACTTGGCGCGCAAAGTTGGCGGTGAAGGTGAAGACTGTCACCGAGCATGAAGTCCAGCCGGATCGGCGGGGAGAACGCTTGACCGAATCCGGCCTCACGGTCGGCCGGTCGGCTCTCACGATCCGATCGCGAGCAGGAACAATACGATCACCGCCACTGCGATGGCGATGGGCAGCGGGTTGTTCAGGAGAGCGATGAGGTCCTTGCGGTAGATGTCGACCGTTTCTTTGAAAACCTTCTTCGTGTGCTCCTGCAGGTTCGGTTCGTTCGGCATGGAAACCTCCTCAAAGTCCGCCCCTCACTCCGGCTCATCGAGAGCCCATCGTTGCAGTTTATGATCGACGAAGACCAGTTCGTAAGCCTTGGTGTCCGGTACGAGCCACCAGGTGACGGTGAAGGTCGGAAGACCGAGCAGCAGGTTCCAGACGGCCGTGTTTCTGCCGTACAGATCATATAACCGGACCACGGTGTTCCTGCCTTCCGCTGTTTCTCCTTCATGCAGCGTGACGTAATGGGAATCGAGCACCTGGTCGACCTGTTGTTCCGTCATGCCGGTTTGGAGCTTATCGAGATCGCTGGAATTGTGCTTGGCCGGTAGCACGACCCCGCAGCCGGAAAGCATCAAAGCTGTGTAAACCGCGATCAGGGCTTTCATGAGCTCTCCATGGGCCGTAGATGAGGACATGCCGAAACCGGGCTCAAGGACCGGCCGGGAACGTGGTCCATCCTACACCGAATACTCCTCAGGGGCGCGGCATGATCGCCCGGCAGCTTCGAACCGGCTACACTTAGGTCGATGCGTCGGCTGTCTCCCGGCGCCGAAAACGGTGTTGCTTCGCCGTGTGTCATCGAGCCTTCCGGCAACAACCTTTCCGCCAATGCTCTCTATCTTGCCCATCGTGTCGGCACCTGCTTCAAACTTCGGAAATCCGAACAGGCCCTCTGTGAGGCGGCCTTTTTCGGCCGGCAAGGCTTCCAGGAAAGCGGTGAGCCGGTTTCCGCGCATTTCGCCGCGGTCGAATTTGTGGCCTGCCGGAGGCGCGAGGCTGACGGGGCGTTTCCTCTGCAAGCGCTCCTTATCCGGGCTGATATGGATCCCTACACCCTCTACACCCTTCTGACGCTGGCGTCGGTAGGCAAGGCCGGCGTGATTCTGCTGGTCGCTCCGCAATATCCCGCCCGGATCACCCGAGCCATGCATTCGTGGGCGCTGGGCGGGTTGATGACGGGGATGAATTTCGCACTTTTCATCCTGGCCGGGCGAGCGCTGGTACCGGAGCCGGTCGCGTTGGGTGGGGCGGTCACGCTAGCGATCGGCGGAACTCTCCTGGTTTTCGTCGCGGTGCAAGAACTCCGGGAGCGTGCCTACAGCAAGTTCGCACTGCTTGGCGTTTTCGTCTTGACCGCAGTCAGTAACGTCTACACCCTCTACGCAGGTTACGACAAACTCCGCATCAGCACCAACAGCGCATGGGCCGCTGCAGTGTTCTTCATGATCGCATCCGCTCTGCTCCGTCCGGCTCCCCCTTCTGGCCGGTCGATCTACCGGGTCACCGGTGTCCTGGCGCTCGCAATCAGCGTGGTTTTGGCGATACGTGCGGTAAATCCTCTCATCCTGGGCGCACCGATAGTCCATCCCATGGACGAAAACTGGGTGCAGCAATTGACGTATTCCGCCATGCTGGTCGGGAACGTCTTGGGTTCTCTCTGTTTCGGACTGATCGTCGCCGAGGAGCTCAACGCCGAACTGCATCAATTGGCCTCGTTCGATTCGCTCACGCGGATCTATAACCGGCGAGTGTTCGAAAACCTCGCCACCGATGAACTGCTTCGGGCGCGCAGCAAGCGGGAGCCGGTCTCGTTGCTCATGATCGACATCGATCATTTCAAGCAGGTCAATGATCGGCACGGTCATGCCGCCGGCGATGCCGCCCTTGTCCGGGTTGCGGAGACCATGGAAGAAAGCCTGCGGCACCGCGATCTGTTCTGCCGCTACGGCGGCGAGGAATTCGGTGTTCTGTTGCCGGCGACCACGCAGGAACAGGCACAGCGCATCGCCGACCGCCTGCGCCTCGCGACGATGCACGCCGGCTTCCGCTACGGCGAAGAAGCCATATCACTCACCGTGAGCATCGGCGTCACCTGTATCGACCGGCCACCCTACGATTTGTCCCTGCTCAAGCACAGTGCCGATCGCGCGCTCTACCACGCCAAGCAGAACGGGCGCAATCGCGTCGCGGTCGTCTGACGAGGGCTGCAATGCCCCGTGTCATCGCTGCCCACCGAATCCGCAATGGCGGGTTTTCCGGGGGCAGAGAACAATCCCACGTGCGGTCTCGTTTCATCCGGCCCCGGGAGCCGCGGCCAGCACCTCGTACCTGCGGCCGGCCATCACGTGGCCGCCGCTTCGTCCCATAGACCTGCGACCACTCACCGGCGGACTTCACCGTAACTTCCGGAGCCGTTCGTTCAACCAGCCGAATCCCACACGCTCTTGCTCCAGCCTTAGCCTGGGTCGTATGCGGTCCCATCGAAGATCGTCGTAGATTTTTGCCTCCGCCTGAGTAAGACGAAACAAATCGTGGTGGACCGGGTCGGGTTCCTCCCCCCAGTGCGCACGATGTGCCAGTAAGGTTTGCGCATCCATCAGGACAGACTCTGTCTGCGGGAAGTGCTCCCGCAACTGATCCAGGATGGCAAAGCCATGGGTGTCGATGTCGCCCCAGTAGTGCAGCCGGCAGCGGTGTAACCAGGATGCCTCTGCCAACGACGCCCAGCCGTAGCCGGCGCCAAAGATGACGATGGCTCGCGCCGCCGCCGGGAAGGCGAGGAAGTTGGTCTCGTTCTCAGTGATGAAAACTTGCTCGATAGGCAGCGCCAGTGACGCGAAGCTGGCGGCATCCAGAGTGATGTCGGGCAAGCCGGCGCACCCCGGCAGAGAGGGCACTGTGGCATCGAGCGAGCGGAAACGGATGCGCACCGGTTTGTCGAGGAAGCCGTAGCGCCGCGTGAACTGCACGACGCCGGTCGCGTCAAGATCGATGACTTCTGGTGGCAGCGCCAGGTCCAGCAGCTCGGCCAACACGCCTCGGTGGGCCTCGATGAACTTGCTGTCCACCCCAGGCACGTCGACCTGGCGCAGGTACATGGCCGGACGGGGATGGGCCTGCAGCCAGGCGACCACGGCCAGCAGACGCTCCCAGCGGTCGGCCTGGTCCAGCGCCCGGATCGGGCGCCGCGACAGCCACGCCAGCAAGGCCGGCTGCATAACCGCCGTCTGTCGCCACAAGGCCTCGAAGCGTTGCGCCTGTCTGCTCTTGCCGATGAAAGCCAAGGCGTCCTGCAGGGTATCGATCCAGACGGCCGCCGGAAGCCGTTGCTTGCCCTGGACGCGGTGATTCCACTCCCGCCATTCGATGCGAACCTGAGGGGTATTGGCGATGGCGTGCGCCCATTCGCGCACCGCCTCGAAACGGTCGGACAGGTCGGAAGCCAAGGGGGACTTCAGGTTCAGGCGCAGGGGCCAGGTGAGGGTGTCCGACACGGTGGCCTGCAGCAAGTCGCCGCGGTCCCACAGGCGCTGCACCTGCGCGCGCAGGTCGGCCGGCGTGGTCCAGCTCACCTGGCAGGCCCTCCCGCGGCCTTCTGTGTCCGGTATTCGTCGATCGTGAGGCAGCGCAGCCGTGAGTCGCGCCCGCCCTCGTTGTGCACGAAGCCCACACTGGCCACGAAGGGCTCGATGATGTGGATCTTCTGCAGCGGCGTGACGATCAACAGCTGCAGGTTGAGCTGCTGGAACAGGCGCAAACCGTACTGCGCCGACTCGTCCGACCCGCGCCCGAAAGCTTCGTCGATCACGACGAAGCGGAACGACCGCGAACGAACGGCGCCCCACTCCAGCCCGAATTGGTAGGCCAGGCTCGCGGCCAGCACGGTGTAGGCCAGCTTCTCCTTCTGACCGCCCGACTTCCCGCCTGAGTCCGAGTAGTGCTCGTGCTCGGCACCATCGGCGCGCCAGCGCTCGCTGGCCGAGAACAGGAACCAGTTGCGTACGTCGGTGACCTTGGCGGTCCAGCGCCGGTCGGCGTCCGACAGCCCTTCACGGCCACGGAAGCGGTCGATGATGGCCTTGACCTGCAGGAACTTGGCTTCCGAATACTGTTCGTCGGCCGAGCCCGTCATCGCGCCCTCGGTGCACGCCCGCAAATCCTGCTGGAAGTCGCGGATCTCCGCATCCGGGCTTGGCAGCGCCACCAGCTTGATGTACCGGCCGGGGTTGTAGTCGATGGCTTGGAGCGACTGGTTGATGAAGTCGACGCGCTCCTTGATCGTCTCGCGCTCGCGGGCGAGCTGGGCGTTGAAGTTGGCGATCTCGTTGATCGTGTTGACGTTGAGCAGCTCCTTGAAGCGCGCCTCGAATCGCGGTAGGTCGTCGCACTTCAATCCGGTGAGCATCCGCTCGTACTCCGGCAGCGCCGCCAGGCTCACGTCCATCTCGACGGTCTCGGCCTTGAACTCCTCCTTGAAGCCGCGCATGGCATTGACGATGCGCTCGGTCAGACGGGCCAGGCGCTTGTCCTCCGCGTCGATGCGCTCCTGCAGCCACTTGCGCACCTCCTGCTCGCGGTTGTCGCAGGACTCGACCGACAGTTGATGTTCGCCCAGCGCCTGCGAACGCCAGCCATCCAGATGCTCGATCTGCACTTCGGTCAGCGGCGCGCCCTCCCAGATGCGGACCGTGTGATTCCGCAGGTCTTGTGCCGTAGCTTGCTTGGTGGCCACCGCCGCTCGCTTGTCCCGGGCCTCGTCGCGCTTGCGTTCTGTCTCCGCAAGCCGATCTTGCGCGGCCTTGAGCTGGCGCCCCAACTCTTGCAGCGTATCGGATGCGGCTTCCAGCCGCGCGCGTTCCTCGGTGAGTACCGCAATCTGACGGGCCAGGCTCATCCAGTCGATGTCCGCAAAGTGCGTGAACTCTTCCAGCTTGCTAAGTGCATCGAGCCGGCCCCGCAGTTCGTTGCGCGCTTGGCTGATCTCGCTGATGCGCTGTGCGCGTTGGGCCAGCTCTGCCTCCAGACGCTCCCGCTGGTCGCGCAAGGCCCGCAGCTTGTCGGCGTTGCTCCAGCCGAGCACATAGCGGCTGCGGTCGTCGATCCGGCTGCGGTCGTCCTTCTCGTGGCGACCGCTCGGGTCCTTGATTTGCCCTGCGCGCGTAATGGCGCGCGCCTCGCGGCGGAACTGCTCCCCGCTGTCGCAGCAGGCCACGTCGAAGCGGTTTCGAAGCTCCTGCTCCAGCCACTCGTAGTGTGGTGAATCCGGCTTGATGACGAGCTTCTTCACCAGCGACTGCGGATGCAGAACGGTGCCCTGCGCGGCCTTGCGTGGACGCACATGAAAGTACACCAGCCGGGCGCCCAGATGCTGGCGGTCCACCCAGTCCGCCACCGCCTTGTAGTGGGCGTCCGGCACCAGCAGCGAGAGACCAAATCCGCGCAGCAACCGCTCGGCCGCCCCCTCCCAATCGCGCTCGTCGTCACGCACCTGGATGAGTTCGCCCGCGAAAGGCAGTTCGCCCTCACCGATCGCCAGCGCCGAACACAGCGCATCGCGGATGCGGATCTGGGCGGCGTCAATGTTGCTCTTGCGCCGCTGGAGGCTGTCGATCTCGTCGGACAAGGCGGCTTGCTCTTCACTGCCCTTGCGGAAAGTGAAATCCTCTTCGCGCTCGCGGTTGTCCAAGTCGGCAATGCGCTCACGCAAGTCTTCGGCACGCTGGGCGATGCTCTGCTGCTGGGCGAGGAAACCGGCTACATCGGCTGGCGCCGCCTCATCGATGCGGGCCAGCAAGTCCCGGTAGCGGTCGGCTTTGTGCTGACGTTGCACCTTCTCCTGATCCAGACGGCGGATCTCAGCCGCCAGCTCCTCCAGGCGGTCGCCGCCGTTGTCGCGCAAGGCCCGCTCGAGGCGGCCAATCTCAACGCGCCCGGTCTCACGCTGCGCGTCCAGGCGCTCGATCTGCGCATCGAGCCGGGCCGCATCGTCCGCCAGCAAGCCGAGTCGGCGGTCCAGCAGTTCGCCCTTGAGCCGGGCGAAATACGGTCGAAGCTGATCGCGCGCATCCCGCCAGCCCTGGATCTCGGCCGCGAGCAGCCGGTGGCGCGCGCCGTCCTCGACCAGGGGCGCGAGCAAGTCCACTTGCCGCTTGGCCTTGAGCACCGCCTGATGCGCCCGGTCCAGGTCATCAAAGTGGCGGATCAACGCTTCGATGCGGCTGCCCACATCGAAGGGTTCCAGCATGTGGCAGCGCACGAAGTCGGTGAGGTTGCCCACCGATTTCATCGATACGGTCTGATGGAAGAGCTCCAGGGCCTGCTCGTGCTCGATGCCGAAGCGCCGGCGGAACCATGCCCCGTAGGGCGGGAAGCTGTCGAACAGCTCGCAGCCCGCGCCCCGCAGCTTCTTGCGCAGGGCGGTGATGTCACTGCCAAAGCCGCTGAAGTCATCGGCGATGGTGAGAGCCCGCTCGGTAGTCACGAACAGGCGTGCAGGTGCGCCCTGCGGGTCCTTCAGCCAGAAGACCTGGGCCAGCGTCACCGCCTGGTCATAGCCCTCGTTGCGGAAGACGCCGAGGATGACCGAGTAGCTCGACGCATCGCGCAGCGCGACGGGCCTCGCGTTGCCCGTCACCTCGTTGCGCTCGCTCTTGTAGTAGCCTAATACATAGGAGCGCAAGGACCGCTCGCGGGCATCCGCGCCGGCGGCCTTGTTATAGGCCACCCGGTGCGCCGGCACCAGCAAGGTGGTGACGGCATCGACCAGTGTGGACTTGCCCGAACCGATGTCGCCGGTGAGCAAACCGTTGCGCCCGTCGAGTTCGTAGCGCCACACGCGCTTGTCGAAGGTGCCCCAGTTCAGCACTTCCAGCCGCTGCAGCCGAAATCCTACCCGGCTGTCGTCGGCCACGAAGTCCAGCCCGAGCGTCGCCGCTTCAAACATTGGCCTTCTCCCGGTCTGGGCCGCCCGACAGCGCCACGCGATAGACCTCCAGCCGCGCGTCGAAATCCGCCAGCCACTGCGCGTCGATGAAAGCCTTCAGGATGCGGCGCACCTCGTATTGGCCTCGGTCCTGCGCGCTGCCGGCGGCAGGCTTGAGCCGCCGCAGAAATCCCAGCTCGACCACCTTGGCGATGGTCGCGTCCACCTGGTCGATCAAGCGAGCCTCGTTTGTGCCCTCGGGCAGGAACACCCGTATGAGATCGGCGATGTCCTCGCGCGAGAGCACTTGCCGGGTATCGCCGCCGCCGGCGTCGAACTCGGCCAAGCGCTTCCTGAGCAGTGCCAGCATCAGGCTCACCGGGTAGGAAAGCGGCCGGCGTGCGACGAGCCGCGGCAAGCGCGGCGCCTCCTCCGATTCGTCCGGGTCCGGGCGGCTCTTCAAGAAGGCGTACCCTTCCGCCTCGTCCAGCACCAGATCGAGCAGCAGCACGGCGGCCTGCTCCCGCACCCGCGCCTGCAGGCGCAGCAGGCTCGCCCACAGCCGCTCGTCGTCGTCGCGGTAAAGCACGCCCTTGAGCAGGTGAATCATCAGCTGCGACAACTCGGGCGCCGGCGGTAGCGTGGTGGGCTGCGCATCAACAGAATCGTCCTCGTGCAGTGCGTCGTTCACGTTATTCTCTCCCTGCGCCGGACACCGTCAGCGCGTAAAAATCACGCGGGGCAGGCGCGCCTCGCGCGTCACCGCTTCACCCACTGCGTTGCAGGCCTGCCACCGGATCGACTCGATCACGGCCTCATCGACCAGAGCGCGCAAGCCCTCCAGGGCATCGCCGCCGTCCCCGCTATGGGCCAGTTCCAGATAGGCCACCAGTTCGGCGAGTCCTTGTCGCAGAGGCTCGGTCTCCAGCAGCTCACGCAGCGTGATCTGCGGCTGGTGCCGCAGTGCGCGTTGCACGGCAGCCCGCAGGCGCGCCTTGTCCACCACGATCTGGTCGAACAGGCGCGCGGTATCGATGTCGGCATCAAAGGCCACGAGCGCCAAATCGGCCAGGCGCGGTTTCAGGCTCGGCGTAAACAGCGGCCGCTCCAGCGGCAGTTCGATGTCCGCGCCCATGGCGTCGAGGTGCATCACAGTGCTAGAGGGCATGGCCTCGCGCAATGCCAGCGCCTTGCTCTCGATGCCGCGCAGCAAGTCCAGGATGCGGCGGTTTTCCAGAAAGGTGCGGTCGTCGAGGAAACGGCGCAGCTGCTGTGAGAGCATCGCCACCGTGCGCTGCGTGTGTTCGCCCGCCTCCAGCCAGTCGTGATGCACGCGCCGGATGCGTGGCTCGGGCGCAAGCTGCGCGACGGCGGGAAGCTTGAGCACCTGATCCAGCCGCGCGGAAAACTCCTCCTGCCGCCGGCTGGACATCAGGAAGTCCCAGAAGGCGCGGAAGCTCCTGCCCTGGTCGGAGTCGCCGATGGCATCGCGCTCGCCCATGATTTCGTCGAGCAGCGCACCCTTGGCGCCTTCCCACAGCGCGATCTTCTCGCGTACCTTCCGGTCGAGCAGACGGAAGTTGTGTTCCACCTCGCGGAAGTCGGCCAGCAGCTCGCGCGCCAGTTGCTGGAACTGCTGAAAGCGGTCCTTGACCGCCGTGTCGTCCAGCAGTGGAACATCGCCCGCCAGCACGCGGGCGATCTCGGCGTCCAGCTCGTCGCGCTTTTTGCGCAGATCGGCTACGCGTTTGATCGGGTCGGCCTCGGTGCCGGCGCTGATCTGCTCCAGCAGCGCGAACAGCGTGAGCAGGCGCGATTCGGTGCCGACGAACGGTCGCTCGGTCAGCGACGCCAGCCAGGCGATGGCTTTTTCCGTGGCCGGCGTGAGGTCGAACTGCGCCTCGTCCGTGCCCGGCTTGTAGAACTTACGCAGCCAGCCCTTGTCGGGCGCGGCCCAGTCGTTCAGGTAGTCCTGCGCGCCCTTGGGGTACGCCTCCGATCCCCACTGCTCGCGCAAGGCGAACAGCTCGTCCTCCAGCGCCTCGGCCAGATCGGCCTCGCTCATCACGCGCACATTGGGCGCCACGAATACGCGGTGCAGAAAGCTCGCCACCAGCGGCGCATGGTCCGAACGCAGCAGCCGCCAGGCAGGGTGGCGGGTACGCAGGGCGTCGAGAGCGGCGAAGTCGAGTGTCATGTCAGGAGCGGTTCGATCCAGTCCCACCGCTTGTCTTTGACCATCACGAACCGGCACCGGCCTTCTGACAGATTGGCCCACAGGCCGCCGATCAGGCGGTCATCTTCAGCCTCCTTCCAGCGGTCCGCGCCTTTGTATTCCACCGCCAGAATCGGCCCCGGCTGGCCTGCCGAGTCGGGCAACTGGCACAGAAAATCGGGATAGAACCGGCCATCGGCCTTTTGCAGGAAGAACGAGCAGCCTTCGCGCCGAACCAGGTTGCGCACCCAGAACCGGATACGCCCCTGCTGCGCCCACTTATCCAACTGGCAGGCGCACTCGAATTCCTCCTGGCTGTCGAAGTCGCCGATGCGCCCATAGAAGTGCTTGCGGAAATCAAAATGGCCAAAGCGCCCATCGTAGTCGCGGCTGGGGGCGTAAGCCTGGGCGTGAAACTCGAAGGCGTATTGATCGGTCACCGCCACGCGCTCGGCGGCTTCCATGCCAAACAGCGTCTGCTGGAATGCCTTGCCCACGGCCTGCTTGCGCAGTTCACGGATGCGCGCCTCGACCAGATTGCGGATCAGAAACTTCTGAAGATTGGCGCGTGCCAGCGTGAAGCCATCCCGGCGAAGTAGATCGGTGAGCCACGCCGCGACAAAGGCCTGCTTGCTGGCATGGGTCAGCGACTGCTCTGGCAGGTTGCGGCACAGCCAGGTGGCGATGCGAATCTCATCCCAGTTTTCGGGTTGATAGACGAGACCCAGATCGCGCTGCAATTCGGGCAGGAAGCGGGACACGACGTGGCCGCCCTCGTCGATGTCGATCTCGCCTCCTTCCGACACTTTCAGCGCCGCGCCCAGTGCCGTCAGGTCATCGGCCGTCGGCGCGGCATCGCAGGGTGAGAGGTCCCACGGATACTCCAGCACCTCCGGGTCATCAAACAGCGCCAGCTCGCCCTGCACGCGCAAGGCCAACTGCGGCACGCGGAAACGCTCGCCCATTTCGGCGGGCGTCTGGAAAAACTCAATCGCCGTGGTGCGGCTGATTTCGGCGGCTTCCGCAATCGCCGCTGCCGCCGTTTCCGAAGTGACCGCTGCCTTGAGCGCTTCGGCCTCGTCCTCCGTGAGCGGTGTGCTGATCGTCAGCCGGTTGAGCTTGCCGTCCCAGCTCACCTTGTCACGTACCGGCTTCGGTACGCTCTTCAGGTCGGGCTTTTCGGACAAGGTAATCGCCACCGGCCGCACGACCACGCGCCCGGCGTGGCCCTCCAGGTCGAGCCGCGCCTGTTCGGCCTTGGCAGCAGTGACAAATTCCGTGACCTCGCGCCGCTCGAACCCGGCGCCCGCCACCAGACGGTCGCGCAGCGCGCCCGCCGTCTCGGCAAAGTTGCGCGACACCACGAAGGCATAGGACTGGTTCAATGCCTTCGCCTGCCGGTGCGCCGCATCAGGCTGACGCAACACACGCCCGAGCAACTGCTCCACCGCCGTGGCCGACGATAGCGAAGCCATGCTCACCAGAATGTAAGCAAACGGGCAGTCCCAGCCCTCGGCCAGCGCCTTCTGAGTGATGACAAACTTCACCGGGCAGGCCGGGTCGGCAATGCCCAGCTTGTAATCGGCATCGATCTGCTCCAGCCCCTTTTCCTCGCCGGTGGCCACCACGATTTCGCTGGCAGGAATGCCGTGGTTGGCGATCAGCTCGTTTTTTACCTTCTCAAAATCCAGCGTCTCGATGCCGGCGCGGCGCGGTTCGGACTGAATCAGCACCAGCGGGCGCAGATAAGCCGCACCTGCCCGGCGTTCTTCATCCGCCAGCTTGTGCAGGGCATCGCGCCGGGCGATGGCATCGGCCAGACACTGCTGCCAGTTCGGCTCGGTTTCCAGCACCACCGGCAGTTTGATCATTTCTTCCGCCTTCAACTCGGCGGCGGATACGCTGTGCAGCACATTGCTGGGCGTGCGTTCCAGATCGGGCGTGGCGGTCAGCTCCATCACGCCGCTGGGGCGGAAGCGCGCCAGCATGTCGAAGGCCAGTTCGGTGCGGCTGTTGTGCGCCTCGTCCACCACCACGAATGGCCGGCGCAGACGCAGCACGTTGGCCAGCGAGTAGGGCGTGGTACGTTCGCTGCCTTCGCCATCGGTCAGCAACTCGTCGCGCAGCAATGGCGACAGGTTGTCGAAGTGATGCATCAGTGCGCCGCTGGACTGATACACCTTGCGGCACTCTTCCTCTTCCACCTGAAACGCCTGGCGCGTGGCGACGATCACCGTGGTCGAGGTGTCCAGCGTGGCGCGGGTCACGCTCTTGGCCTCTTCGAGATCAAGCACCGTGATCGGCCCCGCCTCTCGCAGTGCGGCGTGATACGGGTGGCTGCGATCCTTCAGTGCCTTGATCGTCTGCTCACGAATCGGCTTGCTGGGCACCAGCCACAGAATCACGCTGTGCTCGCAGCGCAGCAGGTGGGTGTTGACGAGTTGAACGCTTTTCGCCGCCAGCCAGGTCTTGCCGCCGCCGGTAGGCACGCGCAGGCAGAAATACGGCATATCGGTCGGAAAGCCCGACAACGGGTTGTACGACAAACCGCGCCCCCACAGGCGTTCGGTGGTGGCGGTGAAAGCAATCGAGGGCGAGGGCAATTCATGGCAAGCCTTGAAATAGGTCTCCACGCTGTCGAGCACCTGCTGTTGGTATTTTTTGGCCAAAAACGTGTTCATGCCGTTACGCCTGCAGTTTCGCCACGAAGATAGAGCGTGTCCGGCGAGACGTCGATATCGTTGGTCCACGCTACCGTGCCGTGCTGCACATGCGCGCTCTGGAATAAGGCCGGGTCTTGTAAGTGGGCAAAGGCGGGATAACGCAAATACGGCCGCATGTCGAAGCGGCGCAACTCGCCATTGGCAAAACGCACGAGCAGCGTGTATTCGGGCAGCGCCTTTACCTCAACCACATCGGGCGTCATTGCCATCCTCCTCAACGCAAGGGATCAATCTTGAACGGCGTCTGTCCTGTGCTGGCCAAGTACCAGTCGGCCATCAGTTCATCGCGGTGAATTTCGATCCATGCCTGGAGCAGTTTCATTTGCCGCGTCGGCAATTCGCCTTCCAGCACCTCACCGTCGGGAATCTGGATCACCGCCTTGAACTCGTTGTAACGCACATGAATGTGTGGAAGATGATGCTTGTCGGTATCCAGCACATACATGGCCACCAAAATTCCGTAAAACATGCTGATGGTCGGCATGGTCAAACTTCCAGCGCGTAAGGGGTCTGCTTGAAGGTGATGCCCTCGCGTGCGGCGCGGGCGCCCATGCGGTTGGCGGCGGCGTAGATCACTTTCGGGCCGGCGAACTTCGGCAGTACATCGAACACCGGGCCGGTGAGCACATTGCCGCCCGCCACGGATTTGTCCTTGAGGATGCCGTTGTAGAGCAGATAAATGGCACGGCCCTCGTGGATGCCCAAGAGCGGCGAACATGGCTCTCCCCTCTCCCCCTGGGAGAGGGGCCGGGGGTGAGGGAAACCCGTGCCGGTTTCCACAAACCAGACGAATTCGGCCAGTTGCGCGAATTTCACGTCGCTGCGGATCTGGCCATCGGCATCGAACAAGGGTTCGGCGGAGAGGCGGCAGAACTGGAAGCCGCCGCCGAGGCCCTCTACTGTTTGCCCTTTGGCGTTGGTATAGCCGCTGGCGACGCGGCGCACCCGCTCGTCGGTGACGTTCTGGGCGATGTTCTCGTCCATTTCGACGAGGATGAAGCGACGCTTGCCGCCGTCCTCGGCATTTTGTTTCAGCACCGCATGGCCGGTGGTGCCGGAACCGGCGAAGGAGTCGAGGACGAGGGAGTCCTTGTCGGTGGCGATTTGCAGGATGCGCTGAATGAGCCGGGTGGGTTTCGGCGTGATGAACACGTCGTCGGACGAGTTGAAGTCGACCAGTTCGAGCAGTTCCTTCTTGCCTTCCTGAGTGTGGCCAACCTCTTGATAAAACCACATCGTCTGCGGCACCCGACCGTCCTTGACCTCGTGCAGGAAACGTTTGATCTGCGGAATGGCATTGCCATCCTTGCCCCACCAGATGCGGTTATCGCGGTCCAGTTCCTCGAACTTTTCCTTTGAAACCCGCCAATACATTCCCTTGGGCGGGGCTTCGATTACTCGCCCAGAGGGGCAGTTGATCGAGTACGTTCCCGCCGAGTAATAGTTTCGCGCCGACAAATCGCTCGTTTTCCAGACGCCTCGCGGGTCCTTGTCAGGATTCTTGTACGCAGCATTCTGTTCTTCCGTGCGCGGCAAGAGATTCGGTTTCCAAGCGTCGGCCTTGGCGGCATAAATCACGATGTAGTCGTGGTCTTCGGAGAGATGGCGTGCCGAGTTCTTCGGCGAATAGACCTTCTGCCATAGAACCGTCGCCACGAAATTCTTCGCCCCAAAAACCTCATCCATCAACAGCCGCAGCGTCGCCACCTCGTTGTCGTCGATGGACACAAAGATCGCACCGTCCTCGCGCAGAAACTGTTTCAGCAGCAACAAGCGCGGGTACATCATGCAGAGCCAGCGGTCGTGCCGATCCAGCGTTTCGCCTTCCTTGCCGACCACCTCGCCCAGCCACTTGCGAATCTCCGGGCTGTTGACGTTGTCGTTGTACACCCAGCCTTCGTTGCCGGTGTTGTAGGGCGGGTCGATGTAGATGCACTTCACCTTTCCGGCATAGCGGGGCAGCAGCGCCTTGAGCGCGTGCAGGTTGTCACCCTGCACGATGAGGTTCCCGGTATCCGCCGGGCCGCAGGAGAGTTCCGGCACCGGCTCCAGCAGGCGGAAGGGCACTTCCTTGTGGTGTTTGACGACGGCTTCCTTGCCGATCCAGTTGAGTGTGGGCATTCAGACCATCCCTCTATTTTTTTCGCGGCGATGCCGGAGCCGCATCGCCGTGTTTTTCTTCATCCGCGCCACCGCCGCGTATCCACTCATCCACCTCGGAAACCTTGAATTTCCACAGGCGACCCACCCGGTGTGCCGGCAGCCCACGGCGCGAAATCCACCGGTAGATCGAATCACGTGTCACGCCCAGATGCTCGACGAGCTGCTCGACGGATACCCAAGGCTCAGTCATCACCGGACTCCTGAAGCAGATGGATTGGATCGCATAAAATCGGTCTGAGTGGTAAAGGCTGTAATCTATCAGGTCCCATCGGACCGGGGTAGGGGGATGCGAGGTGCTTCGTAAATGACCGGGCTTCCCCCTTTGTAACGAGGCGTTCGGGATGGCGTCGCCGGTCACTCCCTGGAGCCTGCGATGGACCCCCAGGAGTTGTGTGCGGCCGATCCGGACATTCAAGGCTGGCGCTACAGGGTGTTTGTGACCACGCTTGACATGCCGAGGGGAGGGATCTGGTGGGAAGGGCGGATTGTGGCAGTCCCGCGAAGCGGAATGCGGCTTTGCCGCACAGAACCGCAATCAAGGAACTCAAGGCGGATTTCGGTCTGGACGCGTTCAGCATGCGCGACTTCTGGGCCACCGAAGCGGCCTTGGGCTTTGCCATGCCCGCCTACAAGCTGATGAGCCTATTCCGGCAGGCCGTGTTGCGCTCCCGGATTCAGCACATGCTCTCCACCCTCCACGGCCTGGTGCAGGCCATCGGTGGATTGTGACACGCGGACGCCAGCCAGAATCGCCTGATGCTGTCGTGCCTCGCCGAAAACGCGCCTGGTTCGCCGGCCTCTCTGAGGCCGGGAATACGAGCCGTGTCCGAAGTGGCTTGAATGGCCAATCCTGGCTGCTCCAAGCTCTGCGGCTCTATCCGCGTAGTTAAAGAGGCACTGCTGTAGTTGCGTTGGTGAGGTTCGATGCTTTGCTAGAACTCGAACACCCAGCTCTCCCGGTCCAATTGCCGTTGCCAGACGATCCGGGTGGGAGGCTGAATCAGCAGGTTCCAGGTTTGCTGGCTGTTCCGGTAGGGTTCGGGGGCTGATTTGAAAACTTTTGGTGTCAGCAAAGCCAGGCAGAATCCGCCGGGATCGCGGACCGATTGGTAGCGGATGGTTTCGATGCCGGCATCCCGCGCATGCTCGGCAAGGGTTTGGGTGGCCGAGTAATCGGATGGGTGTGTCCAGGCATCCCGGTCGGACGACAGCGGCGGGCGGGAGAGGTCGATGGCCTTGTCGGCCGCGGCGGCGAATTCGAACAGGGTCAGTTCGACGGTGGCGGAGCGGTCCGAGAGTCCTTCGCTGTCCAGCCAGAACCGGAGCCGCCAGTAGCCGCATTCGGCGCAGGCCGTTTTCCTTTCCTCTGCGCCATAGAACACGCCGGGATCGGTGCTCCGCCGGAACCGCGATCCGCCTGGCAGAGGCCAATACCGGAAGGGTGTCGCCAGCAGCCAGTGCAGACCTTCGGCGGCGGCGGGGAGGGGGGGCTTCGCTTCGTCGAGGATGTCTTCCAGTAGCGATTGATCGTCCAGCCTGCCCGCCGTCAGATGCATGGTGGCGACGCGATGCTGGGCTTCCACTGCCCGCCATCCGGTGCCCTGCCATGGGAATGCTTCAGAGGCGAGCGCGGTGGGCGTCCAGGTATTCACAGGCATGGATGAGGCCGTCGATGCGTTTGATCACCTCCAGCGGACGTTCACCATCGAAGGCTTTGTTCGCCGATTTCAGCCAGCTCCGAGCCAGTTCGTCGTCGCCGCCGACCAGGGAGGACAGGGAGCGGTAGAGACGCACGAAGTGGACGGCGAGTTCCCATACCTTGCCGCCTTCGGGCAGGACGTAACGACCGTTCAGCAGGCGGGATGCGGTGGGCTGACTGGCGCCGATGATGTTTTTCAAATCGCTGGAGCCCAGCCCTAAGCGGCGGGCCGATTCGACGACCGCCTGGGTGAGGACACGGGCGCGGTCTGTAGCGGGGGCGGATTCGGGGTGCAGCATGGCGGATACTCTTTCGTATCAAATTATTCTGAAGAATATTCCTGTCTTTTCGTGAATGCAAAGAATAAAATTGTTCCGGCCCCGAGGGGGTCTCTTCGGAACACGATACAGTGCCGAACTGCCCGTTTCCTCCTCGAACGGCTGAAGATTAGGGCGCCGCCGGGCGAATCGATGGCTGGGGCATTTGCGGCGGTGCGGGGCGACCGGTGTCTCTTGGACCGTGTCTCGTCAGCCGGTTGCCGCTCCCATCCGCCCCTCGTCCACGAATTTTTCCGTGGCGTCGTCCAGGGCTCGGCTCTTGCGGCCCTGGCTGCGGTGGACGTACAGGGTCTTTGCGTCGATTTTTCGGTCCGGGAGGGGAGGGGGCAGACTCATCGGATATTTCACCGGTTGACGGTGGTCCGCCAACTGCAGTTCCGGGTTGAAGACGCTGTTGAATTTCCACAGGCTGCGGAGGAAGTTCGTCTGTCCGTGCAGCAAATGGCCGCCGAGGATTTTCAAGGTGTCGCGCGCCGCGGCCCAGCCCATGTGCTTCTTGTAGAGCACCTGCTGGGTTTTCACCAGTTCGCCATAGAACTCGGGCAGCGGAAGCCGGGTGGGGAGAACGGCATGCTGGATGTCAAACAGGCGGTAGTCGCGGGTGGTGAGCTGGCGCGATTCGGTGTGCCAGCTTTCCGTGCCGGGGTAGGGTGTGTTGACACTGATGTTGACGATCTCCGGAATTTCCATGCACCACTGGCGGATCACCTCAAAGCGCTCCCTGTCCCAGTCGGGATCGGCGATGAGGTTGATGGCGACGGTTATCCCTAAGGACCGGGCGAACTCCAAGGCCTCGAAGTTCTTGCCCAGGCTGACGCGCTTGCGGAATTTCTGCAGCCCTTCGGCGTCGATGGCTTCGACACCGAGGAACATATATTCCATGCCCAGTCTTTTCCAGAACTTGAAGACTTCCTTGTTGCGCAGCAGGACGTCGCCCCGGGTCTCCAGGTAGTACTGCTTCCTGATGCCTTCGCGGGCGATGGCTTCGCCGATTTCCATGCCGTGCTGGGCTTGGATGAAGGCCACGTCGTCGACGATGAAGATGCCGGGCTCTTTGATGCGCCGAAGATCTTCCATGATGCGCTCGGTGCTCATTACACGATAGCTGCGGCCGTAGAAAGTCCAGGCGCTGCAGAAACTGCAGTCCCAGGGGCAACCCCGGCTGAATTCAATGGAAGCGCAAGGGTCCAGAGTGCCGAGGAAATATTTGCGGCGGTGCTTCAGCAGGTCCCGGGCCGGGAGGTGCTCGTCCAGGTTATTGGTGAAGCCGGGCGGCGGCCCCTCGCCTGTCAGGCTGACCACGCCAGGCACCTCGTCAATATTGCCGCCCCGGGCGAGGGTCTCCAGCAATCTGGGGGCGCCGGCTTCGCCCTCGCCCCGCAGCACGCAGTCGAGCAGACCCTCACCATGGTCCAGCAAGTCTTTGGCAACGAATGAGGCACTGTGGCCGCCGACGAAGGTGAAACATGCCGGCAGACGGGTCTTGGCGGTTTTGGCCAGGTCGATGACTTCGGGAACGTTGGCCAGGTAGTTGAGAGAGAAGCAGACGACGTCCGGGCGCCAGGTGTCCAGTTCGCGCAGGAAATCTGCGTGGGACTCCACTTGCAGGTCCATCAGCCGGATGTCGTGTCCGGCGCGCCTCAAGGACTCAGCCACCAGCTCCAGGCCCAGCGGTTCCAGGCGCAGGAAGACCTTGGTGTACATGAGAGGACTGGGATGTACGCAGAAGACCTTCATGGGATCTCGGCTCCTTCCTTCATATTCTTAAGGTTCATCGAAGAAGACGCTGTCGGAGAGGATGTCCGACGGCGAACGGTCGGATCGTCTCACATGGGCGGATTTCTGACTACTCGCGCGGATAGGGTGGGAGAGTTCCCGAGATCCGAGGACGCCGTTTTACCTTCCGCCTTGGTTCTCATCGGCCGGCTGGGGGAGCTCCCGATGTCGGACCAGCAGGTTGTAGCGGTCGCTGTTCAGCCGTTCGGCCAGCGCTTCGACGAGATAAACGGAGCGGTGCTGGCCGCCGGTGCAGCCAATCGATACGTTGAGATAGCTGCGGTTTTCCGCCAAGAAGCAGGGTATCCAGCGTTCCAGGAATGCCGTGAGGTGGTTCAGGTAGTCGTGGACGTCCGTGCTTTCCGCCAGAAAAGCGACGACTTCCGGGTCCTTGCCCGTCTTCGGCCTCAGGCTGGCCGTCCAGTGCGGATTGGGCAGACAGCGGGCGTCGAATACGAAATCGGTATCCATGGGTACGCCGTGCTTGAAGCCAAAGGACTGGAGGCAAAGCGACATCAGCCCGCCGCTGGGGATGCCGACACGTTGGCGGACCAGCTCGCGCAGTTGATGGATGGTGGTATAGGTGGTGTCGATGTTGAGGTCCGCCCGGCTCAGTACCGGTTCCAGGAGGTGCCTCTCCAGCTCGATGGCTTCCGCGAGGGGGACCGATGCGTCGGTGAGGGGATGCTTGCGACGGGTTTCGCTGAAGCGCTTAAGAAGGGTTTCCGGCTCGGCGTGGAGAAATAGGATCCGGCAGTCTACGCCCAGCCGCCGGGCTCTGGCCAGGATGTCGGGAAAGCCGGTGAGATTCGCGCTCTGGTTGCGGGCGTCGATGCCGATGGCGATCTTGTCGAACGCGCTCGACTGGGATGCGATCGCCTGCTGGAGAAACGGCTCGATCAGGGGGGCAGGCAGGTTGTCGATGCAGTAGTAGCCGCAATCCTCGAGTGTGTCCAAAGCGATGCTCTTGCCCGAGCCAGAGAAACCGCTGACGATGATGAGCCGCATCTTGGGACTTTCGGCGCCTTGGTGTGCTGATGCCCAGAACGGTATCACCGGGGGGTGACGGTCCGGTTACGGGCGGCCGTGGTGGTTCAGTTTCTCCTTGTGCTTGAGGATCTGGCGGTCCAGCTTGTCGACAAGGCCGTCGATGGCGGCGTAAAGGTCTTCCTGGATGTCTTCGGCAAACAGGCTGGCACCCGTCACCTGTACCGTGGCTTCGGCCTTCTGCAGCAGTTTTTCCACCGACAGGATGACGTGGACGTCGAACAGCTGGTCGAAATGGCGTTCCAGTCTCTGGAACTTCTCGGTGGTGTAGTTTTTCAGGGCGTCGGTAACGTCGATGTGGTGTCCGCTGATGCTCAGCTGCATGAGATTCTCCCAATGTCGGAACTTAAGTGGCGCTTAGAACAGTTGCTTTCTTTCGTTGGACGGCGGAATGCCCATCGCTTCACGGTATTTGGCGATGGTCCGCCGCGCGACGTTGATGCCCTTGTCTTTCAACATGCCGGCGATGGCATGGTCGCTCAAGGGCCGGGTCGCCTCTTCCTTGCTCACGATTTCCTTGAGGAACGCCTTGATCGCGGTAGCCGAGCATTCTCCGCCGGAATCCGTGGACACGTGGCTTGAAAAAAAATACTTGAATTCGTAAATGCCGTTGGGCGTGTGCATGTATTTCTGGGTCGTCACCCGCGAAATCGTCGATTCGTGCATAGAGACTTCTTCGGCGATGTCGCGCAGCACCAGAGGTTTCATCGCGGTTTCACCGAGCTCGAGAAACTCGCGCTGGCGGTCTACGATGGCGCGCGCCACTTTGAGCAGAGTTTCGTTGCGACTCTGCAAGCTTTTGATGAACCAGCGCGCTTCCTGCAGGTGATTCCGCATGGTGACGTTGTCGGAGCTGCTGTCCGCCCGTCGGATCAGGCCGCTGTAATAGGGGTTGACGCGCAGCCGGGGTGCGATTTCGGGGTTGAGGGCGACGGCCCATTCGATCCCCTGCCGATAGACGAAGACATCCGGGATGATGTACTGGTAGTCGTCGGGCTCCACCGCGCGGCCGGGTTTCGGGTCGAGGGACCGGACCAGGCGGATCACCGCGGCCAGTTCGTCGTCCTCCAGTTCCAGCGCTTTCTTGAGCCGAACCAGATCCTTCTTGGCGAGCAGATCGACGTGGTGGCAGACCAGTTCGAGGGCTTGAGCACGGTAAGGGGTGTTCTCGGGCATCTGCTGCAACTGGATGCGCAGGCAGTCGGCCGGGTTTTCCGCAGCAACGCCGGGCGGATCGAAGTTCTGGATGCGGTGCAGAACCGCCTGGACTTCGTCCTGTTCGAGATTTTCGAGTTGCGAGCTCAACCCCTGGGTGATTTCGTCCACAGTGGCATCCAGATAGCCGTCATCGTCCACCGCGTCGATGATGGCGGTTGCGATCGCATGATCGCGCTCGGTGAAAGGGGTGAGCTCCATCTGCCAGCGCAGGTAATCCTGCAGGTTTTGTCCTTTGCCGCGCTGCCCCAGGAAATCTTCGTTCTCGGGCTCTGCCGCGTTGCTCGGCGCATAGCTGTGCATACCGTCGAAAACATCTTCCCAGGATGAGTCGACCGGCAGTTCGTCCGGGATGGTGGTCTGAGTATCGAGGTCTGGGAGCTCTCCGTAGCTGGGTTCGGCGGAAGTAAGCGACGCTTCTTCGCTTGCAGCGTTCAGGACGTGCTCTTCCTCGTCGATGACTTCCAGCATCATGTTGGAATCCAGGGCCTGCTGGATTTCCTGTTGCAATTCGAGCGTGGACATCTGCAACAGCTTGATGGCCTGCTGCAGCTGGGGCGTCATGGCCAGTTGCTGCCCCAGCCGAAGTTGCAGTGATTGTTTCATGATCGGTCTAACGCTCTGTATTCCAGTGTGGTGCGATAATTGCTTATGTTAGCGCAACGCAACCGCAACAAAAAGCCGTTTCGCTCAAAGCGAAAAATTGTCTCCCAGATAGACCTGTCGGACCTCGCGATTATTCACGATTTCAGTCGGATTGCCCTCGGCGATGACTTTCCCCGCCGCCAGGATGTAGGCGCGGTCGCAGATCCCCAAGGTTTCGCGTACGTTGTGCTCGGTGATCAGGATTCCGATGCCGCGGTTTTTCAGGTGTTCGATGATGGTGCGGATGTCGATGATGCTAATCGGGTCGACACCCGCGAAAGGTTCGTCGAGCAGCATGAAGCGAGGTTCACAGGCGAGAGCGCGAGCGATCTCCACCCGCCGCCGTTCGCCGCCGGACAGTCCTGCGGCCCGCTGGTCCCGCAAGTGGGAAATACTGAACTCTTCCAGCAGTTCTTCGATGATCAATTCCTGCTGTCCGCGCGTCAGCTCCGGGCGGAATTCCAGTACTGCCCGCAGGTTGTCGGCGACTGTCAGCTTGCGAAAAATCGACGGCTCCTGAGGAAGGTATCCCAGACCCAGTTTCGCTCTCGCATGCATCGGCATGTGAGTGATAGGGCGTCCGTCGATCGAAATGGTTCCCTGGTCCGGCCGTATCAGCCCGACGATCATGTAGAAACTGGTCGTCTTGCCGGCACCGTTCGGGCCGAGCAGGCCGACGATTTCTCCGGTATCGATCGACAGATTGACGCCATCGACGACGGTGCGCCGGTGATAGCGCTTGCCGAGGTTTTCTGCGATCAGGGTGCTCATCGGCTTACTTCGGTTTCCCGGCTTCCGCCTTCGGTGCCAGTTTGACGCGCACCCGTGACTTGTTCGACTGCGGATCGCCCGCCTTCACAAAATTCTTGTGG
The DNA here is from genome assembly GCF_036864975.1 of Methylococcus capsulatus. NCBI lineage: Bacteria > Pseudomonadati > Pseudomonadota > Gammaproteobacteria > Methylococcales > Methylococcaceae > Methylococcus > Methylococcus capsulatus. The sequence continues at coordinate 322,571 of NZ_CP104311.1, read as the reverse complement.
CTGTCGTATTCGATCCGGTCGCTTTCGGTGGAGTCGCCGCCCTGCCAGACCACGGCCTTGTCGTACAGGATGAGAATGCCGGTTTCGGGAAAATATTCGGCACGCTGGCCGGTACCGTGGATGTCCTCCTTCCCTCCGTCCGGCGTCTGTTTCAGCCGGACCGGGTTCCCCCAAGCCACGACCTTCTCGGTTTTTCCGCCTTTCTGGTAGACGATCATCTTGTCCGAGTCCACGATCAGGCTGCCCTGGGTCGAGCGCACGTGGCCGACGTACACGGTTTGCCCGGTGGCCTCGTCGTAGGTGGCGGTATCGGCCTCGATGTAGATCGGCTGCTTGGCGTCGCTGGAAAGCCCGAACGTCAAGCCTGGCCAGAGGCAGGACAGGGCGAGGACGCCTAGCGTTCTGGTTCTAGCGCACGTCGTGTTTTCTGCGGACATTGGAGAGAATGGTAATTTTGAGTTGATCGCCGAAATGAACCTGGGCGCCGTCGCCGGAGAGGAAGTCCGGATCGCTGACGACCTCGACATGGTCTGCGGTTTCGGCGTAATCCCGGCTGGGATCGACCACGGCGTTGCTCGTCACCACCCGGATCGCCCGGCCATTGCGGTCCGCGTCCCGCTGAATCAGCACGGCGCCTTCCAGGGCAATCGTGCCGTCCGGCCGGAGGGTGCCATGTTCGGAGGAAACGACCCAGGGCGGATTGTCCTCTTTCGAAAACATCGTGTATACCGGCGCCTTCAAGTCGGTGTGGTCGTCGCCGATGTAGTGTGTGAGTACCGGCGCCATTAACAAATTCTTCGCCTTGCCGCTCTCATCCAGCGACGTTCGCCGGATGTTGAGGGAGAAGTAGTCGACGGTACCATGTTCGGCTTTCGCATCGCCGTCCTCTTTGGGTTTGATTCTTTGCGCATACCAAGTGCTGCCCAGTGCCGCCATGGCGAGCAAAGCGATCGCAACGAACTGCTGGCGCGTCAGGGTGCTCAGAGGAACCTCGCCATCGCCAGATCGAGCGTGCCTTGAGCGTGCATGATCAGGTCACAGACTTCGCGGGCGGCACCATTGCCACCGGTCCGGGCGGTCAGCCAATGGGCCTGTTCGGCGGCCAGAGGATGGGCATCCGCCACCGCCACGGCAAGGCCCGCCCGCCTGAAGAGCGGGACATCCGGCAGGTCGTCGCCCACATGTGCGATCTGAGCATCGGCCAGTCCCAGGTCCGCCTGGAGCCGGCCGAAGGCTTCGAGTTTGTCCTCGAAGCCCTGAAAGCAATGGCGGACGCCCAGGCTCTCCATCCGGCGCCGAACGATTTCGGATTCGCGGCCGGAAATCACCGCGACCTCGACCCCGCTTTCCCGCAGCAGCTTGATGCCGAGACCGTCCCTGGTGTGAAAGGCTTTGTATTCGACTCGCTGGAGGTCGAAGAACAAGGTGCCGTCGGTCAGTACGCCGTCTACGTCGAAAATCGCCAGGCGGATGGCCGCGGCGCGGACCAGGACGTCCTGGCTTGCTTTGAAGGGGGACGTCACGGGCGGTTCCGGCCGGGGCATCGGCGCGTGCGCGGATTGCTCACAATACCCCCGCGCGCAGGAGATCGTGCATGTTGATCGCCCCGATCAGTCGCCCGTCTTCCACGACCGGCAGCGCACTGATCCGTTTCTGTTCCATGATCCGGACGGCCTCGGCGGCGAGCAGGCTGCTTTCGACGGTCACGCAGGATCGGGTCATCACCGCGGCAATCGGAGTCGCGTGAATATCCTGGGCTTTTTCCAGCAGGCGGCGCAGATCGCCATCCGTGAATACGCCTTGAACCGTGCCGGCGCCATCGACGATCGCCGTCATGCCGAGCTTCTTCGCCGTCATTTCCAGCAGCGCATCCCGCACGCTGGCTTCCAGCCCGACGACAGGGGTGTCGTCTCCTGTGTGCATGATGTCGCGGACGAAGGTCAAAAGGCGTCTGCCGAGACTGCCACCAGGATGGGAAAACGCGAAATCCTCTCGCGTGAAACCCCGCGCCTCGAGGAGTGCAACGGCCAAGGCGTCGCCCATGGCGAGCGCGGCCGTGGTGCTCGAAGTCGGCGCCAGTCCCAATGGGCAGGCTTCCTCCCGGACGCCGGTGTCGAGGTGGATGCTGGACTGGCGGGCGAGCGTTGAAAGGCGGTTGCCCGTCATGGCTATCAGCGGGATTCCGAGTCGTTTGATCAGTGGCAATATCGTCAGAAGTTCCGCCGTTTCGCCGGAATGGGACAGAGCCAGCACCACGTCGTTGCGGGTGATCATGCCTAGATCGCCGTGGCAGGCTTCGCCAGGATTGACGAAGAACGCCGGGGTGCCGGTGCTGGCGAGGGTCGACGCTATTTTTCCCCCAATATGGCCGGACTTGCCCATGCCCGTGACGACCACGCGGCCGCGGCAGTCAAGAATCAGCCGGCAACCGGCGGCGAAATTCGAGTCGATCCGGTCGGCCAGAGCAATTATCGCGGCGGCCTCGGTGTTTATCACATTGACGCCGAGCGCACAGAGGGTGTGATCGTCGAAAGTCGGATGCTGTGGGTTCCCCATGGATGGTGATATTTTCCGTGTGCGCAGGGAATTATGCCATATCCTTCATCGTCTGCCCGTTGTCCGCCGGGGACGTGGCGTCTGCCGAGGTATCATAAGAAATCGCATTTGCAGGTTGCCCATGGCCGCAGGTCTTGTTTATCATGCGGGCGCAATATCCCAACGAAGCTCTTGCAGGAGGTCGACTGATGCAAGTGAACGGCAAGATAGCGCAGGGTGTTTTATCGCTCGTGCTGGCGGCCAGCTGTCATTTGGTTCAAGCCAAACCACTTCATGAGAAGTACGACAAAAGAAGCCGTAGCGTAGGGTTGGCATCCTACTACAGCGACCGGTTTCACGGGCGGCGGACCGCGAGCGGTGAGCGCTACAACCGCGACGCACTGACGGCGGTCCACAATTCCTTTCCTTTCGGTACTCTCCTTCGGGTCACGAATCTCAGAAACCAGCGCAGCGTGCTGGTTCGCGTCAACGATCGGTCGTCGCACCGTCACGGCCGGCTTCTCGATCTTTCCAAGCGGGCCGCCAGGGAATTGGGCTTCATCGGGGCGGGGCTTGCGCTCGTTAAGCTCGAAGTCATCGAATTGGGTGCGGGTTAGCCGGCGCATCTTCAGTGCCGTTGCAACTGGACCGGACCTCACTCGGGGGTTGCCTGGATTTAATTCTTGACGATCGAACTAGGAATACTCTATCGTTTTGATTTTGATAGAGTGTGGTGCGATATGAGCGCAGAAACCATCAAATTTACCGACAGCGCGGCCCGTCGTGTGAGCGAGCTGCTGGCCGAAGAGGGCGATCAAAATCTCAAGCTGCGGGTCTACGTGACGGGCGGCGGATGTTCGGGATTTCAGTACGGCTTCACGTTCGATGAGGTCGTCAACGAAGACGACACGGTCGTCGAGAAGAACGGCGTGAGCGTGCTGGTCGACCCGATGAGTCTTCAATACCTCCAGGGTGCCGAGATCGACTATACCGAAAGCGTTTCGGGCGCCCAGTTCGTAATCCGGAATCCGAATGCAACGACGACCTGCGGTTGTGGGTCGTCGTTCTCTGTCTGACGGTACCCCGCCCATCCCGGCGACGTGTGTATGTTCGCCGGGCGGGATTTTCCCGGCGGTTCGGGATTCCCTCCCGCCGGCCCACATTTTCCCTTATCCTAAACCGCTTCTGGCGAGTCCAGCACTGGACTCTTTTACAGGCCGAAGCCGGCCGCGCCGAATCAACTGAGCGACCTTCCGAAGACGTTCCATGAATGATGTAATGACCCAATTGCTGCGCGGTACCCATGAGGTGCTGCGTCAGGAAGAACTGCAAACGCGTATCGAAAGCGGAAAGCCTCTGCGTATCAAGGCGGGATTCGACCCCACTGCGCCGGATCTGCATCTCGGGCATACCGTGCTGTTGAACAAGCTCAAGCAGTTCCAGGACCTGGGGCATGAAACGATCTTTCTCATCGGCGACTTCACCGGCATGATCGGCGATCCAACGGGAAAGAATGTCACGCGAAAACCCTTGACGCGGGACGAAGTGATCGAGAATGCCAAGACCTATGAAGAGCAAATCTTCAAGGTGTTATGTCCGGAGCGAACGCTGGTGATGTTCAATTCCAGTTGGATGAATGCGATGACTTCCGCCGATCTGATCCAGCTCGCCGCGAAGCACACAGTCGCCCGGATGCTCGAGCGGGACGATTTTGCCAAACGCTACGCCGGCGGACAGCCGATCTCCATCCACGAGTTCCTGTACCCGCTGATCCAGGGCTACGACTCCGTTGCCCTCAAGGCCGACGTCGAACTCGGTGGAACGGATCAGAAGTTCAATCTGCTGGTCGGGCGTCACCTGCAGGAAATCTACGGTCAGGCGCCTCAGGTGGTCATGACCATGCCCATCCTTGAAGGGCTCGATGGCGTCCAGAAGATGTCGAAATCGCTGGGCAACTACATCGGCATTGCGGATCCGCCCGATGAGATGTTCGGAAAAATCATGTCCATTTCGGACGATCTCATGTGGCGTTATTACGAACTCCTCAGTTTTGTCCCCCTGGCTGAAGTCGCGCGCTGGCGCCGGGAGTGCTCGGAAGGTGCGAATCCGCGTGACATTAAAGTCAAGCTGGGTCAGGAGATCGTCGAGCGTTTCCATGGTGCGGCGGCCGCGCGAAAGGCTCTCGAAAATTTCGAAGCCCGTCATCGGGACAATGCGGTGCCTGACGATCTGGTCGAACAGGTCGTCGCTGTCCCCGAGGGCGGTTATCCCATAGCAAACCTCCTTCATGATCTGGCGCTTACTGCATCGACGTCAGAAGCGCTTCGGCTGATCAAGCAGGGCGGCATCAAGGTCGACGGGGAGCGCGTGGAAGACCTGAAATGCAGGATGGCCGCCGGCGGCACTCATATCATTCAGGTGGGGAAAAGAAAATTTGCCAAAATTCGTCTCACCCCTTGACGTCATTCAGTGATGCTGTAGAATGCGCGTCTCTTTCGGTGCGCGCGCGGTGTGGTATGGGAGCCGCGGGTGATTC